>JAGWIJ010000044.1 GCA_028873535.1 Pseudomonadota bacterium
CTCCGGCTGGCGCTCGATGTGACGGGACTGCTGTCACGCTTCGACCCGCACGTCTTCAGCGCCAGCCAGGTGGCGCGAGGCAAGCCGGCGCCCGACCTGTTCCTGTTTGCCGCTGCCCAGCGCGGCGTTCCGCCGGAGCGCTGCCTGGTGATCGAGGACTCGCGCCCCGGCGTCCAGGCGGCACGCGCTGCCGGCATGCGCGTGGTCGGCTTCACCGGCGGTAGCCACAGCTACCCCGGCCATGCCGCGGCATTGCGCGCGGAAGGCGTGGAAAGCGTCATCGGACACATGCACGAACTGCCGGCAGTGATCCGCGCCCTGGCAATCTAGCTGCCAGCGGCCGCCTTCTGCGGCGGCTCGAACAGCCGGGTCAGCAGTTCGGCGCGGTTGGCGCGCCCCATCAGCACCACGCCGTCGCCTTCGCCGACCACCGCATCGCCGGGCGGCGCGTTGTGCACCTCGCCGCTGCGCCGGTTGATCTGCACGATGAAGAAGGCGCCCCTGGCCTGGTGCTCGATCGCCGCCACCGTCATCTGCACCGCCATGCTCTGCGGCGCCGCGGTGACGATCTCGACTTCCACCCCGAAGCTGCGCAGGGCGCTGCGCAGGCCGTGCGAACGCTCCATGCTCTCCAGGATGCGCACCGGCTCCTGGTAGAGCAGCAGCTCGGCGATGCGCTCGGCGCCGATGTGGGCCGGCAGCACCACGCGGTCGGCGCCCGCCTGCAGCAGCTTGCCTTCGGTCGACGACAGTTCGCCGCGCGCCACGATCAGGATGTCGGGATTGAGTGCGCGCGCACTCAGCGTGATGAACACGTTGAGCGCATCGTTCGAGAGCACGGCCGTCAGGGCGTGAGCGCGCTCGACCCCGCCGGCGACCAGGATCTGCTCGTTGCTGGCGTCGCCGTGCACGCACAGATAGCCCTGGCGACGCGCTTCCAGCACGCGTTCGGTGTCGGCCTCGAGCACCACGAAGGCGGCGCTGCTGGCGCTGAGCGCGCGCGCCAGTTCGGCACCCAGGCGGCCGAATCCGCACACCACCACGTGCCCGTGCAGCTCGTCGATTTGTCGGTTCATGCGTCGGATTCCCTTGGCCTGCTGGTTGAAGGTGATGAACTGGATCAGTGCGCCGGTCACGAAGATCACGCCGGTGCAGCCTAGCACCACCAGCGACAGGGTGATGAGATCGAGCACCGGCGTGTCGATCGGACGCACCTCGCCGTAGCCCACCGTGAAGATGGTGGTCACGACCATGTAGGCGGCATCGCGGAAGGTCCACCCCACGGCCATGTAGGCAGACGTCGCCAGCACCATCACGCCCAGCGTGAAACCCAGGCCGACGCTGAGGTTGCGCACCGGCGAGTCGAGCACGCCGCCCATGCGCGGACGCGGCACGCGCCGGATCGGACGCAGCCGGCCAGGACTTCTGGAAGGTGGGTCCAGCGGTGCTGCATCGTCGATCATGCGGAGGCTCGGAGGAGGCGGCTGGCCAGAGTGCTGCCTCGATTGTAGGGCCACACCGCACGCGTTCACCACGATTGAAGAAAACTCGCTACGATGGTCGCCGCCGGGGCTGCGATGGCGCGCATCCGGCGCCCGGACATCGCGCCGCAGAGGTAGCCACCGTGATACCAGCCAGCCCGTCGGCCCTCCAGGCCGTCCCCGATCCCGAGACGGCACGCCTCGAAGCCGTGCGTGGCCTCGACCTGCTCGACACGCCGCCCGAGGCCGGTTTCGACCTCATCAGTGAACTGGCCGCCCGCCTGTTCCAGTTGCCGGTGGTGCTGATCACCCTGGTCGAGCAGGATCGCGTGTGGTGCAAGTCGCGCTTCGGCCTCCAGTTCGAGCCTGCCGGGGATCTGCCCGGCATGCGCCCGGCGACCGGTCTCGATGAAGGTCCCTGCCTCGTGGCGGATGCTCAGGCCGATCCGCGCACGCGTGACCATCGCCAGGTCACGGGTGCGCCGGGGCTGCGCTTCCTGATTGCCATCCCCCTCTGCACGCGCGAGCACCACGCGGTGGGGGCCTTGGTCGGCATGGACCTGGTGCCGCGTAACTGGACGGGCGAGCAGACTGCGCAGTTCGCGCTGCTCGCGAGGCTGGCCGTCGAGCACATGGAGCTGCGTCGTGGCGCGCGCCGGGCGCTGGTCCTGCAGCAGGGCCTGGAGGAGCTGCGCGTGCAGCTGGGACAGACCGCTGCGCGCGATGCGCTCACCGGCTCCTGGAATTTCAATGCCGTGATGGTGCTGCTGCAACAGGCGCACGCACGCTCGCGGCGGGACGGCTGTGCCTTCGCTGTCATGGTGCTGGAGGTCGACGGCTTCGAGGGGCTCGCACCCAAATTCAGCAGCGCCGCGGCCGGCCAGATCCTGGCCGAGGTCGGCAGCCGTCTGCGCGCCACGTTGCGCGGCGGCGATGCCATCGGCCGCGTCGGCGAGGCGCGCTTCCTGTGCGTGCTGGAGAGTTTCGGCATCGACGCCGCGCGTCTGGTTGCCGAGCGCTGTCGTGCGGCAGTGGCGCGCCTGCCGGTGAGCTTTGAGCACCTCACGCCACACCACACCATGGTGTCGGTCAGTGTCGGTCTGGTCTTGATGGATCCCGCCGCTGCCTGCGAGCCCGGCGCCATCGTCGAGCACGCCGAGCATCTGCTGGATCAATCACGCGCCGACGGCGGCAATCGGGTCAGCGCGGCGATCATGGCCCCGTCCGCCTGAGTTTCGCGTCGGCAGTGGCCGCGGCTCAGTCGTCGTCGTCCTCACGCTGGCGGTAGCCGTAAGGCGCTGGCTGATAGGGATAGTAGTTGGGCGGGTAGTAGCCCGGCGCGGCATAGGGCGTCGCGTACGCCGGCGGATAGGCATAGGCGGGCTGCGCCTGCATGTAGACTGGGGGCTGGACCATCACCGGCGCACCCTGGACATAGACCGGCGCCTGGTTTGCCAGCGCGCCGCCAATCATTCCCCCGAGGAAGGCAGCGCCGGCCCAGCCCTCGCCGCCGTCATGCCAACCGTGGCCGTCGTGACCACGCCAGCCGTCGGCATGTGCCGATCCTGCCAGAACCACCAGTACTGCTGCGAGTGCCATGCGTTTCATGATCCGTCTCCTCGTGATGCGCTGTCTTACATTACCACCAACGTCCCGGCGCAAACACCGGTTGACCGGCCGCCCCGCCAGCCGCACCTGACGGAGGTGACCGCACCCTGCGCAAGCTGCGGCAAGCGGCCTATACTCGACATGCGTTTTCATTTCGATTGCCGAGGCCCTCTGGTGAATTACGATTTCATGGTGCGCTGCTCGCGCACGCCGGTCGTGCAGCGCTGTGTGCAAGGCGGCAGTCTGCTTCTGGTCGCACTGTTGTCTGCCTGCGGCGGCAGCGACAATGGCTGCGGATTCGACCCCTATGGAAACCCCCTGCCGTGCTACGCCGGCGCGGCCGTCGGGCCAGCGCCGGTGCCCGTTCCCGTGGCGTCGGCCAGCACGTTTCTGATCTACCAGGCCCTGGTCAATTCGGCGCTGCAAGTGCAGAACTACAACATCGCCGGCAGCGACCAGTTCGGCAATACCTACGCGCTCAACCTGATGTCGCAGCCCGGGCCGGCCACCAGCTTCAATGGCCTGCCGGCGATCAGCGCCAACATCACGCAGACCCTCTATCAGAACGGTGTATTGGTCTCTTCACAGCAATTCACCAATTTTTACACCACCACCGGCGCGCAACTCATCGGCTCGGCGGGCACTGCAGTGGGCAGCTTCGAAGCCGTCACCAGCGCTGCGCCGGTGCCGGTGTCCGGCATCGTGGGGCAGAGCTTTCCGAGCCTGACAGCCAACCTGTTCCGTGATGCCGGCCAGACCGTGCTCGATGGCACCCTGGCCGAGACGCTGTCACTGGCCCCGGACACGGTGAGCACCGCCCTGCTGTGCACCAATGACACCGTTCAGCTCACGGCGACGGGCATTGCCGACGGGCTGGGTGCATCGCAGAGCACGACCTGTCTGCGCATCAGTCCCAGTGGCGACCTGCTCGGACTGACCATGTCCTTCGTCAACAACGGCGTGCTCCTCAACCTGCAGTAGGCTGGGCGCGCCGGGGCCGCAGTCTCAGGGCAGCGCAGCCGCCAGGCTCGCCATGACCGTGCGGCCATCCATGCGGTAGGCCTGTCCGCTGCCCAGTTCGCTTGCCAGCACCGGATCGCGCCGGTCGCCCAGATTGCGGGCGCTCAGTCGCGCAGTCCATTCCCGCCAGCGGTAACCAACACTGGCGTCGATCAGCGTGAAGCCGTCGGCCGAATACTGATTCAGGGGATCGAGGAAGCGGCGCCCCACGTGTTTGGCGTTGAGCGCGGCCTGCCAGCCGTGCGACGGGCTGGAGACCAGCCCCAGGCCCCACAGCTGGTCAGGCACGAATTCGATGCGCTGGCCTGCCAACTGCGTCGGCAGGCCATTGAGCGTGGTCGCGAAGTTGCCGTAACTGGCAACGCTGCGGCTGTAGTCCAGCGCCAGCCGCAGCGTCGGCGTGAGCTTGTAGCCGCCTTCCAGTTCCACGCCCTTGAAACGCTCCTGGCCGCCGGCGACCACGGCCGGAAGGTTGTTGACGGTGGTGTTGAGCGGGCGGTTGTCGAACCGCACGAAGAATGCCGACACCGCGACATCCAGGCGTCCATCAAAGCCGTCTGCCTTGATGCCAGCCTCGCCGCTTTGCAGGTACTCCGGTTTGAGGATGGGCCCGATCTGGGCGTCCGGACCGAAGTCCACCTGCGGCGGCTGGAAGGTGTTGCCGAAGTTGGCGTACACCGACAGATCATCGAGGTCGCCACTGGCGTCCTTCCACAGCCACCAGTTGACGCCCAGCGAGCCGCTCAGGCGCGCGCTGCGGCTTTGCTGGTGGTCGCTGCCTTCGGCATCGCCGTAACCGTCGCGGGTTTCCACGATGCGGTTCCAGCGCAGCCCCGCCAGGACATTGAGCGAGTCGCTCGCCTTCCAGCGGCTTTGCAGGTAGGTCCCGTAGAAGGTCCGATGGTCGGACAGACGGGTGTTGTCGATGGTGTCCCAGTTGCCGCTGGCGAGCGGTGGGCTGCCGTTGAAACCGACCAGGTAGGCAAACTGCCGGCTATGGGATGCGAGCTGGCCGTCGAGAATGTTCACGCCGATCGTGGCGTCCACGCCGGGCAGCAGGCGGCGTGTCAGGTGGGTGTCGAAGAACAGGTCGTCGATGCCGCGCGCCTGCTGGTAGCCACTGGCGTTGCTGACGGATTCCGCGGCGTAGCCGGGATCCAGGAATCCGCGCACGCTCTCGCTCTGACTGTGGGTCAAGGCGAGCAGGCTGCTCCAGCTGGCAAGGCCCAGCGCGTGGTCATAGCCCAGGGTGAGCTTGGCGCGCCGCGTATCGATATGGGCATCCGCCGGATTCTGGTTGAAGTCTGTCGGCAGCAGGGCCTGGCCCCGGTCGAACGGCGTCGGACTGGCCGGTCGGTCGTGCAGATCGCTCAAGTCCAAGTCCAGCCGCGCCTCGCCGCCGAGCACGCCGGCCGCTGCGCGATACAGCGCGTGGGCGCGCCGGTAGCCCGCGCGCGGATCACTCCCGGCCTGATTCTCGGCATCCGCCGAAAGGCTCTGCCGCACCGGTCCTGCGCCGAAGGAGGCGCTGGCCGCCACGTCGAATGAACCGCGGCCGCCCATGCCGACACTCGCGCCCAGTGGCGCCTTGCCCGGCGCATGGTGGAAGACGGCGATGGTGCCCGCAAAGGCGGTGGTGCCGTAGTACACCGGCGCGGTGCCCCGGATCACCTCGATGCGCTCCACGCCGTGCAGATCGAGGGTGGCGAACTGCGGCGTGAAGGCGCCGCCCGCCGGCACCCCATCGACCACCAGCAGGAAGTCGTCGGTCTCGCGCCGGCCCAGCAGTCCCAGCGAGTATCCCGCCGAGCCCTCATCGCCGCCCGGTCCTACCGTGACGCCGGCGAGCTGCGCGAGTGCAGCGCGCAGTTCATGCACATCGCGCGCAGCGAGATCCTCCCCCGTGATCACCGCGATCGAATTCGGGACCTCCTGTACCGGATCGGCGAAGCGCGTGGCACTGATCTGCAGCACATCCAGCCGGGATACGGCCGGCTGCTCCGGGGATTGCGCGTGGACCGACCGGCTTCCCAGGAGGGCGCCGGTGATCAGCATCGTAAGGACGCTGAACCTGAAATTTTTCCACTTCTGCGGATGATGCTGCACGATCGATGCCCCGGGCATGGCTCTGGAAACCGCGACCATAGAGGCTGCCGGTGACGTCCGCGTGACACCGCGCCAGATCCGCTAGAAATGCCAGGACAGGTCGAGGCTGACCAGGCTGGCCCCGCTGTGGTCCCCGGCCTTGCCGTAGGCGTCGGCCTCGAGCGCAAGGGCGAGGCGTTCATCCCACGCGTACTCGACGCCGATCGCGCCCACCAGCAGATTGCCGTGGCTGCCACGCAGCGCGGCGAACTGCGGCAGGGCACTGCTTCCGGCGTCCTCATGCAGCTGGCTGCGGGCCAGCATCGCCTTGGCCAGCAAGGACCAGGGGCCCCGGCGGAGGGGATGGACGACCAGCGCAAGGTACTCGCTGTCGGCGTGTCCGCTGAATGTCGCACCGCTGTAGCGGCGACTGACCTTGCCCAGACGCGCGTAGCCGAGTTCCACGCCCCACACCGGCGTCAACCAGTAGCCCAGCAGCAGTTTGCCGCCCGCAGTCCCCGGGTCGGCGCTGCCGGTTTCGTGCAGGCCGATCGCATCGAAGTGCACCGAGCCGAAGCCGATGCCCGCGCCCGCATAAGGACCAAGACCCGCTTCGCTGGGAGCTCGGGCAAGCGCTTCGGCGTCCGCTTCGGCGCGTGCGCAGACCAGCGATGACAAGGACAGGACAAGAAGGGCGGCGCGTACTGTGCGGGACATGGTGCTTCCTCGGGAAGTTGACGGAACGGCCATTCTCGCCAGCACCAATTCAGGTAACTTCAAGGTCTTTTGAAGCCCGGCTAAAGTGCGCATCTGAAGCCGGCCTGAAACTTCCATCGCTAAGATAGCCGCCATGAATCTCTGCCTGATTGAAGACGATGCCGAACTCGGTGCAGCCGTCTGCGCCGCGCTCAGCGACGCCGACCACCGCGTGGTGTGGGTCCGGCGCGTCCAGCAGGCGCGCGCGGCGCTCGACGACGACGCACTCGATGGCGTGGTGCTCGATCTCGGCCTGCCGGACGGCAACGGCTTCGAGGTGCTGCGCGACTTGCGCGCGCGCCGCAAACAGATCCCAGTGGTCGTGATCACCGCCCGTGACGCCCTGGCCGATCGCATCCGCGGCCTCGACCTGGGCGCCGACGACTATCTCGTCAAGCCCTTCGAAGCCGCCGAACTGCTGGCACGCCTGCGCGCCGTGGCACGCCGCGCGGCTGGCGCCGCCGCGGCCTGGCAGGTGCGTGACCTGACCATCGACGAACAACGCCACGAGGTCACGCGGGCCGGCGAGTGCATCGCCTTGTCCAAGTCGGAGTTTGCGCTGCTGCGCACGCTGGCGCGTCACTCCGGACGCGTGTTGACGCGCATCGAACTGGAAAGCCGCGCGCTGCCCGACAATGAGGGGGCGGCGCTCGACGTCCATCTGTCCAACCTGCGCCGCAAGATCGGTCCTGGCTACATCCGGACCATCCGCGGAGTCGGCTATGTGATCGAACGGTGAGCGCGCGCCGGCCCTCACTGTTCCAGCGGCTGATGCTGAGTTTTTCGGCAATGCTGCTGGTGATCTGGGCAGGGGTGTTCGCGCTGACCGTCTATTCCTCGCTGCACCAGGGCACGCTCGAAGTGACCCGCGATCTGCGCGGCACTGCCCAGGAGCTGCTGACCGGCGCCATCGAGCTGGCCGATCGTCCTCAGGCGATCCGCCGTATCGTGGCCGCGATCGAACGCCAGTCCGAGGAGCTCTACCGCGAAAGTGGCGGCTTTACCGGGCGCAACCGCATCCAGGTCTGGAACGGCGGTGCACTCGTCTATGGCGATCCTGGCCTGCCTTCACAACGGCCGCAGCACTCCGGCCCCGGCGCTGTCGTCGCGGCCGACCAGGTCGACTGGGTCACCTTCACCGCCCTGGATGGCGAGCAGGGCATGGCCGTCCGCGCTGCCATCGAGCATCCGCGCGCGGTGATCATGCGACCGAGCAACCTGGCCTATCTGCTCCTGCCCCTGGTGTTGTGCCTGCCCTTCCTGCTGCTGCCGGCCTGGCTGCTGACCCGCGCTGCGCTCAAGCCGCTGCATATCCTGTCGGGCGACATTGCGGGACGCGACGACAGCCGCCTGCAGCCACTGCCGCCCGAACGCTATCGCTACCGCGAACTGCTGCCCATCGTGCGCTCGGTCAACCAGTTGATGGCGCGGCTCGATGCCAGGCTGGCGCGTGAGCAGGCCTTCTTCAATGATGCCGCACACGAGCTCAAGACCCCGCTGGCGGTGATCCAGGCCAACGCCGAAGCGCTGGCCGGCCAGCTGCCGCCGCCACGCCAGGAACAGGCGCGCCACGGCCTGCGTGCCGGGATTGAGCGCGCCGTCCATGCCATCCACCAGCTGCTCGCGCTGGGACGCACCGGGACCGATCAGGCGGCGCCGGTTTTCGAGCGCACCGGGCTGGCAGCCTTCACGCGCCAGCGCATGGCCTTCCACGCGCCGCGCGCCCTGGAGCGCGACATCGAGCTCGAGTTCGATGTCGACGACGAGGGTGAGGTGCTGCTCGAAATCGAGACCGCGGCAGCCATGCTCGACAATCTGCTCGACAATGCCATCAAGTACTCCACCGCGCATGCACCGGTGCGCGTGCGCCAGTACCGCCTTGCCGGCAGGCTGTGCATGTCGATCCGCGACCACGGCCCCGGCATCCCGGCCGCTTTCCGCGAGCGTGTGTTCGAACGCTTCTTCCGCATGCCCGGTATCGAGGCCAGCGGCAGTGGCCTCGGACTGGCCATCGTAGAACAGGCCGCGCGCCGCAACGGCATAGGCGTGACTCTCGGTGCGCCACCCGACGGCCCCGGCCTGCTCGTCATCCTCGCCTTCGAAGAGGCAGAGCGGCATGCTGCTTGAACGCCTGCCAGATCCTGGTCGGGCATGGCCAGTGCGCGCCGCCGTGCGCCTTCGCGCGTGGTCGCCACGCGCCGCTGCACTCGCCGCCCGCCTGCACGCACCGGCGACGCCGCTGCACGAAATACCCCTGCACGAAGGCGGCACTATGGTGGCGCTGCCCGGGGGCGGTTGTATGGTCAGTGACGGCACGCCCAATGCCATGACCCCTCCCGAGAAGCGCTGGGTCCGCTACACCACGGTCGCGCAGGATGCGCGCTGTCCGCAGTAGCCAGGGCATCCTGCAGTCTCGACGCCAAAACCTGTACAAACTGCACACAGGCGCCTGATCGAAGAGCGCGGACGTACAACATGTACAAAGCTTCATCCAATTGCGTACATGCAGTACATGCCGGAACGGCAAGGCGCCAGTCGTGTGCGTTTTGTACTTGGTTGAGGCGAAAGCTCTGTCCCCGGCGCGCCCGCGTCGGATCCGGAGTTGGATCGCGAAACGCACCGCCATTGCTCCCGTGCGTGGAACTGGGCAACCATGGCGGTTTTGCGGCAGGCGCAGTGACGACATGAGCAAAGCCTTCACCCGTGAGACGGACCAGGACGAGGACGACGAGATCGAAGCCGGCCCGGCGCTGCCGCCCGGGACCAAGAACTACATCACGCGTACCGGCTTCAACGCGCTGCGCGACGAGCTCGACCAGCTGGTCAAGGTGGAGCGGCCGCGCATTGTCGAGACGGTGGCGTGGGCCGCTTCGAACGGCGACCGCAGCGAGAATGGCGACTACATCTACGGCAAGAAGCGGCTGCGCGAAATCGACCGCCGTGTGCGCTTCCTGATCAAGCGCCTGGAGATCGCCGAAGTGGTCGATCCGGCCGATCGCGAGGACAGCGATCAGGTGTTCTTCGGCGCCACCGTGAGCTTCCGTGCCTGGCAGGACCGGCAGGCAGGTCCCGAGGAGACTTTCCAGATCGTTGGCGTCGACGAGGCCGACGCCAGCGCGCATCGCATCAGCTGGATTTCGCCGATCGGACGCGCGCTGCTCAAGGCGCGCATCGGCGACATGGTGCGGTTTCACAGCCCGGCCGGCGAGCGCGATCTCGAAATCACCGACATCGTCTACCGCTGAGCCGCGCCCTTACAGCGCCAGTGCACAGGCGTGGGCGCTGGCCCAGGCCCACTGGAAGTTGTAACCGCCCAGCCAGCCCGTGACGTCCACGACTTCGCCGATGAAATGCAGGCCTGGCACGTCGCGCGCCTCCAGGGTCTGTGACGACAGCGCGCGGGTGTCGACGCCGCCCAGCGTGACTTCGGCCTTGCGAAAGCCTTCGCTGCCGTTGGGCGTCAGTCGCCAGTCCTGGATCGATTGCGCCAGGGCGCGCAGCGGCTTGTCTGGGAGGTCGGCGAGCGGGCGTTGCCAGAGGGGATCGCTATCCACCCAGAGCTGCGCCAGCCGCTCCGGCAGCCACTGACCGAGCAGCGCGGCGACGCGCTTGCGATTGCCCGGTTTGGACGCGAGCAGTTCGGCCGCCAGATCGTGTCCGGGACACAGATCAATGGCCAGCTCGGCGCCCGGCGTCCAGTAGCTCGAAATCTGCAGGATGGCCGGACCGCTGAGGCCGCGGTGGGTGAACAGCAGGTCCTCGCGGAAGTCGCCCGCCGTTTTGCCGCTACCGCAGCGCACGCGCGCCGGCAGCGCGACGCCGGCGAGTGCCGCGAACGGCGCCCACGGCTCGGCCGCAAAGGTGAGCGGGACCAGCGCCGGCCTTGGCTCGACGACCTTGAGGCCGAACTGGCGCGCCAGTCGGTGGCCAAAATCCGTGGCGCCGATCGGCGGGATGGACAGGCCGCCGGTGGCCACCACCAGACGGTGCGCATGCAGCGTACCGGCGTCGCTGTCCAGTTCGAAGCATTCGCCGGCCAGCCCTGGCACTGCCGCGGTGCGCCGCACTGCGTGCACCGCACAGGGCTGGTGGCGTTCGACCGCGCCCCGCGCGCACTCGTCGAGCAGCATGTCGATGATGGCGCCGCTGCCCTGGTCGCAGAACAGCTGGCCACGATGCTTCTCATGCCAGCCGATGCCGTGCCGGTCGAGCAGGGCGATGAAGTCCTGCGGCGTATAGCGCGCCAGCGCGCTGCGGCAGAACTGCGGATTGCGGCTCAGGAAGTGGCGCTGGGGCGCACTGGCGTCGAGCTCGCGGTTGGTGAAGTTGCAGCGGCCGCCGCCGGAGATCCGGATCTTCTCCGCGATGCGCTCGCCGTGGTCGATCACCAGGATGCGGCGTCCGCGCTGGCCCGCCAGGGCGGCACAGAACAGGCCTGCGGCGCCGCCGCCAATCACCACCGCATCCCATACCGCCATCATTGCATCCCTGATTGTATTAAGAAAAAGTGACGGCTTCCCGAGCCTGCCCGGGGCAGGGGCGGTCGCGATCCGCGACCTAAGGCGGTCCTGTTGAAAGGCTAAGGGGATACCCCACTCCCAAGTAGGGGTATCCCGTATTGGCCCGGCCCATCTTGCGCCCCAAACTGGTGCCTGGCGTCGGAATACGGTTTGGCGCCCCGCTTTCCCTCGAATTCTGCCTGTCGCCCGGAGTCATCGTCGTGCTGCTGGATATTCCACCGCTGGACCCCAAGCTGCCTGCATCGATTGAAGCCACGGTTCTGGCTTTGTGCAAGTCCCTTCGCGACGCACTGCTCGAGGGCGACAGCGCACAAGCCGGCGAGGCGCGCCAATTGACCCTGCTGCGCGACTCCGGCCTGCTCTCGCTGGCGGTGCCGGCACAGTTCGGCGGCAAGGGTGCTTCCTGGGGAACGGCGCTCGACATCGTGCGCCGCGTTGCCAAGGCGGACAGCGCAATCGGTGAGCGCCTGGCCTGCCAGTGTCTGCAGCTGGCCACCATCCAGTGGCTGGGCGGCAGCGAGCAGCAGGGCGAACTGCTGTTCGGCACTGCCAACGGCGACTGGCTGTGGGGCGCTGCCGTGTCCTCGGCCAACAGCCACGTGCGTGCCGAGACGGTGGCGGGCGGTTTCGAGATCACCGGCAGTCCGGCGGTCCAGGTGGGTGTCGCAGGCGCCGATCGCCTGCTGCTGAGCGCGCTGCTGGTGGATGCGCCCGGTACCGTGCTGGCCGCCGTCGATTGCGCACGCGACGGCTTGCTCCATCGCACCGAGCGCCAGGGGGCCGGCACCGAAGAGGTGTCGCGCATCGAATTCCGCCGCATGCACGTGGCCACGCGCGAAACGCTGGGGGGCGCGCGCACCAGCGTGCCGGTGCAGGCAACCCTGCGTCCGCTGCTCGAGCAGCTTGGCCTGATCCATCTCTACCTGGGCGTCTGCCAGGGTGCGTTCGACGACCTGGTGCTCAGCAATCGCGGCCAACGCCGTGCTGCACTGGGACTGCGTGGCGACGACAGCGACATGGCGCCGCAGATGCTGCAGCGCTATTCCGATCTGTGGGTCGACCTCAAGGCGGCCAGCGTGCTGACCCGGTCCGCGGCTCGCGCCTTTGAGGATGCCGCAGCCGAAGGCAGCAGCCTGCGCTCGGCCGAGCGCGGCCGCCTGGCCTTGGAGATCAGCGAGGCGCGGCAGCTTGCCAGCCGTGCCGGCGCGCAGATCACCCAGGCCGTCTTTGAAGTCATGAGCGCACCGCTTGGACGTGCTTTCCGCTTCGACAGCTGGTGGCGCCGGCTGCGCGCCAACAGCCTGCACGATCCCATCGACTTCAAGCGGCGCGAGATCGGTCGCTGGATCCTGTGCGGCGATCTGCCGCGCGCCACGCTGTTCAGCTGAAGCGGGCGCCGCGGCAGGCGCCCGGTCTGCCCGTCAGTGCGCCGACAGCAGCTCCACGGTGAACAGCGTCGCCGGCAGCGCGGGACCCTGACGGTGGCGGCCCGCCGGCTTGCCGTCGGCGCGTCCACCCGTGGGCCGCGCACGCGTCTGCGCTGGCACATAGACCTCCCAGCTGTCACCGACATGCATGAGCTGCAGGGCCTCGTAGAGTGGCAGCGGCAAGGTCTGGCTGCGGTAACGCTGCTCATGCAATGCCGCCACGTTGCCACCGCCACTGCCACCGCCACCGCCACTGCCACTTCCGCTGCCACTGCTGCCGGAGCTGCCAGCGGCGTCGACGCCGGCCGCGAGCGCTTCGAGCAGGCCGCGCCGGCTGAGGTTGACCACCACCATGTCGGCGCCAGCTGCCGCGGCACCGGTGCCGGCGCTGATCCGGCGTGCCTGGGCCCCGCTGGGCAGGCTCACCACGCCGGGCCGACGCGCGTTCTCGGCAAAGAATGCCGCGTCCGGCGCGCTGGCGCGCGTGGCTTCGGGGTCGGTGGTCGCGAGCGGACGGACAGGCGCGTCGCCGGCGGCAGCGGCTGCGTCGACGGGCTCATCGCCGGCACGGGCGGCAGGGGCGTGCGCCGCGAGCAGCAACAGCAGCATGGCCGTCAGGGCACGCACGGGCAGCGCAAATGGGGATCGGATCGGGGCAGGACGGGACGTCAGCAAGGGCAGGCTCCAGGGTCGGCGAAGCGCGCGATGCCGGTTGGCGTGCGCAGCAAGCGCTAGTGTAGGAAAATTCGCAGCGTCATGCTCTCCGCTTCCCCTTTGCTGTTCATCCACGGCGCCCATTCCGACTCTCGCGTCTGGCACCAGGGCTTCCTGCATTCCTTCGAACGGCGCGGTCTGGCCTGTCAGGCGCTCGACCTGCCCGGGCACGGCGCGCGCTGCCGTGAACGGCCTGTCGAGCAGTTGCGCCTGGCCGACTATGCGAGCGACCTGCGCCATGCCGCCGCCGCGCTCGGCCAGCCGCCGGTGCTGGTCGGCCATTCGATGGGGGGCTACCTGGCGCAGGATTTCGTGCTGTCCGGCGGACGCGCCGCGGCCCTGGTGCTGCTCGCTTCGGCGCCACCGCAGGGCATGGCGCGCGACCTGCTGGCCTTCGCACTGCGCCATCCCTGGCTGGCCATGCGCATGGAGTATCCCGGCCGCGAGACCGGACTGCAGCGGCGCCAGCGCATCCGCGCTTCACTGATGGGGCCGGCCACGCCGGACGCCACCGTGGACTGGGTCGAAGGTTTCCTGCAGCGCGAGTCGCCGCATGCCCTGCGCGAGCTCGGCATGCACGCCTTGCCGGCGCGGCCGCTGGAGATTCCGGTCTTCATCGCGGCCGGCGCCAAGGACAAGCTGTTTGCGCTCGGCACCCAGCGCGGCATCGCGCGTGCCTACGGCGTGCCGCTGCATGTCGAAGCCGCCATGGGCCACATGCTGCCGCTCGAGCCGGGCTGGCCCCAGCTGGCCGACGCCATCGCGGGCTTTCTCGATCAGGGTCTGCCCAGGAACAGGTAGGCGCTGCGCGAGCTGCCGGCCACGCCCAGGCCCAGGTACAGCGGACCGATGCCGGTGTCGGCACCGATGAACACCGAACCCGAATGGCGCAGGCCGGCGATGTTGCTGCCGTTGAAGCGGTCGAACACGTTGCCGGCCTCCAGCGAGGCGCCCAGGAACAGCCGGCGCGTGTAGGCGCCAGGGTCGCCCAGGGTGTGATAGGTGATCAGCCGGCCCAGCACATAGCGCTGTCCCAGGAACTGGCGCTGCTCATAGCCGGACAGCGCCAGGAAGCCGCCGAGCGGAAACAGGTCCTGCACCGGCAGGGTGGTGCCGAAGCCGGTGCCCGCCGACACGCCGAAGCGGAAGTCCTGCTCGCCCACATGGGTAGCGTGTTCCAGACGCAGGTCGCCGCGACGGTAGCGCGTGGTGCTGCCAAGCTCGGGCCGCGCGTCCTTGAGTTCCAGGTGCAGGTAGTCGCCCTCGCTCGGAAAGGCCCAGCGGTCCAGGGTATCCACGTCCAGCCGCACATGGGCGTCGCCGACATGCTGCTCCAGCGACGGGAACAGCGCCTCCTCCAGTGCCGGGGTGGCGTGGATGCCACCGGTCTCGAGGCCGATGCGCAACAGCGAGGAGGTGCCGAAGCGGCTGCCGACGTCCAGGCCGGCCAGGCGTCGGCTGATGCGGTAGGTGGTGACCGGCGTGTCCTGCTGGTAAAGGTCGTCGCGTTCCTGGTGCAGCTCAAGCCACGGCGCCACGAAAAGGTTGCGCGAAAAATCCAGCGGCTGGTAGAGCTCGGAAATCCATTCGTTGATCGCGCCCAGTGCGAAGCTGTTGCGCCACTCCAGCCCGCGATCGTTGAGCCAGGTGCTGCGGGTCGACGCGCGTGCCGTGAAGCGGCTGCTGCCCTGCAGATCGGTCGACAGGTCGAGGTCCAGGTTGACGTAGTTGGGGCCCCATTCCTTCTCGATCGGCTGCACCGCCACCGTCTGGCTGCCGTCCGGCTCGTCGACCAGGCGCGCGCGTATCTGCTGGAAATCGTCGGTGGCGTAGAGGCGGCGGATGTCGCGATCCAGCGTGGCGGGCGTGATCGGCTCGCCTTCGCGGCTTTCCATCAGCGCCTGCACCGAGCGCGGGTTGACGTGCTGCAGCTGTGCCGAGTCGATGCGCAGGCGCCATTCGCTGGCCGGCTCGTCATGGCGGCGCGCGCGTTCGGCCAGCACCGCCTGCCACTCCGCGTCCGGCACGCGCAGCGCGTCGAGCGCGGCCGCCTGCTGCAGCGCCGACTTGCGGCCATTGGCGATGGTGGCCACCGCATGCTCGAAGTCGGCCACGCCGAAGTTGCCGAGGTCGATGCGGATCAGCACGTCGTCGGGGTGCAGCTGCGCCAGCGAGGCGGTCACGTTCTGGTGGCCGAGGATATTCAGCATCTGCTGGCTCACCGCGATCACCGAGCTGATCTGGTCGCGCTTCATCAGGGGCGTGCCCACTTCCACCACGATCAGGCGGTCGGCGCCCATCGCACGTGCCACGTCCACCGGCAGGTTGCGCGTGAGTCCGCCGTCGACCAGCAGGCGCCCATCGAGTTCGACCGGGTTGAACACGCCCGGCACCGCCATGCTGGCGCGGATCGCGCCGATCAGGTCACCCTTGCCCAGCACCACCATTTCGCCGGTCTCGATGTCGGTGGCGACGGCGCGGTAGGGAATCGGCAGCTCGTCGAAGCTCTTGAGAAACGGTGCCTTGCCCAGCAGCGAGGTCAGGAACAGCTCGAATTCGTGGCCTGCCACCGCGCCTTTGGGCAGCCGCGCGCGGCCCTCGCTGTAACCCAGTTCCACGCCACGGATGTTGTCGCGCTCCTGCTCTTTAGACAGTTCGGAGCGCTGCGAACGCGGCACGGCGTCGCTCACCACCTCATCCCAGTTCACGCCGTGCAGCCTTTGCTCCATCTCGGCCGGTGCGATACCCATGCCATAGGCGCCGCCCACAATGGCGCCCATGCTGGTGCCCACCACGAAGTCGACCGGGACGTGCAGCAGCTCGAGCGCCTGCAGCACGCCGACCTCGGATACGCCGCGCGCGCCGCCGCCCCCCAGCACCAGGCCGATGCGTGGGCGGTGCGCGTGGACCGGTGCGGAGGTCGGCGCTGAGGTCGGCGCCGGCGTGTCGTCGATGACGTCCGGGGAGGCTGCCGCCCGCAGGGAACAACCCAGCAGGAAGGTGGCCAGCGTGACCGCGCATGATGCGGTGCGGGATGTCGGGATCATGGCGCATTTCAAACCACCGCGCCCACCCGCGCAAGTCGGCACGGCGTTCGCGCTCAAGTCCTGGCCTCCGCTGCCGTTAACACCGGCATGGAGAATCGCGCGTCGGATTCAGTCTTGCCCTTGCCCGCCCTGCCAGCCACGCTGGCGCAGTGGGTGGCGTTCTATGCCGGCATGAACCTGCCGGTGCTGCGCCACACGGCCCAGGCCTTCGCATCGCTGGCCGCCACCGTGGACAGCGTCGACGCCCGCACCATCGCCGATCACGTGCTCGAAGATCCCATGATGACGCTCAAGGTGTTTGCCTGGAGCGCCACGCTGCGATCGCGGCGCCAGACCACCGAGCTCGAAACCATCGAGCCGGTGATCCTGATGTGCGGCGTCGAACCCTTCTTCCGCCATTTCGCCGAACTTTCCACCATCGAACGCGCGCTGGCCACCGATACGCGCGCGCTGGCCGGCGCCCTGCGCGTGGTCAGCCGTTCCTATCGCGCCTCGGCCTATGCGCGCGACTGGGCGCTGCGCCGGCGCGACCTCGATACCGAAGTGATCCTGATTGCCGCGCTGCTGCACGATTTCGTCGAAGTGCTGATGTGGGTCTGTGCGCCCGCCGCCAGCCTGCAGATCCAGGAACGCCAGCACGCCGACCGCTCGCTGCGCTCGGCCGATCTGCAACGCGAAGTCTTCGGTGTCAGCTTCAGCGAGCTGCAGGCGGCGCTGGTGCGCGAATGGCACCTGCCCGAACTGCTGATCAGCCTGCTCGATGACCACCATGCCAACCATCCGCGCGTGCGCAATGTGCTGTTCGCGGTGAACCTGGCACGCCATTCGGCGCGCGGCTGGGACGATGCCGCCTTGCACGACGACTTCGAAGACATCGCCGGCCTGCTCAACACCACGCCCGGGCATGTGCGGGACCTGGTGATCCCGGCCGACATCCTGCGCGCCTGAGCGTCCGGCACGGCGGCTTGCGCTGCCGGTCCGTCAACTGTTAGGCTTCAAACGACTGTTTGAATCGTTTGGGCCCCAGCCGCATGCACCCTACCGTCGTCCGCCGTGTGGCCATCGTGGCAGCCAACCGAATTCCGTTCGCGCGTTCCGGCACCGCCTATGCGCGCATCGGCAACCGTGCAATGCTCACGGCCACGCTGCGCGGGCTGGTCGAAAAGCTCACGCTGCAGGGTGACCGTCTGGGCGAAGTGGTGGGTGGCGCGATCATGAAGCACGCGCGCGACTGGAACCTGGTGCGCGAATGCGTGCTGTCCTCCGGCCTGTCCCCGGCCACACCCGCCTATGACCTGCAGCAGGCCTGCGGCACCGGCCTCGAAGCGGTGATCCTGGTGGCCAACAAGATCGCACTGGGTCAGATCGAGTGCGGCATCGCGTGTGGTGTCGACACCACGTCCGACGTGCCGGTGGCGGCCAACCCGCGCCTGCAGCGTGCGCTGATGGATCTCAACCATGCGCGCACGCTGCCGCAGCGCCTGCGTGCCAGCCTGTGTGCGCTGTATCCGGGCAACCTGATACCCGAACTGCCGTCGCCACGCGAACCGCGCACCGGGCTCAGCATGGGTCAGCACGCCGAACGCACGGCGCGCGTCTGGGGCATCGCACGCGAGGACCAGGATGCGCTGGCGCTGGCCAGCCACCGCAATCTCGCGGCCGCCTATGACAGCGGACTGCTGGCCGATCTGCTGATGCCCTACGCCACGCTGGAGCGCGACAACAACCTGCGCGCCGACAGCACGGCCGACAGGCTCGCCGCGCTCGCTCCGGTGTTCGACCGCCATACCGGCACCATCACCGCCGGCAATGCTTCGCCGCTCACCGACGGCGCCTCGGCAGTGCTGCTGGCGAGCGAGGACTGGGCGGCCAGCCGTGGCCTGCCGGTGATGGCGTGGTTCAGCCACGCCGAGACGGCCGCGGTCGACTTCCTCGAGGAAAGCCGCGAAGGCCTGCTGATGGCGCCCGCCTACGCGGTGCCGCGCATGCTGGCGCGCGCAGGCCTGGCCTTGCAGGATTTCGACTTCTACGAACTCCACGAAGCTTTCGCGGCCGTGGTGCTGTGCACCCTGGCGGCCTGGGAATCCGACCGCTTCTGCCGCGAGCGGCTGGGCCTGCCCGCTGCACTGGGGCCCATCGACCGCGCGCGCATCAATGTCGCCGGCAGTTCGATCGCCGCCGGCCATCCCTTCGCCGCCACCGGCGGGCGCATCGTCGCCACCCTGGCGCGTCTGCTGGAACAGCGCGGCAGCGGGCGTGGACTGATCTCGATCTGCGCTGCCGGCGGTCAGGGCGTGACCGCCATCCTGGAGCGCTGAGCGTGGCCGATACCCTGCTCAGGCTCGCCAACGACCGTCGCACCGCGCGCCTGGTGCGTCTGCTGGGGCTGCCCACGCCGGTGCTGCTGGAGCGCGCCAGCGGTGGCTGGCAGGCGCAGGAACTCGCCGGACGCACCTTCGTGTGCGCTGGCGGCCCGCATGCCAGGCTGCTCGCTGATGCCGGCGCCGCCCTGCGTGCGGCCGGCGCGCGCGTGACCGAGTCCGGGCAGCCGCCCGACGCCGGCCAGCCCTTGCACGGACTGGTGTTCGACGCCAGCGGCTTGCGCGATGTCGCCGACCTGCGCCAGCTCCATGACTTCTTCCAGCCGCTGCTGCGCCCGCTGGCGCGCAATGCACGCGTGGTCCTGCTCGGCGAGGCGCCCGAGCTGCGCGCCGATCCGGTGGCGGCGGCGGTCGCGCGCAGCCTGGAGGGCTTCCTGCGTTCGCTGGCCAAGGAACTCGGCCGGCGCGGCAGCGTCGCCAACCTGATCCAGGTGGCAACGCCGCCGGGCGCCGACCTGCTGCTGGCATTGTCGGGACCGCTGCAGTTCCTGTGCAGCGCGCGCTGCACCTACGTCGACGGGCAGTTGATGCGCATCGGCCACCCTCTGGCCGACACGCGTTCGCCGGCCGGCAGCCGCCGCCTGGCCGGCCACGTCGCGCTGGTGACCGGCGCTGCACGCGGCATCGGTGCCGCCACGGCCGCACGCCTGGCGGAGGAGGGCGCGCGCGTGCTGTGCCTGGACATCCCGGCGGATCGCGATGCGCTCTACGAAACCGCTGCCAGGGTCGGCGGCGTGCCGTTTGCCGCCGACGTCGCCGAAGCCGCCACGCCGCAACGCCTGGTCGAGTTCGTGCGCGCCAAGTTCGGCGGGCTCGACATCGTGGTGCACAACGCCGGCATCACGCGCGACAAGACGCTCGCCAACATGCCCGGACACTGGTGGGATCAGGTGCTGGCGATCAACCTGCGCGCCATCCTGCTGATCGACGCCGCCCTGCTCGACGCGCAGCTGCTGCGGCGCGGCGGCCGCATCGTGTGCCTGTCCTCGATGGGCGGCATTGCCGGCAACTACGGACAGACCAGCTACGCCACCAGCAAGGCGGCGCTGATCGGCTACGTGGCCGCGCAGGCGCCGCGCCTGGCGCCGCTCGGCATCACCGCCAATGCGGTGGCGCCGGGCTTCATCGAGACGCGCATGACCGCCGCCATGCCCTTCCTGCCGCGCGAAGCCGGCCGGCGCATGAGTTCGCTCGCGCAGGGCGGCCAGCCGCGCGACGTGGCCGAGCTGATCACCTTCCTGGCCAGTCCCGCTGCCGGCGCGGTCAGCGGCAACACCATCCGCGTGTGCGGTCAGGGCTGGCTCGGTGCCTGAGCCGCAATTGCCGCGTGTGGAGCCCGGCGTCGGCACGCACGACTTCACCGTGCTGCCGCCGCTGCTGCCGAGCTATCTGCGCGCGCTGCTGGGCGCTTGCAAGCCGGCCACTGCCGGGCACTTCCCGCCACTGGCCGCCAGCGTGCGCGGCGTCAGCGTCGATGCGCAGCACGTGGCCCGCTTCCGCCGGGCCTTCGAACTGCCGGCTGCGGGTCCGGTGCCGCCGACCTATGCGCATGTGCTGGCCGGTCCGCTTCAGCTCTACCTGCTGACCCACCCCGATTTCCCCTTGCGCGTGCCGGGTACCGTGCATGTGCAGAATCCGGTGCGCCAATGGCGCGCCCTGCGCGTCGGCGAGCGGGTCGACCTTGCGGTCAGCCTGAGCGGTCCGCGCAGCGTCGCGCAGGGCATCGAACACGAACTGTGCACCGAGGTGCGCGACGCCGGCGGCGCGTTGATCTGGCGCGGCGTTTCGACCAATCTGCTGCGCCGCCCGGGTGCTGCGCGTGCGCTGCCCCAGACCGTGGCTGGCGCGGCAGCACCGGCCTGGGAGCGCGCATGGCGGCTGTGGCTGCCAGCCGATGCCGGGCGCCGCTATGCCACGCTCTCGGGCGACTGGAACCCGATCCATCTGTCGTGGGTCACGGCGCGCCTGTTCGGCTTCCGGCGCGCGATCATCCACGGCATGTGGACCTATGCGCGCGCGCTGGCGGCGCTGGAGCCGCAGCTCGACGGCGAGGATCTGGAACTGGATGTGCGCTTCCGCCGGCCGCTGCTGCTGCCCGGCCACGCCACCTTGCGCGCGGCGCGCCGCGACGGTGGCTGGGATTGGGTGCTGCAGGACCCGCAGGGGCGGGTCAGCCACGCCCAGGGGAGCGTGCGTCCGCCTCAGTCGTGAAGCCGGCTGTTGCGCGGCACGCCGGACATCAGGTATTCCATCTGGTCGACCAGGATGCGCCGGTTGCGCAGGATGAAATGCTCGTAGCGGTTGGGCGTGTAGGGCACGTAGAGCAGGCTCATGCCGGCCTCTTCGGGCAGCCGGTTCGACTTGCAGGTGTTGCACGAGCGGCAGGCCGTGACCACATTGGTCCACACGTTGCGGCCGCCGCGCGACACCGGCACCACGTGGTCGCGCGACAGTTCGCGCAGCGGCAGGCGATGTCCGCAGTAGGCGCAGATCTGGCGGTCGCGCGAGAACAGCAGGGGGTTGGACAGGCAGGGCGCCTGCCCCAGCAGTCGCGCACCGTTGCTGCTGCCGCGGATGGCGATGATCGACTTGGTGTCGATCTGCGAGCGCGAGCCGTCGCGCCGGAAGCCGCCGCGGAAGGTGCACACCCGCGCGCCCAGACTCCACGCCACCATGCCCTTGGCGTGATACGTGATCGCCTCTTCCAGTTCGACCCAGGCCTGCGGCAGGCCGGACATGTCTACGGTCAGTATGAAGGGTTCCACCCGGACTCACCTTGATGCCGCCATGCGGCAGAGCAGACTGCAACAGCGCTCCTGGGATTCTAACGCATGAAGCGGCAAATCCGACTACCGTGCCGGGCGTCACGTCCGTGTCATGTGAACGTCTTATTCTCGACAGCGCGCGCAAGCTGCGCGTTCGCCAATGAGCAAGCCTTGACCGCCACTTCCTGCGCGGCCGCCGCGCCGCTGGGCATGCCCCCGAAAACGCGCCAGACCCTGGTCGACCGCCTGGATCAACGTATCTTCAATGCCCTGTGGTCCAGTTCGCTGGTCTACAACACCTGCTGGGAGGATCCCGACGTCGACCGTCGCGCACTTGCGATCGGCCCGGACGACCACGTCCTGGTGATCACCAGTGCCGGCTGCAACGCGCTCGATTACCTGCTCGACGGGCCCGCCAGGGTCCACGCCATCGACGCCAATCCGCGCCAGAATGCTTTGCTGGAACTCAAGGCCGCCGGCATCCGCAGCCTGAGCCATGCCGACTTCTTCGCGATGTTCGGCCGCGGCCTGCATCCGAATTTCCGCGAACTCTATCGCGCCCACCTGCGGCCGCAGCTCAGCCCGTTTGCGCGCCGCTTCTGGGACCGTCGCACGGCCTGGTTCGAAGGCCGGCGCGGCAGCTTCTACTTCAACGGCCTGGCCGGCACCGTGGCGCGCGCCTTCCACGCCTACCTGCGCCTGCGCCCCAAGCTGCGCGCCCACGTCCATGCGCTGTTCGATGCGCCCGACCTGGAAACCCAGCGCACCATCTACGACCAGCAGATCGCGCCGGTGCTGTGGGGACCGGCGTTGCGCTGGACCCTGTCGCGCCAGTTCACCATGAGCATGCTCGGCGTGCCGCACCCGCAGACGCGCGAGGTCGAGGCCCAGCACGCCGGCGGCGTGTCCGGCTTCATCCGTGAATCGCTCGAGTACGTGCTGCGCGAACTGCCGCTCAAGGACAACTACTTCTACGGCGTCTACCTGCGCGGCCACTACACGCCGGAATGCTGCCCCGGCTACCTGCGGCCGGAAAGCTTCGCGCGCCTGCAGGGTGGCCTGATCGACCGGCTGGAGATCCACACCGGCACCGTCACCGGCTTCCTGCAGGAGACCGCGCGACCGATCTCGCGCTTCGTGCTGCTCGACCACATGGACTGGATGAGCAGCTACCACCCCGACGCGCTGTGCGAGGAATGGGAGGCGATCCTGGCGCGTGCCACCCCCGGTGCGCGCGCCATCCTGCGCAGCGCGCATGCGCGCCCGGCCTATCTCGACTGGGTGCCGGTGGGACCCGACCGCCAGCCCTTGCGCAGCCGGCTCACCTTCCACGAGGAAATGGCGCGCGAGCTGACCCGGCAGGATCGGGTCCACACCTACGCCGGTTTCCACATCATCGACCTGCCGCGATGAGCCTCGCCGGCAAGCTTTCCGACCTGCGCGTGCTGGCCAGCCTGGCGCGCGGTCTGCCCACCGAAGGCAGCGCCGCCGGTCAGCTCGCCAGCTTCTACGGGCCCCAGGCGGCGGACTACGACCGTTTCCGCGAGCGCCTGCTGCAGGGACGTCGCGAAATGATCGCCGCGCTCGACCTGCAGCCCGGATCGCGCGTGATCGAATTCGGCGCCGGCACCGGCCGCATGCTCGAGGAGTACCGCGACCGCCTGGATGTGCTCGCCAAGGTCGATCTGGTGGACCTGTGCGATCCCTTGCTCGCCCAGGCGCGGCAGCGTGCCAACGGCCATCCCAAGGTCGGGGTGCACCACGCTGACGCCTGCCAGTGGCAGCCCGAACAGCCGGCCGACCGCGTCTACTTCTCGTATGCGCTGTCGATGATCCCGCACTGGTACCGCGCCATCGACAACGCCGCGCGCTGCCTGGCGCCTGGCGGACGCATCGGCGTGGTCGACTTCCAGGTGGCGCCACGCGCCGGTTCGGCGCGCGGCTTCCGCCAGGGGCGCCTGGCGCGCCACCTGTGGCCGTGGTGGTTCGACCACGACGGCGTGCGCCTGGGGTCCGACCTGCTGGGGTACCTGGAATACCGTTTCGAGACTGTCGAGGTGCGCGAACTGCGCGCGCGCCTGCCCTACCTGCCGGGGCTGCACGTGCCCTATTTCCTGTACATCGGCCGCAAGGCAGGCAAGGAGACCTGAACATGGAACCCCAGCAGGTACGCACGATCTTTTTGTCCGACATTCATCTCGGCACCCGTGCCTGCCAGGCCGACCGGCTGCTTTCCTTCCTGCGCAGCTACCACAGCGCGCGCATGTTCCTGGTCGGCGACATCATCGACTTCTGGGCCATGAAGCGCAGCATCCACTGGACCCCGGCGCAGAACACCGTGGTACAGAAGATCCTGAAGCGCGCGCGCCATGGCACCGAGGTGCTGTTCATCCCCGGCAACCACGACGAAGCGCTGCGCGACTACGGCGGCATCAGCTTCGGCGACATCCGCGTCGAGCGCGAATACGTGCACGAGTTGGCCGATGGCCGGCGCTTCCTGATCATCCATGGCGACGAATTCGACCAGGTCACGCGCCACCATCGCTGGGTGGCCGTGATGGGGGACATCGCCTACAACTTCCTGGTGATGCTCAACGGCTGGCTGTCGCGCCTGCGGCGCCTGTTCAAGGTGCCCGGCTACTGGTCGCTGGCGGGCTATGCCAAGCGCCAGGTCAAGAGTGCGGTCAGCTTCATCTTCGATTTCGAGGATTCGGTGGTGCATGGCGTCCAGCAACGCGGCCTGGACGGCGTGGTCTGCGGTCACATCCATGCCGCCACCATCCGCGAGCACCATGGCCTGTGCTACGTGAACTGCGGCGACTGGGTGGACAGTTGCACCGCCATCGTCGAGCACTTCGATGGCCGCCTGGAACTCATCGAGTGGACCCACGACCGCCCGGCGCATGTGCCCGAGCACGAGGACACGCTGCCGGTGGTGCTGCCGCCGGTGATCGCCAAGCCTGTTCCGGTGGCCGAAACGGTGCTGCGCCAGGCAATCGATTTTGACGCCGGCTGGCTGCCCACCGCGCTCAATGCGCCGCGGATGCCTGAACCGGCATTTTTTTTCGACGCCCGCGCTTTCCCCTAAGCCGCTGAGGCGGCGTCGAATTTCCACCTTTGCCGGGTAGCCGGATGCAATGTCCGGACAGATTTCTGCCGGCAGGGTGTTGACAGTCCCTGGGTCGCTCAGCATAATTGCGGTCTTTCGTCGCTGCACTAAAGCAAAACACCGCTGCAGCGACTGCTCTTTAACAAGACAATCAACCGATAGGTGTGGGTGCTGCGGGCGGTTCCGAAAGGGGC
>JAGWIJ010000165.1 GCA_028873535.1 Pseudomonadota bacterium
GCGGCGCGCGCCGCCTTCGGCTGCTGCCGGCGCGTCGCCGGCGTCCACCGCTTCGGCGGGGGCCGCAGCGCCGTCGCCGGCCGCTGCGGTCTGCTCGCCGCTGGCGACTTCCTGCAGCGCCCGCACCACTTCGCGCAGCGGCTTGAGCACGATCAGGCGGTCTGACGGCGCGTACTGGTTGACCAGCTTCTGCAACTGGTCGATGTGCTGCAGCGATTCGCTGCAGGCCTGGCGCAGCAGCGCGGCGATCTCCGGCATGTCGGCCAGCGCGTTGGTGATCTCGCCCAGCAGCGGTGCGGATTCGTCGGCGCGCGGCGGCATGCGCCCCAGCGCCAGTTCGACGTCGCGCACGCGCATGCCGCCCAGGCGGCGGTCGTGTGCCAGCCGCGCCTGGCGCAGATCGCCCAGCAGCCCCGGGGTCTCGACCAGTGCGCCGAGGGCGCTCAGGCGCGCCGACGCGTCGCCATCATCGGGATCCAGGGCCGGGTGGACGTCGGGCCAATAGCGGTCGATCCAGCCGGTCAGCAGCCGCAGGCCCTCGGCCAGTGCCGGCATGCCTTCCAGGCTGACCGAGGCACGCAGCCACAGCATGCCCACGCGCAGGTCACGCGTGCGTCCGAGCAGGCTGGCGGCCTGGTCGCGCACCTGCGGCCAGCTGGGCGGCTCGGCGGGGGCGAACTGGGTCTCCGGCTTGCCTGCTGCCGAGAGCTCCATTTCGAGGAATTCGGGATCGTATTCGAGGTTGCCGCCGCACGGCCCGTCGGCGAGCGGCTCCAGCCACGCGTCGACGACATGCCGGGAAATCAGCGTCGGGCTTTCAGAATCGGACATTTCGGACGGGGTCTCAGGAAAGTACGATCAAGGGGTCAATGGGCCCGCGCGGCAGCGCAAGGCTACCGCAGGTGCCCGGTGACGGCTCCCCGGAGTGGCTTAAACTTCCGACAACAGCTTAGCCGCAGCTTTGCGTTTCTGGCAACGAATCTCGCTCGCAATGGCTCGCGACGGCTGCCGCGCGCAGCGCGCGGCAGCCTGATCCCAGGTGGGGACTGGGAAATCGTGAAGAATTGAACTAGTCTTCAGAGTCAGGGGCGGCGCTGAGAATCTTGATGCTGGTGCGATTCGCTCGGTTTCCCGACACCAATCAGCAAGCAGCGAGAAAACGACAAATGCGTGTTACTCCCTCGGGCGTTGCAGCCGGACGACCTGGGCCGTGCGTTTTGCAGCAGGCTGGGCAGCGCCGCGCCTGGGCGGCGGCCTGCGGCGTGCTGTTCGCGCTGGCGGCCGCTTCCGGCTTTGCCGCAGCGCCGGCGCCGGCCACGCCGACAGTGGTGCCGACGCCGTCCCAGCTCAGTCCGGACAACCGTCCCGACACCCCGCCCGAGGCCCTGCCGGCGCAGCCGGCCGCGCCGGTGCCGCGCGAACTCGGCAAGCCGAGCGACGAACTCGCGATCGACGTCAGCAGCTTCAGCGTGGCCGACGATGCGCCGGCCGAACTCAAGGCGGCGCTGCCGGCACTGACGGCGCCCTTCGTCGGCAAGGGCAAGAACTACGAGGACCTGGTCAACGCCGCCAGCGCGGTGACCCGCTTCCTGCAGCGCGATCTGGGCTACTACCTGGGCTACGCCTACATTCCCGAGCAGGCGCCGCAGGACGGCCAGATCCGCATCGGCGTGCTCGAAGGCCGTCTCGACCATGTCGAACTGGTGTGGAGCGAAGGCCTGCCGGTGCGCCAGGAAGTCGTCCAGGCCTATCTCGACCATCTGCGGCCGGGCAGCATCCTCACGGTGCGCGACGTCGAGCGCACCGTATTCCTGGTCAACGACCTGCGCGGCATCACCGTACGCGCCGAGGTCAAGGCCGGCAGCGCGCCCGGCACCGCGATCCTGGTGTTCACGCCGGTGGCCGATGCGCGCCTGTCCGGCAAGGTCGATGTCGACAACGAAGGTTCGCGCTTCATCGGCGAGACCCGGGTCGGCGTCACCGGCAACTGGAACAGTCCGCTCGGGCGCGGCGACGGCCTCGCGCTGAGCGCCCTCACGTCGACCACCGGCGGGCTGAACTTCGGCCTGTTCGGCTACACCACGCCGCTGGGCAGCGACGGCTGGCGTGCCGGCGCTTCGGTGTCGGCCCTGCACTATTCGCTCGACCGCCACGACTTCCCGCTCGGCCTGAGCGGCAATGGCATCACCGCCAATGCTTTCGCGCTGTATCCCTGGGTGCGTTCGCGCAACCTGAACCTGTTCGTGCTGGGCGCGGCCGACCGCAAGAACTACAGTGACAGCGCCTCGGTGATCACCACCAAACGCCACGTCGACGACCTGGTCGCCTCGCTGACCGGCGATTTCCGCGACACGCTGCTGAGCGGCGCGGTCAACACCTTCGAGCTGACCGGCAGTTCGGGGCATCTGCATTACGATGGCGGCTTCCCGTCAGGTCTCGACGACGCCCAGAGCTATCGCAAGGTCGACTACAGCTTCTCGCGGCTGCAGAACCTGCTCACCAACCGCGTGCTGCTGTACGTCGCGCTGCGCGGCCAGTACGCCCTCGACAACCTGGATACCACCGAGCAGTTCCGCGCCGGCGGCCCCGATGGCGTGCGCGCATTCGCGTCGGGTGAAGGCACCGGCGACAGCGGCCAGCTGCTCACCACCGAACTGCGCTGGCTGCCGCCCGAATGGCTGCTCGGGCGCTGGTCGCACGAGATCTTCGTGGCGGCCTTCGTCGATGCGGCGCGCGTCGAGTTCCGCCATGACCCCGGGCTGATCACGCGTCCGCCCGGCTACGTCAACACGGCCAGCTTCGGCGGCGCCGGCGTGTCGCTGGTATGGGCCAGGCCGAACGCCTACGCGCTGCGGCTCAGCGTGGCCAAGGCCACCCACGGTGTCGCCGTCAGCGACACCGCGACGCGCGATCCGCGCGCCTACTTCCAGGGCACCTGGTTCTACTGAAACCGGCACCCCGGCACACATTCCGATGCGTCAGCCAGACCAGTACAGCAGCACTCAGAGAGGATTCGACACCATGGCGCGCACGCATCGGCGAGGACAACAAGGCAATCCCGGCCCGCTCTGGCGGCTCAAGCCGATCTGCGCCGCGGTACTGCTCAGCGGCCTGCACGGGCCGGTGCTGGCGCTGCCCACCGGGGGGCAGACCGTGGCCGGCCAGGTGACGGTGCAGACCCCGTCCGCCGGCCAGATGACCATCACCCAGGGCAGCAGCCAGGCCATCGTCAACTGGCAGAACTTCTCGATCGGCAGTGGCGAGGTGGTGCGTGCGGTCCAGCCCGGCGCCAGCTCGGTGCTGCTCAACCGCGTGGTCGGCCAGGATCCCTCGCTGCTGCTCGGCGCGCTGCTCGCCAACGGCCAGGTGTTCCTGATCAATCCGCGCGGCATCGTGTTCGGACGCGGCTCGCAGGTCAATGCCGGCAGCTTCCTCGCGTCCACGCTGGACATCGCCGACCGTGACTTCCTGGCCGGCAACTTCACCTTCACCGCCTCGACGCCCAGTCCCGGCACGCTGATCTCCAACGGCACCCTGGCGGCACCGGGCGGCACGGTCGCACTGCTGTCGCCGCTGCTGACCGTCAACGGCAGCATCGAGGCGGCGCGCGTCGGCCTCGCGGCGGCCAGCCACGCGCGCGTTGATGTCGAAGGCGACGGCCTGGTCTTTTTCGACGTGCGCAACGATGGCCTGGCAGCGCGCCTGGACATGCTGGGACGGCTGCGCGCCGACGGCGGCGTGGCGGATGTGCGCGCGGCCGCGCGCGCCGGCTTCGCCGATACCGTGCTCAACCTGGACGGCATCGTGCAGGCGCGCTCGATCGGGCAGCGCAACGGGCGCATCGTCATCAACGGCGGCAGCAGCGGCGGCACGATCATCGGCGGCACGCTCGACGCCACCGGCGCGGCGCCCGGCAGCCAGGGCGGCCAGGTGACGGTGCTCGGCGAGCACATCACGCTGGCGGCGGGATCCCGCATCGACGTGTCCGGCGCTGCCGGCGGCGGCAGCGTCGATGTGGGCGGCTCGGTGCATGGCGCAGGACCGCTGCCGTCCGCGCTCACCACCGACTTCGCCAATGGCGCGGTGATCGCCGCCAACGCGATCACCGCCGGCAACGGCGGCCACGTGGTGCTGTGGGCCAACGAGCACACCCAGGCCGACGGCAGCATCGCGGCGCGTGGCGGCCGGCTGGGCGGCAACGGCGGCCTGGTCGAGACCTCGGGCAATGCGCTCGACGTCGGATCCACCGTGCACGTCGATACCCTGGCTGCGCATGGCGTGACCGGCACCTGGCTGCTCGACCCCAGCGACTTCGTCATCGGCACCACCGGGGGCGCCAACATCACCGGTGCCACCCTGTCGAGTGCGCTGGCCACGACCAATGTGACGGTCCAGACCAATGCCACCGGCTACACGGTCACCAGCGGCACCAGCACCACCACCAACAGCAGCCTGAGCGGCTCGATGGTGGTCAATGACACGATCACCTGGAGCAATGCCAGCACCACGCTGACGCTGAATGCGGCGCTGGACGTCACTTTCGCGGCCTCGGCCAACGTGACCGGCAGCGGCGGGCTGGTGGTGCTGTCGGGCGGCGCCACCTCCTTCAACAAGAGTTCGGTAGTCAATGTCGCCACGCTCAGTGTCAGTGCGGGCAGCGACGTGGTGTTCAACCAGAGCGCCATCACCACCGGCACGCTCAACGTCACCGCGGGCACCCTCAACGTCAGCGCCACCGGCAACATCAGCCAGAACGCCAGCACGATCAATGTCAGCGGCGCGGCCAACTTCACCACCACGGCCAGCAACGCCACCATCAACCTCAGCGGCACCGGCAACAACTTCGGCGCTGCCGTGGCCCTCAACACCGCCGGCGCTGCGGGCGATGCGAGCTTCAGCAACGCCAATGCCGGTGGCGTCAACCTCGCTGCCAGCACGGTGGGCGGCAACCTCAGCGTCACGGCGAGCAACGGCAACATTGGCCAGTCGGGTGCGCTGACCGTGGGCGGCAACGCCAGCTTCACCACCAGCACGCTTGGCAAGACCATCGCGCTCAACAGCGCCAACGCCGTGACGGGCACGTTGGCGCTCAA
>JAGWIJ010000166.1 GCA_028873535.1 Pseudomonadota bacterium
CGCCAGCGCCAGCGACTTGCCGAATCCGGCGGGTGCGCACACGCGCGTCAGCGGATAACGCAGGATGCCATCGAGGCGTGCCTGCAGGACAGGACGGGGCCAGCACGCCGGAGGAATGGCCGGGCGCTGCAGGCGGGCGCCAATGAGCGCGAGCGGACTGCGAGTCATGCGGCGCAGTATAGCCGGCAGCAGCGCAGTACTCCCTGTCCGGGGGGATTGGCAGCACTGCGCCAAAGCGACTATCTTTGATTCAAACGAGTGTTCGGGCGACGTGCTGTGCGCACCGGCACAATGGTGGCAGGCCCTGCGGATGTGCTGCGCAGGCTGCAGAGGAGACCAGGACCGGCGCGCGCGCCGCTGCCCCGAGGACGCATGGACAAGATCTGGCTGGCTTCCTACCCTGAAGGTGTTCCCGCGGACGTCGACCTGAGCCAGGTCGCATCGCTGGTGGAGATCCTGGAACAGGCCTACGCGCGTTTCGCCGACCGCACCGCCTACCTGTGCATGGGCGCGTCGCTCACCTTCGGCGACGTCGACCGGCTGTCGCGCGCGGTGGCCGCGTGGCTGGCCGCCCGGGGCCTGGGACCGGGCCACCGCGTGGCGATCATGGCGCCCAACGTGCTGAGCTATCCGCCGATCCTGGCGGGCATCGTGCGCGCGGGCTGCACGCTGGTCTCGGTCAACCCGCTGTACACGCCGCGCGAACTCCAACACCAGCTCCGCGATTCCGGTGCCGAGGCGATTTTTGTGCTGGAGAATTTCGCGCACACCGTCCAGGCAACGCAGTGCCCGGAACTGCGCCACGTGGTGGTGAGCAGCATGGGCGATCTGATGGGCTTCCCCAGGTCGATGATGGTCAACTTCGTGGTGCGCTCGGTCAGGAAGCTGGTGCCGGACTTCGAACTGCCGGGCCATACACGGCTGTCCGAGGTGCTGCGCGAAGGCGCCACGCTGCCGTTCCAGCGCATCGCGCCGGCGCCCGACGACATCGCGCTGCTGCAGTACACCGGCGGCACCACGGGCGTGTCCAAAGGCGCCATGCTGCTCCAGCGCAACATGGTGGCGAACGTGTTGCAGGTCGAGGCCTGGATCCGGCGGCGTATCGACGCCGAGCATCAGTCCAGATTCGTATGCGCGCTGCCGCTCTATCACATCTTCGCGCTGACCCTGTGCGGCTTCATCGGCACGCGGCTGGGCGCCTGCAACCTGCTGATCCCCAATCCGCGCGACATGGCCGGCTTCATCAAGTCGCTGCGCGGCTTCCACGCCCACCTGTTCCCGGGCGTGAACACGCTGTTCAACGGCCTGCTCAACCAGCCGGACTTCGCCAGCCTCGACTTCTCCGATCTGCGCATCACCATCGGCGGCGGCATGGCGGTGCAGTCGACGGTGGCCGAGCGCTGGCGCAAGCTCACCGGGGTCCCGCTCGCCGAAGGCTACGGCCTGTCCGAGACCTCACCGGTCGCAACCTGCAACCCTTGCGACGTGATGGAATACACTGGCAGCATCGGCCTGCCGGTGCCCAGCACCGAGGTCGCGATCCGCGATGACGAGGGTCACGACCTGCCGCTGGGCCAGCCCGGCGAAATCTGCATCCGCGGGCCCCAGGTGATGGCGGGCTACTGGAAGCAGCCCGCCGAGACCGCCAGGGTGATGACGGCCGACGGCTTCTTCCGTTCCGGCGACATCGGCGTCATGGATGCCGGCGGCTGGGTGCGCATCGTCGACCGCAAGAAGGACATGATCCTGGTGTCGGGCTTCAACGTGTATCCCGCCGAAGTCGAGGAAGTCGTGAGCCAGCATCCGGGCGTACTCGAATGCGTGGTGGTGGGCGTACCGAGCGAACAGAGCGGCGAGGCCGTCAAGGTGGTGGTCGTCAGACGCGATCCCGCGCTCGACGAGCAGGCCATCCGCGACTGGTGCCACGAACGCCTGACCGGCTACAAGCGTCCGGCCGTGGTCGAATTCCGCACCGAGCTGCCCAAGACCAACGTGGGCAAGGTGCTGCGCCGCGTGCTGCGCGACGAGGCGCGGCAGAAGCAGGCCGCCGACTAGGCGGCGGCCTGCGCGCTCAGGCGCGCCCTTCGATCCAGCCGACCACCGAGGCCAGCGCCGCCGGCAGCGCATCGACGTCGCTGCCGCCGGCTTGCGCCATGTCGGCGCGGCCGCCACCCTTGCCGCCGACCTGGCCGGCCACGTGGTTGACGAGTTCGCCGGCCTTGATGCGGCCGGTGAGGTCGTCGGTCACGCCCGCGATGAGGGCCACCTTGCCGCCGGCATCGGACGCCAGCACGATGGCGGCGCTGCCGAGCTTGCCCTTGAGTGCATCGAGCGTCTCGCGCAGCACGCGCGCATCGGCGCCCGGCAGCGTCGCGGCCAGCACCTTGACGCCTTTGACCTCGACCGCCTGGCTGCCGAGGTCGGCGCTTTCGCTGGCCGCGAGGCGCGACTTGAGCCGGCCCAGTTCCTTTTCGAGCGCGCGCACGTGGTCGAGGGTCTGGCCCAGCTTGAGGCGGATCTCGCCCGGCTGGCTCTTGAGCAGTTCGGCCACGCCGGCGAGCTCGGTGCGCTCGTGCTGCATCAGTTCGATCGCGCCCTCGCCGGTGGTGGCCTCGATCCGGCGCACACCGGAAGCCACGCCCGACTCCGCGATGACGCGGAACACGCCGATGTCGCCGCAACGGTGCACATGCGTGCCGCCACACAGCTCGGTCGAGAACTCGCCCATGCGGATCACGCGCACCTCGTCGCCGTACTTCTCGCCGAACAGCGCCATCGCGCCATGGCGGATGGCGTCGTCGTACTTCATCACGCTGACCTCGACCGCCTGGTTGGCGCGGATCTCGCGGTTGACCAGGCGCTCGATGGCCGCGATCTCGTCGGGCGTCACCGGCTTGCCGTGCGCGAAGTCGAAGCGCGTGCGGCTGGCATCGACCAGCGAACCCTTCTGCGTCACGTGATCGCCCAGCACCGCGCGCAGCGCAGCATGCAGCAGGTGGGTGGCCGAATGGTTGAAGGCGGCACGCGCGCGCAGCGCAGCGTCGACGCGCGCGTCGACGAGGTCGCCGACCGCCAGCGTGCCGGTGAGCAGCTCGCCGTGGTGACCGAAGACCGTGGCCTGGATCTTGAGGGTATCCGCCACCGCAAAGGTGCCCTGGCTGCCCACCAGCTGCCCCTGGTCACCGACCTGGCCGCCGGATTCGGCATAGAAGGACGTACGGTCCAGCACCACCACGCCGTGGTCGCCGGCGGCAAGGCGCTCGACCGGACTGCCGTCGCGGTAGATCGCCAGCACGCGCGCTTCGAGCTGCAGCGTGTCGTAGCCGTGGAATTCGGTGGCCTGGCCTTCGTAGCTGACCTGGCCATGCACGCTGAAGCGGCTGGACGAGCGTGCGCGCTCGCGCTGGCGCTCCATGGCCTGCTCGAAACCGGCAAAGTCGACATTGAAGCCGCGCTCGCGCGCGATGTCGGCCGTGAGGTCGATCGGGAAACCGTAGGTGTCGTACAGGCGGAACACCGTCTCGCCGTCGAGCATGCGGTCTTCCTTGTCCATGGCACCCTCGAGCACCGACATGCCGTGCTCGAGCGTCTCGGCAAAGCGCTGTTCCTCGGTCAGCAGCACCTCGGACACGCGTGCGCCCGCCTGCACCAGCTCCGGATAGGCCTCGCCCATGACTGCGGCCAGGTCGGCCACCAGGGTGTGGAAGAAAGGCCGCGACTGGCCCAGCTTGTAGCCATGGCGGATGGCGCGGCGGATGATCCGCCGCAGCACGTAGCCACGGCCCTCGTTGCTGGGGATGACGCCGTCGCAGATCAGGAAGGAACAGGCGCGGATGTGGTCGGCGATCACCTTGAGCGAGTTCGACGCCAGGTCGCTGCACCCGGTGGCGCGCGCGGCCCCCGCGATCAGCGCCTGGAAGGTGTCGATCTGGTAGTTGCTGTGCACGCCCTGCAGGATTGCCGAGATGCGCTCCAGGCCCATGCCGGTATCGACCGAAGGCTTGGGCAGCGGATGCAGCACGCCGGCCTCGTCGCGGTTGTACTGCATGAACACCAGGTTCCAGATCTCGATGTAGCGGTCGCCGTCGGCCTCGGGCGTGCCCGGCGGGCCGCCCGGGATGCCGGGGCCGTGGTCGTAGAAAATCTCGGTGCAAGGGCCGCAGGGACCGGTGTCGCCCATCTGCCAAAAGTTGTCGCTGGTGGCGATGCGCGACAGGCGCGCCGGATCGACGCCGATCTCGTCAAGCCAGATGCGTGCAGCCTCGTCGTCCTCGGCGTAGACCGTGACCCACAGCTTGCCCTTGGGCAGGCCCAGCTCGCCGGTGAGGAATTCCCAGGCGTAGTGGATGGCTTCGCGCTTGAAATAGTCGCCGAAGCTGAAGTTGCCCAGCATCTCGAAGAAGGTGTGGTGACGCGCCGTATAGCCGACATTCTCGAGATCGTTGTGCTTGCCGCCGGCACGCACGCAGCGCTGCGAGCTGGTCGCGCGCACGTAAGGCCGCCGCTCCTGGCCGAGGAACACGTCCTTGAACTGCACCATGCCGGCATTGGTGAACAGCAGGGTCGGGTCATTGCCGGGGATGAGCGCGCTCGACGCCACGATGGTGTGGCCCTGGCGTTCGAAGTACTTCAGGAAGCGGTCGCGGATTTCAGACGATTTCATGGCAGGCAGGGCAGACCGGGATCAACCGGGACCCGGAAGGAGGGCAAACCCCAAGGTTAGCGCATCCCGGGCCGCAGCGGCCAGCCCGTGCATGGCACGGCCATCGCCACCCGGCGTCGACGGCCGCGGCGGGATCAGTCCGCCGCGTCGCCGCCCAGCACGGCGCGGATCACTTCGAAGGCGAATCCGCGCGCGGCCAGGAAGCGCGTCTGGCGCGCGCGTTCCGCGGCATCCTGCGGCAGGACGCCGAAGCGCTTGCGCCATACTTCGCGTGCCAGCGGCAGCTGACGCACCTGCAGGCCGGCGGTGGCGGCGGCGGCGATGTCCGCGCCCACGCCCTTCTGTTCCAGTTCCTGGCGTACGCGCAGCAGGCCGCGCTGGCTGGCGCGCACATGGACGATGGCCTCGGCGGCGCGTGCATCCGACAG
>JAGWIJ010000167.1 GCA_028873535.1 Pseudomonadota bacterium
AAGGCGGCTGCTGGTGGGAGGTGGCGGTGCCCGAGGTCTCAACGCGCCCTCAGGTGCACGAAGCGCGCACGCGCTACGAGCAGGCGCTCGCGACTCGCGGGCACTGAACCGGCGCGCCTTGCAAGCATACTTTTCCGAACAGACGAGGAACCCATGAGCAATTTCGACGTCCGCATCGGGATCAACCCGATCTCCTGGAGCAATGACGACCTGCCCGAACTGGGTGGCGAGACCCCGCTGGAAACCGCGTTGTCCGAGGGTGCGGAAATCGGCTACGCCGGATTCGAGCTCGGCAACAAGTTCCCCAAGGAACCCGAGGCGCTGCGCGCCAAACTGGCCGAGTACGGTGTGGCCTGCGTGTCCGGCTGGTATTCGGGACGGCTGGCCGAAGGCAGCGTCGAGGCCGAGATCGCCGGCGTCCAGAGCCATGTGAAAAAGCTGGTCCACAACGGCTGCCAGGTGATGGTGTACGGCGAAGTGGCCAGCTCGATCCAGGGCGACCGCAGCCAGGCGCTGTCGCGTCGCCCGCGCTTCGCATCCGCCGCGCTGTGGGAAGCCTACGGGCGGCGCCTGACCGAGTTCGGCACCTGGCTGAAGTCGCAGGGCATCACGCTCGCCTACCACCACCACATGGGCGCCTACTGCGAGACCCCGCAGGACACCGACACCCTGATGGCGGTGACCGGCCCGGAAGTGGGCCTGCTGTTCGATACCGGTCACATGACCTTCGCCGGCGGCGATCCCCTGACCGAGCTGCGCAAGCACGTGGCGCGCGTGGTCCACGTGCATTGCAAGGACGTGCGTGCAGCGGTCATGCAGCAGGCGCGCAACCAGGGCTGGAGCTTCCTGGATTCGGTGATCAATGGCGTGTTCACGGTGCCGGGCGACGGCATGATCGCCTTCGCTCCCATCCTGCAGACGCTGGCGGATCACGGCTATCGTGGCTGGCTGGTGGTCGAGGCCGAGCAGGATCCGGCGGTGGCACCGAGCTACGAGTACGCCAGGATGGGCTATCAGCACCTGCGCGGCCTGGTCGACGCGATCGATGCGCGCGGCGCAGCCGCACGCTGAGGAGGACGGCATGAGCCTGCTGGTGAAAGGGTGCCCGGACGGGCGCGAGATCGTGAAAGTCACGCCGGCGAGCGCGGGCTGGCAACACGTCGGCTTCGAAGCCTGGCGGCTGGCCGCCGGCGAAACGCTGGAATGGCAGGACGCCGACCGCGAGAGCTGCGTGGTGGTCCTGACCGGACAGGCGCGCGTGGTCTGCGACGGCCTCGACAGCGGCGTGATCGGCGGCCGCCGTTCGGTCTTCGACGGCACGCCGCCCCACGCGGTGTACGTGCCCAACGGGCCGCGCATCGTGGTTACCGCCGCCGGCGCCTGCGAAATCGCGATCGCTTCCGCGCCGGGACGGCGCAGCCTGCCTGCGCGCGTGATCGCGCCCGCGGACATGCGCACCTCGGTGCGCGGCGAAGGCGGCAACCAGCGCTTTGTCACCGACATCCTGCCGGCCGACCAGCCAGCCGACAGCCTGCTGGTGGTCGAGGTGATCACGCCGTCGGGGCACTCCTCGAGCTATCCGCCGCACAAGCACGACACCGACCGCCTGCCCGAGGAAAGCTTCCTCGAAGAGACCTACTACCATCGTCTCGACCCGGCCCAGGGCTTCGCCTTCCAGCGCGTCTATACCGACGACCGCAGCCTGGACGAGTCGCATGCGGTGGAGGATCACGACGTGATGATGGTGCCGCGCGGCTATCATCCCGTGGTGGTGCCGCATGGCTACCGTTCCTGGTACCTCAACGTGATGGCGGGACCGAAGCGCGAATGGGTGTTCAAGAACGACCCGGCGCACGAATGGATGCTGGCCCCGAAATGAAAAAAGCCCGCCGTAAGGCGGGCTTTTTCTTGCCGCTGCGCGCGCAGCCGCCGATCAGTCGGCCAGCGGAGCCGCCGGCGCTGCCGGTTCCCGCAAGGCCTTCATCGACAGGCGCAGGCGGCCCTTCTCGTCGGCCTCGAGCACCTTGACGCGCACCTGCTGGCCTTCCTTGAGGTAGTCGCCGACCTGGTTGACGCGTTCGTTGGCGATCTGCGAGATGTGCAGCAGGCCGTCCTTGCCGGGCAGCACGCTCACGATGGCGCCGAAATCCAGCAGCTTCAGCACGGTGCCGTCGTAGACCTTGCCCACTTCGACATCGGCGGTGATCGCCTCGATGCGCTTCTTGGCAGCCTCGCCCGCTTCCATGCTCAGGCACGCGATATTGACCGTGCCGTCGTCATTGATGTCGATGGTGGTGCCGGTCTCTTCGGTGAGTGCACGGATCACCGCGCCACCCTTGCCGATCACGTCGCGGATCTTTTCCGGATTGATCTTGATGGTGATGATGCGCGGCGCGAAGCTGGACAGCTCGGTCTTGGCACCCGAGATCGCCTCTTCCATCTTCTGCAGGATGTGCAGGCGGCCTTCCTTCGCCTGGCGCAGGGCCACGCGCATGATCTCTTCGGTGATGCCCTCGATCTTGATGTCCATCTGCAGCGCGGTCACGCCGTCGACGGTACCCGCCACCTTGAAGTCCATGTCGCCCAGGTGGTCTTCGTCACCCAGGATGTCGGTCAGCACGGCGAAGCGGTTGCCGTCCTTGATCAGGCCCATCGCCACGCCGGCAGTGTGCTTCTTCATCGGCACGCCGGCATCCATCAGCGCGAGCGAGCCGCCGCAGACGCTCGCCATCGAGCTGGATCCGTTGGACTCGGTGATTTCCGAGACCACGCGGATGGTGTAGCCGAATTCTTCCGAGGTCGGCAGCATCGCCACCAGGGAACGCTTGGCCAGACGGCCATGGCCGATTTCGCGGCGCTTGGGGCTGCCCACGCGACCGGTCTCGCCGGTCGAGAACGGCGGGAAGTTGTAATGGAGCATGAAACGCTCCTTGTACTCGCCCTGCACGGCGTCGATGATCTGCTCGTCGCGTCCGGTGCCCAGGGTGGCAATGACCAGCGCCTGGGTCTCGCCGCGCGTGAACAGCGCCGAGCCGTGGGTGCGCGGCAGCACGCCGGTGCGGATGGTGATCGGGCGCACGGTACGCGTGTCGCGGCCGTCGATGCGCGGCTCGCTGTCGAGGATCTGGGTGCGCACGATGCGCGCTTCCAGGTCGCCGACCAGGTTCTTCACGCGATTGACGAAATCCGGGCTGGCATCGGCGGGAATGACGGCTTCCTTGACCTTGGCCACGATTTCCGCGATGCGCGTCGAGCGCGCCTGCTTCTGGCGGATGCGGTAGGCCTCACGCAGCGCGCTTTCGGCGATCTCGTTGATGCGGCCGATCAGCGCTTCGTCGCGCGCCGGCGGCTGCCAGTCCCACTCGTCGCGGCCGGCTTCGTCGGCCAGTTCCTGGATCAGCGCGATCACCGGCTGCATGGCCTGGTGGCCGTGCATCACCGAACCCAGCATGACGTCTTCCGGCAGCTCGTAGGCTTCCGATTCGACCATCAGCACGGCGTGCGCGGTGCCCGCAACGACCAGGTTGAGCTTGCTGGACTTGAGTTCGGTGGTGGTCGGGTTGAGCACGAACTGCCCGTCCAGATAGGCGACGCGCGCGGCACCGATCGGGCCATTGAACGGCACGCCGGCCAGTGCAACGGCAGCCGAGGCGCCGATCATCGCGGGGATGTCAGGATCGATTTCCGGATTCACCGAGAGCACCGTGGCGATCACCTGGACTTCGTTGTAGAAGCCTTCCGGGAACAGCGGACGCAGCGGCCGGTCGATCAGGCGCGAGGTCAGGGTTTCCTTTTCGGTGGGACGACCTTCACGCTTGAAGAAGCCACCGGGGATGCGGCCCCCGGCGTAGAAACGCTCCTGGTAGTCGACCGTCAGCGGGAAGAAGTCCTGGCCGGGCTTGCTGTTCTTCTGGGCGACGCAGGTGACCAGCACCACGGTGTCGTCGAGCGACACGATGACGGCACCATCCGCCTGGCGGGCGACTTCGCCGGACTCGAGCGTCAGTGTGTGGCGACCAAAGGGGATCGTTTTGCGGAATGCTTGCATGGGGGGTGTCCTTCAGGGCAGGCGCCGCAGGAGTGCGAGCGACAGGCAGCCGCGGCGCGGGGCAGGCGGAAACAAAAAGGGCGGCACACGGCCGCCCCCTTGGGTGATGCTTACTTGCGCAGGCCGAGACGCTCGATCAGGGCGCGATAGCCGCCGACATCCGTGCGCTTCAGGTAGTCGAGCAGGCTGCGGCGCTGGCTGACCAGCTTGAGCAGGCCACGGCGCGAGTGGTGATCCTTGACGTGCACCTTGAAGTGCTCGGTCAATTCATTGATCCGCGAAGTCAGCAGGGCAACCTGCACTTCCGAAGAACCGGTGTCCGCGGGGGAACGGCGATAGGAGGCGACAATTTCAGCCTTCTGGGTGGCAGTGGCGACCATAGTTCAGCAACGCTCCAAATACATTCTTTGACCTGGGGTAATCGCGGAGTATACCGGCATATCCAAAACAAAATCAAGCCCGTGGGCAAGCCCTTCCAGACAGCACCTTGCGCCGCGCTCAGCGCTCGCGGCAGGCGCGGATTTCCTGGCGTCGCGGCTCATCGGCTTCGAGATAGCGCCACAGCAGCCAGGTGGCAGCCGAGGCGTATGGCCGCCAGCCCTCGGCCAGCCGGCGCAGTTCGGCAATCGGCATTTCGCCGCCCTCGCCGAAGATGCTGCCGGCCGCGGCGCGCAGGCCCAGATCCCCCACCGGCAGCACGTCCGGGCGATGCAGATGGAACATCAGGAACATCTCGACGGTCCAGCGGCCGATGCCGCGGATGGCGGTCAGCTCGGCGATGATCGCCTCGTCGTCCTGGCGCATCAGGCGTCGCACCGAGAATTCCGGTGTCAGGAAATGGTCGGCCAGCGCATGCACGTACTCGGCCTTGCGCACCGACAGTCCGCAGCCGCGCAGTGTGGTCGCGTCGAGCGCGCGCAGGGCGGCGGCGCCGGGCGGCAGCTCTGCCGTGGAACCGGCAGCTTCCAGCACGCGTCCCCACACGCTGGACGCCGCCTTGACCGAGATCTGCTGTCCGACAATGGCGCG
>JAGWIJ010000045.1 GCA_028873535.1 Pseudomonadota bacterium
CGGCGTCGGCATCGTCGAAGCGCCTGCCGGCACCACGCGCTGGCGCGCGCGCCAGCCGGCGTGCGAGTTCCAGCCGGGTGTATTCGCGGCGCGCCAGCAGGGCCAGCGCGCGCGCCTCGAGCGCCTTGGCGGCCTTGTCAGCGTCAGGCATCCGCCGTCGCAGGCGCCGGGCTCACGCCGGGCACGCCGACGGCAGCACGGATGCGCGCTTCGATTTCGCTCGCCAGCGCCGGGCGTTCGCGCAGGTATTCGCGCGTGTTGTCCTTGCCCTGGCCGATCTTCTCGCCCTGGTAGGCGTACCACGCGCCGGACTTGTCGATCAGCTTGTGCAGCACGCCCAGTTCGATGATCTCGCCCTCGCGCGAGATGCCCTCGCCGTAGAGGATGTCGAAATCGGCGGTGCGGAACGGCGGCGCCACCTTGTTCTTGACCACCTTGACACGCGTCTCGTTGCCGATCACTTCCTCGCCCTTCTTGATCGAGCCGATGCGGCGGATGTCCAGGCGCACCGAGGCATAGAACTTGAGCGCATTGCCGCCGGTGGTGGTTTCCGGGCTGCCGAACATGACGCCGATCTTCATGCGGATCTGGTTGATGAAGATCACCAGGGTGTTGGAGCGCTTGATGTTGGCGGTGAGCTTGCGCAGCGCCTGCGACATCAGGCGCGCGTGCAGGCCGACGTGCGAATCACCCATTTCGCCCTCGATTTCGGCCTTGGGCGTGAGTGCGGCCACCGAGTCGACCACCACGATGTCGACCGAACCCGAACGCACCAGCATGTCGGCCACTTCCAGCGCCTGCTCACCGGTGTCGGGCTGCGAGATCAGCAGGTCCTCGACGTGCACGCCGAGCTTGCGCGCGTATTGCGGATCAAGCGCGTGTTCGGCGTCGATGAAGGCGGCAACGCCGCCCTTCTTCTGCATTTCGGCGATGACCTGCAGCGTGAGCGTGGTCTTGCCGGAGGATTCCGGTCCGTAGATCTCGACCACGCGGCCGCGCGGCAGGCCGCCCACGCCAAGCGCAATATCCAGGCCCAGCGAGCCGGTCGAGACCACCTCGATGTCGCGCTCGGCGCCCTGGTCGCCCAGGCGCATCACCGTACCCTTGCCGAACTGCTTTTCGATCTGTGCGAGGGCTGCCGCCAGCGCCTTGCTCTTGTTCTCGTCCATGGACCATCCTGTCGGGTGTTGACTGACAATTATGCCATGCCGGCTCCGCCCCCATTGCCGGAGAAGCAGCATTCCGCGAGCAGCGCCAGCAGCCCGGTCAGGCCGACCAGCACCGCGCCCTGACGCACGGCAGCGCGGTCGCCGGGAAACCACAGGCCCTGGCTGCCCAGCTGCCCGCCGGGTCCGGCCCAGGCCAGCCAGACCGTGCCGACCGGCTTGTGCGCGCTGCCGCCACCAGGGCCCGCGACGCCGCTGACAGCGACCGCCCACTCCGCGGCAAGGCCTTGCCGCGCGCCGCTGGCCATGGCCTCGACCACCTGCCGGCTGACCGCGCCGTGGGCGGCGATCAGATCCGCAGGCACGCCCAGCAGCCGGCTCTTGGCGGCATTGCTGTAGGTGATGAAGCCGCCTTCGACCCAGGCCGAACTGCCGGCAATGGCGGTGAGCGCCTGCCCCAATCCGCCGCCGGTGCAGGATTCGGCCACCGCCACCCTGCCCTGGCACTGCAGCAGGGCAAGGCCGACGGCCTCCGCCAGCCAGTCGCTGGCCATGCTCGTGACCGGCGACGGTCGCGCGCAAACCGTGCGCGCGAAGCCGGCCGGGTCCGCGCGCCAGTCGTCAAGCCAGGCGCGCACGGGTCCGGACAGCCGTTCAGGCCTCGGGATGGCTTCAGTCATGGGTGGCGCGTGCCATGGTGTGGTGGCCGCCGGGGAGTGCGGGCGCGCAGCGATGCACGGCGGATCGCTGCTGTCACACCAGCGGGCCACCGGGCATGCCCAGGCGCGCCAGCAGGTAGAGCAGGCCAGCGGCCCAGATGGCCGCCAGCACGTCGTCCGCCATGATGCCGAAGCCGCCATGCAGATGGGCGTCGGCCCAGCCGACCGGCGGCGGCTTGGTGACATCGAACAGGCGGAAACACAGGAAGGCCCAGGCCTGGGTCCAGGGTTCGGCCGGGACCAGCAGCAGCAGCGCGGCAAAGGCCAGGTATTCGTCGCACACGATGCTGCCCGGATCGCCGCTGCCCAGCATGCGCGCCGTGCGGTCGGCGCACCAGGTGGCGAGTGCGAACAGCAGCGCCAGCAGGCCCCACATGGCGGCAGCGCCGGCCGCAGCCGCCAGCGCGCGCAGCGCCCAGGCGAGCGGAAAGCCCAACAGGGTGCCGAAGGTGCCGGGGGCCACCGGCGCCAGACCGAGTCCGCCGCCGAAAGACAGCAGGTGGACCGGATTGGCCAGCAGGCGCAGCGAAGGCGCGCGCGCGCTCACGCCGCCGCCGGATCGGGAAAGTGATCGAAGCCGCGCCGCCGGGTATGCACGGTCGCGCCGTGGGGGTCACGCACGCGCAGGCCGGGGGCCGCTGTCAGCACGCCGATGCGCGTGACCGGCGTGCCGCTGGCGGCGCCGGCAGCCAGGATCCGGTCTTCGTCGGCGGCGGCTGCACTGAAGCACAGCTCGTAGTCGTCGCCGCCGGCCAGTACCGCCTCGCGCACCCAATCGTGCTGTACATGGTCGCGCAAGACCGGCGACAGCGGCAGGGCGGCAAGTTCGAGATCGGCGCCGACGCCGCTGGCCTCGAGCAGATGCCCGAGGTCGGCCAGCAGGCCGTCGGAGACATCCAGCGCAGCATGCGCCAGGCCAGCCAGTCGCAAGCCCAGCGCGACGCGCGGCGTCGGCCATTCGAGCCGGCGCACGCAGTGCGCGTGCGCCGCCGCATCGAGCGTGCGTTCGCCGCGCAGCAGCGCGAGGCCGACGGCGGCGTCACCCAGTGTGCCGGACACCCAGACCTGATCGCCGACACGCCCGCCGCTGCGTCGCAGCGCGTGCGCGGCAGGGACTTCACCCAGCACGGTCACCGACAGGTTGAGCGGGCCGGCGGTGGTGTCGCCACCCACCCAGTCCACTTCGTGCGCCGCAGCCTCGGCGTGGAATCCTGCGGCAAAGGCCGCCAGCCAGTCGGCATCGACCTGCGGCAGCGCCAGCGCAAGCAAGGCCCAGCGCGGCTTCGCGCCCATGGCGGCGAGATCGGAGAGATTGACGGCCAGTGCCTTGTGGCCGAGACGACCGGGATCGGTGTCATCCATGAAGTGGCGGCCAGCCACCAGCATGTCGGTGGACGCCGCCAGCACGCAGCCAGGTGCCGGCTGCAGCAGCGCGGCATCGTCACCCACCCCCAGCAGGGTGTGCCGGCCGGGATGGGTGAAATAGCGCCGGATCAGCTCAAATTCCTGTCCCATGGCGACCACCCCGCGCCAGTTCATCGGGGCGCAGCGTCTGCGCCAGGCGGTCCAGCACACCATTGACGAACTTGTGGCCGTCAGTGCCGCCGAAGGTCTTGGCGAGTTCGATCGCCTCGTTGATGATCACGCGCAGCGGCGTATCAGGACGATGGATCAGCTCGAACAGGCCGATCTGCAGGATGGCGCGTTCGATCGGGCTGACCTCGGCCAGCGGACGGTCGAGTGCGCCGCCCATCGCCTGCTCGATACCTTCGATGTCCTGCACCACACCGGCCAGCGTATCGCGGTAGAAGCCGTGGTCGAGCTGGGACCAGTACTCGCCCATCTCGATGTCGCGCTGCAGTTCGCGCACCTCGGCGCCGGACAGCAGGCGCCGGTACAGCGCCTGCAACAGGAAATCGCGCGTCTTGCGGCGCTTGCTCTTGTGCCGTGCCGGTGCCGCCGGGATCGCCGGGACCGGCGCCTCGCCGGCGCTCACGCCGGCGCCCGCAGCGCGGCGAGCAGGCGCGCCATCTCGACAGCCGCCTGCGCGCAGTCGCGCCCCTTGCCGCGCGTGCGCGCGTGCGTCTGCGCATCGTCCTCGGTGGTGAGCACGCCGTTGGCGATCGGAATACCGGTATCGAGCTGGACCTGGGTGATACCGGCCCCCATCTCATTGGAGACCAGTTCGAAGTGGTAGGTCTCGCCGCGGATCACGGCGCCCAGCGCGATCATCGCATCGGGCCTGCGCGTCTGCGCCAGCACCTGCAGCGCCAGCGGGATCTCGAGTGCGCCCGGCACGCGGACCACCGTGGTGCCAGCCTGCGGCACGCCGAGTTCGGCGAGTTCGGCCAGGCAGGCCACCAGCAGTTCCTCGCAGGCCTGGGCATTGAAGCGCGCGCACACCACGGCCACCGCCAGGTCCTGGCCGGGCAGCGCCTGGGCGACAGGCCTGCCCGCGGCAGGCTGATGATCGAATACTTGCATGGTCGTCTCAGGATCCTTTGGCTTCGTCCGGGGTCAGGAAGCCGGTCACTTCCAGCCCGAATCCGATGAATCGGGTCAATCGCGAGGCGTTCGACATGACGCGCATGCGGCCTACGCCGAGATCGCGCAGGATCTGGGCACCGACACCATGCGCGCGTGGATCCCACTTGCGCTTGGCCAGCGCCACCAGCTGGCGCTCGCGCGTGAGATCGGTGAAATCGCCGTCCTCGGCGCCACCGCGCAGCAGCACCAGCACGCCGCAGCCGCGCTGCGCGATCAGGCGCAGCGCCTCGTGGACACCGAATGCGTGGCGGCCGGCGCCATCGTCGATCAGGTCGGCCAGCGAAGCCGGCTCGTGCACGCGCACCAGGGTTTCCCGGTCGGGCTGCGGCTGGCCGTGGACCAGCGCAACGTGGGTGCGCTCAGCCACGGCATCAAAGTATTCCACCAGCCGGAAGGCGCCTTCGGCCAGCGCCACGCTGCGTTCGGCGCTGCGACGGATCAGGTGCTCGGTCTCGCCGCGGTGGCGGATCAGGTCGGCGATGGTCCCGACCTTGAGGCCGTGCTCGGCAGCGAAGGCCAGCAGATCGGGCAGGCGCGCCATCTCGCCATCCTCCTTGAGGATTTCGCAGATCACGGCGGCGGGCTCGAGGCCGGCCAGCTGGGCCAGATCGCAACCGGCCTCGGTGTGGCCGGCGCGCATCAGCACGCCACCCGGCCGCGCCATCAGGGGAAAGATGTGGCCGGGCTGGACGATGTGCTCGGGGCCGGCCCCTGGCGCCACGGCCGCCTGCACGGTGCGCGCGCGGTCGGCGGCGGAGATGCCGGTGGTGACGCCGCTGGCCGCCTCGATCGAGACCGTGAAGTTGGTGGCGAAGGGCGATCGGTTGTCGCTGACCATCAGCGACAGCGACAGCTGCCGGCAGCGTTCCTCGGTCAGGGTCAGGCAGATCAGGCCGCGCCCGTGGCGCGCCATGAAATTGATGGCTTCCGCTGATACGTGGCTGGCGGCCAGGACCAGATCGCCTTCGTTCTCGCGGTCCTCGTCGTCGACCAGGACGACCATGCGGCCGGCACGGATCTCTTCGACAATGCCGGTGGCCGGCGTGATGCCGACCGGGGTCGCAGGATGCTGGGGGGAGTTCATGTAGGGGCGGCGGTGGGCGCCCGGATGGCGGGCGATCCGGCATTGTCTCCCGAAACGGCGCCCGGCGGCCAGCCCGGTCCCGTCGGATGACGACCGCGCACCAGCGGCAGCGTGCCGCTCAGATGGCGATCCCGAGCGGCTCGCTGCGCGCCGCCGCAACCACGCGGCCACCGACGCGCAAGGCGCCGCCACTGGCGGCGCGCTCGAGCACCTCGCCGAAGATGTCGACACGGCGGCATTCGCCCCAGCGCGTGAGCATGCGATGGCACAGCCGCAGGCTGGATTGGCGCCCGTCGACCAGCCTCTGCACCGCGTGCTGGAAATTGTGCAGATCCTCTGGATGGATCACCCCGCACAGGAATTCAAGACGGCGCGGCGCCGAATCCCAGGCAAGACCCAGGATGGCACGGAAGCCGTCGTCGATTTCCAGCTGATCCTTGCGCAGGTCCCACTGCCAGCCCCCGACTTCGATGTCTGCCGAATTCATGATTGCCTCGCGCCCGCTTTCGAACGGTCTCACATACTAGCCAAATGGCCAGGCCGAAAAGAACTATTCCGACCTTTAAGACTGGCCGAATCTTAGCGCTATACAATTCATTACATCAAGCTTATCGGGCTTGCAGCGGCGCGCTCAGACGTCCTCGCCTGCACTGCTCAGCAGACGCTCGCAATAGCGCGCGATCAGATCGACCTCCAGATTGACGCGCTGGCCCGTAGCAAGATTGCGGAAGGTGGTCACTGCGCGCGTGTGCGGAATGATGTTGATGTCGAAACGCGCACCCCGCACGTGGTTGACGGTCAGGCTGACCCCGTTGACGGTGACCGAACCCTTGCGCGCGATGTAGCGCGCCAGTTCATCCGGCGCCGCGATCTCGAGCAGCCAGCTTTCGCCGACCGGCTCGAAGCGGCTGACCAGGCCGACGCCGTCGACGTGCCCTGACACCAGGTGCCCGCCCAGCCGGTCGGCCAGGGTCAGCGACTTTTCCAGGTTGACCTCGGCACCGGCCTGGTCGAGACCCACGGTGCAGTCCAACGTCTCGCGCGAGACGTCGGCGACGAAGGCGCCCGGCGCCAGTTCGACTGCGGTCAGGCACGCGCCGTTGACGCAGATGCTGTCACCCAGCCGGGTGTCGGCCAGCGACAGGCCGCCGCCGTCGATGGTCAGGCGGACGCCCCGGGCGAGCGGGGCCAGCGAAACGATGCGGCCGACGGCCGCGACGATGCCTGTGAACATGGGATGTCGACTCCTTAGAAGAATGGGCGGACGACTGTGCTCAGTCCGTCGTGGCGCCGGCCGGTTCCGGCACGGCAGTGATGCGCAGGTCAGGGCCGACACGCTCGACAGCCGCGAAACGCAAGCGGTGGCGCTGCGCCAGCCGCTCGAACGGCCCCAGCCGCGCGGGACCACGCGCCGCGCTGCCGAGCAGCGCCGGCGCGACATAGAACACGCATTCGTCGACCAGGCCGGCGGTGAGCAGCGCACCGTTGAGGATCTCGCCACCTTCGACCAGCACCTCGTTGAGCGGCTCGCGCCCCAGCGCCAGCAAGGCGGCGCGCAAGTCGAGGTGCGCCGGGTCGTGCGGATCCTCGGCGACGCCGATCACCCGCGCGCCGCGCGCCATCAGCGCGCGCGCGCGCTCGGCACCGGCGCCGGGCGCGTCCTGTGCCAGCACGCCACTGCGTGCCAGGACCAGGGTCGGCTCGCCGTCGAGCACGCGTGCTGCGGCCGGCATGCGCAGGCCGCCGTCGATCACCACACGCAGCGGCTGGCGCGTGGCCTGCACGTCGCGCGCGGTCAGTTGCGGATCGTCGGCCAGGATGGTGCCACTGCCGCTCAGCACGGCGCAGGCCTCGGCGCGCAGCCGATGCCCGTCGGCGCGCGCCGCCGCGCTGGTGATCCACTGGCTGGCGCCATTGGCCAGCGCCGTGCGTCCGTCGAGCGACATGGCCACCTTGAGCCTGACCCAGGGCCAACCGCGCGTCAGCCGCGCGATGAAGCCCGGATTGAGCGCGCGCGCCGCTGCCTCGGCCACGCCCACACGCACCGCCACGCCAGCGGCGCGCAGTCGCGCGAAGCCTTGTCCGGACACCAGCGGATTGGGATCCTGCATGGCAGCCACCACGCGCGCCACGCCGGCGGCCACCAGCGCCTCGCAGCAGGGACCGGTGCGGCCGACATGGCTGCAGGGTTCGAGCGTGACGTAGGCGGTGCTGCCGCGCGCGCGCTGGCCGGCAGCGCGCAGCGCATGCACCTCGGCGTGCGCCTCGCCGGCACGTTCGTGCCAGCCTTCGCCGACCGGCAGCCCGTCGCGCACCAGCACGCAGCCGACACGCGGGTTGGGCGTGGTGGTGGCCTGTCCGCGCCGCGCCAGCGCCAGCGCGCGCGCCATCCACAGCGCATCCGGATCCAGCGACGGCTCAGAGGTCACGGATGGCGTCACGGAAATCGTCGATGTCCTGGAAACTCCGGTAGACGGACGCGAAGCGCACGTAGGCCACCTTGTCCAGGCGGCGCAGTTCTTCCATCACCATCTCGCCCACACGCAGCGACTCGACCTCGCGCTCGCCGCGCGCCAGCACCTTCTGCTGGATGCGGCGCAGCGACTCCTCGACCAGTTCGGTGCCCACCGGCCGCTTGTGCAGGGCGCGCGCAAAACCCTGGCGCAGCTTGTCGAGCGAGAACTCCTCGCGCTTGCCGTTCTGCTTGACCACCTGCGGCATGCGCACGTCGGCGGTCTCGAAGGTGGTGAAGCGCTTGTCGCAGGCGGTGCAGCGGCGGCGCCGGCGGATCGCCTCGCCATCCTCGCTGACCCGCGAATCGATCACCGGGGTGTCGTCGCGACCGCAGAACGGACACTTCATGCTATTCGCCCGCCACCGTCATGCCATCGACCAGGATCGAGCCGCAGGTGCGCGAGCCGCGCACCAGGCGGTCGGCGCCGATGGCGCGGATGTCCCGGTACATGTCCTTGAGATTGCCGGCAATGGTGATCTCCTCGACGGGATAGGCCAGTACGCCGTTCTCCACCCAGAAGCCGGCAGCACCGCGCGAATAGTCGCCGGTGACCGGATTCACGCCGTGCCCCAGCGTGTCGGTAACCAGCAGGCCGCTGCCCATTTCGCGCAGCAGGCCGGCGAAATCCTGGCCGGTGTCGGACACTATCAGGTTGTGCGCGCCGCCGGCGTTGCCGGTGGTGGCAAGCCCGAGCTTGCGCGCCGAGTAGCTGCCCAGGAAATAGCCTTCCACCACGCCATCACGGATCACGTGCCGGCGCCGGGTGGCCACGCCTTCGTTGTCGAAGGGCGTGGAACCCATGCCCAACGGTATCGCGGGATCCTCGACCAGCTGCACATGCGGCGCGAACACGCGGCTGCCGGCGCAATCCGGCAGGAAGCTCGACTTGCGGTACAGGCTGCCGCCGCTGACGGCCGCCACGAAGCTGCCGAACAGGCCGGCCGCGATCGGGGCCTCGAACAGCACCGGCACCTTGCAGGTGGCGATCCGCCGCGCCCCGGCGCGGCGCGCGGTGCGTTCGCCGGCGGTGCGGCCGACCTGCTCGCAGGCTTCCATGGCGGCGGCGCTGCGCGCACTGGAATACCAGTAGTCGCGCTGCATGTTGTCGCCCTCGCCGATGATCACCGTGCAGCCCAGGCTGTGGTGGGTGGCCGGAAAGCCGCCCAGGAAGCCGTTGCTGTTGGCGTAGACGAACTGCGAGGCATGGTTGCTGAGTCCGGCGCCTTCCGAGTTGCGGATGCGCGCATCGACACCCAGCGCTGCCGCTTCGCAGCGGCGCGCCAGCTCGGCGGCGTCTTCCACCGCCAGATCCCAAGGGTGGAACAGGCCGGGATCGGGAAAATCCACCGGCGCCAGCAGGGCGGGATCGGCCAGCCCGGCAAAGGGGTCTTCCGCGGTGTGGCGCGCAATGGTGCAGGCGGCACGCACGGTGTCGGCCAGCGCCTGATCCGAAAAGTCGGAAGTACTGGCATGGCCGCGGCGCGCGCCGAAATAGACGGTGACCGCGATGTCCTTGTCGCGGTTGTGCTCGATGGTCTCGATTTCACCCAGGCGCACGGTGACGTTCTGGCCATAGCCCTCGCTCACGTCGACCTCCGCGGCACTGGCGCCGGCCTGGCGTGCCAGCTCGAGCACGCGGGCGGCAAGGTCACGAAGCACTTCGGGGGATTGCGAGAAACGGGCGGGTACGGTCACGGAAAGCTCCAGCTGAGGCCTTCGGGTATCATAACAAAGTGCCCAGCAGCGGATCAGGAATGGAACCCCAGCAAGACCACGATGACACGGACGATGCGTTCGACGGCCCCAGCAAGAGCCAGCGCAAGCGCGACATGCACGCCCTGCAGGACCTGGGCGAGGCGCTCGCGGCCTTGAGCCGGGAGCGTCTGCGCTCGCTCGACCTGCCCGACGGCCTGCGCGATGCGCTGCTGCAGGTGCGCAGTCTGCGCACCCACGGCGCGATCCGGCGCCAGCTGCAATATGTCGGCAAGCTCATGCGCGACGTCGATCCGGCGCCCTTGCAGGCGCGGCTGGACGCCTGGAACGGCGTCTCACGCGAGGCGGTGGCACGCCAGCACGAAGCCGAGAACTGGCGTGAACGCCTGCTCGCCGACGATGCCGCCTTTGCGCATCTGCTGGAGGCCTATCCCGGGCTGGATATCCCGGAACTGCGCACGCTGATCCGCAATGCGCGCCGCGAACGCGAGGAGTCCAAGGCGCCGCGCAATTTCCGCGAGCTCTATCGCGCGCTGCTCGCGCTGATCGAGGGCGGCGGCGCCGACACTGACGCGGCGCCGCCGGCATGAGCGCAGCCGTGCCGCTGCCGCCGCCCGAACCGGTGCGCATCGGCCTGCTCAGCATCAGCGACCGCGCCGCGGCCGGCGTCTATGCCGACGAGGGCCTGCCTGGCCTGCGCAGCTGGCTGGCGGAAGTGCTGTGGAATCCGCTCAGCCTGGTCGAGCGCCTGATCCCCGACGAACAGCCGCAGATCGAGGCGGCACTGCGCGCGCTGTGCGACGAGGAAGGCTGCAGCCTGGTGCTCACCACCGGCGGCACCGGCCCGGCGCCGCGCGACGTGACACCGGAAGCCACGCTGGCGGTGGCGCACAAGGTGCTGCCGGGATTCGGCGAGCAGATGCGCGCGGTCAGCCTGCAGTACGTCCCGACCGCCATCCTGTCGCGTCAGCTCGGCGTCATTCGCGGCAGCAGCCTGATCCTCAACCTTCCGGGCCAGCCCAAGGCGATCCGCGAGACGCTCGACGGCGTGTTCGCCGCCGTGCCCTACTGCATCGACCTGATCGGCGGGCCCTATCTCGAAACGCGTGTCGAACGTATCGACGCCTTCCGTCCCAAGTCCGCGCGCCGGCCTCAGCGCACGGACGACTCCGGAGCATCCGCATGAGCACCCACGTTCCCGCCCTCGAACTGCAAACCGGTGACGCGCCCCACGGCACCGTGATCTGGCTGCACGGCCTGGGCGCCGACGGCTGGGATTTCCTGCCTGTGGTGCACGAGCTCGGCCTGCCCGAGGACCTGGCGCTGCGTTTCGTGTTTCCGCATGCGCCACGCCAGCCGGTGGCCATCAACAACGGCATGGTCATGCGCGCCTGGTACGACATCGCGCTCGACGGCCTGGAGCGCCGCACCGACGAGCGCGGCATCCGCAGCTCGGCCGCGCTGGTGGATGCGCTGATCGCGCGCGAGGCCACGCGCGGCATCCCGCCCAAGCGCGTGGTGCTGGCCGGCTTCTCCCAGGGCGGCGTGATCGTGCAGCATTGCGGCCTGCGCCAGCGCGAGTCGCTGGCCGGCATCCTGGCGCTGTCGACCTACCTGGCGCTGCCCGGGACGCTGGCCACCGAGGCCAGCCCCGCCAACAGCGCGACGCCGATCCTGATGGCGCACGGCACGCAGGACAACGTGATCCCGATCGCCATGGCCGAGCGCTCGCGCCAGACCCTGCAGGAGCATGGCTACCCGGTGGAATGGCACAGCTATCCGATGGCGCATTCGGTGGCGCACGAGGAACTGCGCGCCATCAGCGCCTTCATCCAGCGCTGCCTGGGCTGAGCCGCGCGGCCGCGCCCGGCCGCCATCAGCGCCGGTAGGCGCGCCGCACGCCGTCGACGGCCGTCAGGTTCTTCAGCGCGGCACTGAGCTGGCCGCGATTGGCGATGTGGATGGTGAACTGCATGTGCGCATCGTCCCCGCGGCTCAGGGTGTTGACCGCCGTGACATTGATCTTCTCGCGCGTCAGCGCATCCGAGATGTCGCGCAGCAGGCCCTGGCGGTCGCGCGCCTCGACCGCGATATCGACGGCGAACTGGTCGCTGCCGGTATTGCCCCACGCCGCCGGGATCAGGCGCGCGCGCTGCTCGTCCGAGAGCGCGTCCAGGCTCGCGCAGTCCTCGCGATGGATGGTGACGCCGTGCGTGCGCGTGACGAAGCCCACCACCGGTTCCGGCGGCACCGGCCGGCAGCATTTGGCGAAGGTGCTGGCGATGTTGCTCACCCCCAGCACATGGATGGCGCCGCTGCCCTTGGCGCTTTCCGGCGCGCGCACCTGGCGCACGGCATCGGGTCCGGGCAGCGGCTCCGCATGCGACTGCGGATCGAGCGCCTGTTCCAGCAGACGCTGCGGCACCTCGTTGCGTGCCAGCGCCACCAGCAGGTCATCGGCGCGCGCCAGCCCCAGTTCCTGCGCCACCTTGTCGAGGTTGGGCTGGCCGCGTCCGGCGCGCTGGATGGCCTTGTCGAGCAGCTGGCGCCCGTGCGCCAGGTCCTCCTCCAGGTTCTGCTGCTTGAACCAGTGGCGCACCTTGGCGAGCGCGCGCGCGCTGTGCAGGAATCCGAGCTCGGGGTTGAGCCAGTCGCGTGAAGGACCGCCCTGCCGCGCCACCGTGATCTCGACGCGCTGCCCGCTGTCCAGCCGGTAGTGCAGCGGCACGATGACGCCGTCGACGCGCGCGCCGCGGCAGCGATGCCCGAGGTCGGTATGCACGTGGTAGGCGAAATCCACCGGCGTGGCGCCCTTGGGCAGGTCGATCACGCGCCCCTGCGGCGTGAACACGTAGATGGTGTCATCGACCGGCGCACTGCCGCCAGGACCGCCCTCGCCGGCATTGACCTCGCGCCCCCATTCCAGCATCTGGCGCAGCCATACGATGCGCTCGTCGAAGCGGCGGTCGGAATGCCGGCCTTCCTTGTAACGCCAGTGCGCAGCCACGCCGAGTTCCGAATCCCGGTGCATCTGGCTGGTGCGGATCTGCACCTCGAGCGGCCGCTGCTCGGGGCCCAGCACGGCCGTGTGCAGCGAGCGGTAGAAATTGCCCTTGGGATGCGCGATGTAGTCGTCGAACTCGCCCGCGATCGGCTGCCACTTGTCGTGCACCAGCCCCAGCACCGCATAGCAGTCGTCGATATCCTCGACGATCACGCGCACGGCGCGCACGTCCATCAGCTGGGCGAAGCTCAGGCCCTTCTGCTTCATCTTTTTCCAGATGCTGAAGATGTGCTTGGGCCGTCCCTGGACTTCGCCCTGGATGCCGCGACCGGCGAGCTCGCCGCGCAGTTCGGCAATGACATTGGCGATCCAGCGTTCGCGGTCGGTGCGACGCTCGTCCAGCAGCGTGGCAATGTTCTTGTAGGTCTCGGGCTCGAGATAGCGGAAGGACAGGTCCTCGAGCTCCCACTTGATCTGCCACACGCCGATGCGGTTGGCCAGCGGCGCATGCAGGGCCATGGTCTGGCTGGCCAGCCGGCGACGCGTGGCGCCGTCCGACTGGGCGGCCGCGCGCAGCATGTCCAGGCGCTCGGCCAGCAGCACCACCACCGTCCGCACATCCTGCGCCAGCGCCAGCATCAGCTTGCGCACGGCCTCGGCGTCGTGGACTGTCGCGGCCGCCAGCGCTGGTGCCGCCGGCGCGAAAGTCTCCAGCCGCTCGAGCACGCGATCGCCACGGTCGAGGTCGGACAGCATGGCCACCACGTCCTCGGGCAGGGTCGGCACGATGGCACTGCCGCGCAGGCGCTCCCAGGGCAACGCGCGCAGCAGGGCCACAGCGGGACAGGCCGGGTGCGCCTCGATGTCGGCCAGCATGCGCGCCACCCGCCAAGCCTGCTCGGCGCGCGGCGTCTGGCCTTCACGGAAGATTTCGCGGAACCAGGACTGCGCCAGTCCGATCAGCTGACGGTCGGGTTCGGGCATTCCGGCGTCGACCGGAATCGGATCATCCGGATGGGGCTCGTGGGAATGCTGGCTGAGTCGGGAAACCATGAACGTGCTGCCTTGCTGAAATGCGATGCCAGGCCAAGCATACAGCCTGCCCCTGGGTACGGGCAGCGGCACCGCGATGGTGCGCCAGCGCACCGCCCCAGTGCGCGACACCTTCCGTCCTTCTGCGGCACCGCAGAAAGTTGATCCGGGACAAGGACTCGCATGACGGCATGGGCTTTGCTAGAGCCTATGATGAAACTGTGCCGAACCCGATCTGGAGTACAGTCATGAACGCTCGCGTGGAGGGACCCCCCTTGGCCTATGACGAATTGCATGGCGCCGACGGCGCCTTGCATCCTGCCTACCGCGCCTATTCCGAATGGCTGTCGAAGGTGCCGCCCGATGTGCTGCAGAACAAGCGCGTCGAGGCTGACCTGCTGTTCCGGCGCCTGGGCATCACCTTCGCGGTCTATGGCGATGAGTCGGGGGTGGAGCGCGCGATCCCCTTCGACATCATCCCGCGCATCCTGTCGGCTGACGCGTGGAACAAGGTGGCGGCGGGCTGCGTGCAACGCGTGAAAGCGCTCAACATGTTCCTGCACGACGTCTATCACGACCACGAGATCGTCAAGGCCGGCGTGATCCCGGAGGCGCAGATCATGGGCAATCCGGCCTACCGCCCCGAGATGCAGGGCGTCGACCTGCCCGGCAAGGTCTACGCGCACGTGGCCGGTGTCGACGTGGTCAAGGTCGGCGAGAACGACTTCTATGTGCTCGAGGACAACCTGCGCACACCTTCCGGCGTGTCCTACATGCTGGAAAACCGCCGCATGATGATGCGCCTGTTCCCCGACCTGTTCGCCAGCATCCAGGTGGCGCCGATCGACCACTATCCCGACCTGCTGCTGGAAAGCCTGCGCGCCATGGCGCCCCGACCCTCGGGCGCGCCGGTGGCCGTGCTGCTCACGCCGGGCGCGTTCAACAGCGCCTATTTCGAGCATGCCTTCCTGGCCCAGCAGATGGGCATCGAGCTGGTCGAGGGGCAGGATCTGTTCGTGCGCGACCGCGTGGTCTACATGCGCACCACCCAGGGCCCGCAGCGCATCGACGTCATCTATCGCCGCCTGGACGACGACTTCCTGGATCCGCTCGCCTTCCGCAAGGATTCGATGCTGGGCGTGCCCGGGCTGCTGTCCGCCTACAAGGCCGGCAACGTGACGCTGGCGAATGCCATCGGCGCAGGTGTGGCCGACGACAAATCGACCTACGTGTACGTGCCCGACATGATCCGCTTCTATCTTGGCGAGGAGCCGCTGCTGGCCAACGTGCCCACCTACCGCCTGTCACGCCCGGACGACCTCTGCTACGTGCTGGCCAAGCTGCCCGAACTGGTGGTCAAGGAGGTCCACGGCTCCGGGGGCTACGGCATGCTGGTCGGCCCCAGAAGCAGCCACCAGGAAATCGAGGACTTCCGCCTGCGCATCATGGCCAATCCCGACAACTACATCGCGCAGCCCACACTGGCGCTGTCGACCTGCCCGACGCTGGTGGAGGAAGGCATTGCGCCGCGCCACGTCGACCTGCGGCCCTACGTGATCACCGGCACCGACACGCGCGTGGTGCCCGGCGGGCTGACCCGGGTGGCACTGCGCCAGGGCTCGCTGGTGGTGAACTCCTCGCAGGGCGGGGGCACCAAGGACACCTGGGTATTGGAGGACGGCACATGCTGAGCCGCACGGCTGAACACCTGTTCTGGATGGGGCGCCACATCGAGCGCGCCGAGAACACCGCGCGCATGCTGGACGTGACCTACCGCATGCGCCTGCTGCCCGCCAGCATCAGCCAGCCGATGGAACCCTGGGCGCAACCCTGGGCGGTGCCGCTGATCACCACCGGCCTGGCGTCGGACTACTACGCGCTGTACCGCGACCTGACCGAGCAGAACGTGCTCGAGTTCCTGGTCTCCAATCCCGACAACCCCTCCTCGATCGTCAACTGCCTGCGCCAGGCGCGCGAGAACGCGCGCACGGTGCGCGGCGCGATCACCTCGGAGATGTGGGAAAGCCTCAACTCGACCTGGATGGAACAGGGCAGCGTGGCGCCGGAGACCTTGAGTCCGGCGCTGGTGGGCAGCTATTTCGAGCAGATCAAACAGCGTTCGCACATGTTCCGCGGCGTCACCGTGGGCACTGCGCTGCGCGACGAGGCCTTCTATTTCGTGCGCCTCGGCACCTTCCTGGAGCGCGCCGACAACACCGCGCGCATCCTTGACGTGAAGTACCACATCCTGCTGCCGAGCCCGCAGGACGTAGGCGGCGCGCAGGACTACTACCAGTGGGGTTCGCTGCTGCGTTCGGTGAGTGCCTTCGAGGCCTACCGCAAGATCTACCGCGACATCATCCATCCGCGCAAGGTGGCCGAACTGCTGCTGCTGCGCAACGACATGCCGCGCTCGCTGCGCAACTGCACCGCCGAAATGTACCGCGTGCTGCAGAGCGTCGCGGGCGGCACCGGGCGCGAAGCCGTGCGCCAGGCCGGCGAACTCATGGCGCGCCTGGAGTTCGCGCGCATGGACGACATCATGGCCGCCGGCCTGCACGAATACCTGCTTGATTTCCTCGAAAGAACCGGGGCGCTCGGCGCCGAAATCCAGACCAGTTTCTTCGCCAGCCCTGAAACCCAGGCGCTGGTTGCCTAGCCCGCCGGAGTCCATTACAGTGCGCGATCCTGCCGTATCCTTGCACGTCAAAGCCCTTCCGCATGACCTACTGCGTAGCCATCACCCTCAACGAAGGGCTGCTGTTCGCCTCCGACTCGCGCACCAATGCGGGCGTGGACAACATCGCCAGTTTCTGCAAGATGCGCATGTTCGAGCGGCCGGGCGACCGCGCGATCGTCACGCTGACCTCGGGCAACCTTGCCATCAGCCAAGGCACGATCAACCTGCTGATGCAGCACGGGCGCGACAACAGCCGGCTCAACCTGTGGAATGCGCGTTCGATGTACGACGCGGCCAACCTGCTCGGCGATGCGCTGCGCGAAGTGCAACGACGCGATGGTCCCTATCTGCTGCAGAAGAGCATCGAAGCGAGTTCCTGGTTCATCATCGGCGGGCAGATCGCCGGCGAGGAGCCGCGCCTGTTCATGGTCTACACCGAAGGCAACTGTATCGAGGCCTCGCAGGACACGCCGTTCTTCCAGATCGGCGAGACCAAGTACGGCAAGCCGATCCTCGACCGGGTGATCCGGCCCGCCACGACGCTGCGCGAGGCGGCCAAGTGCGTGATGGTGTCGTTCGACTCGACCATGCGTTCCAACATCTCGGTCGGTCCGCCGATCGACCTGGCGGTGATCCCGCGCGACGAGCTGCGGATCTCATTGCACCGGCGTTTCGCCGAGGACGACGGCTACCTGCAGATGGTGCACCGCGAATGGGGCGAGGGCCTGCGCCGCGCCTTCGCGCAGCTGGCCGACCCCGAGTGGGTGGATGATGGCCATCCGCGCAGCACTGCACCATAGGACCAGCTACCGCTTCGACCGCCCGGTCCAGGTCTTCCCGCACGAGATCCGCCTGCGTCCGGCTGCGCACACGCGCACGCCGATCGCCAACTATTCCCTGCGCATCGAGCCGGCCGGCCATTTCCTGAACTGGCAGCAGGACGGCTACGGCAACTGGGTGGCGCGCGTGGTGTTTCCGGAACTGACCTCGCAGATGTCGGTCGAGGTCGACCTGCACGCCGATCTCACGGTGATCAACCCCTTCGACTTCTTCGTCGAGGACTACGCCGAACGCTTCCCCTTCAGCTACCGCGACCAGCTGCGCGGCGAGCTCGCGCCCTTCCTCGAATGCGAGCCGGCCGGGGCGGCGCTGTCGGCGCTGGTCGATGCCGTGCACGCTTCGCTGCCGGCCGAAGGCCTGGGCATCAACGATTTCCTGGTGAGCGTGAACCGTCAGGTGCAGGCGCAGGTTGCCTACACCATCCGGCTGGAACCCGGCGTGCAGGCACCCGACCTGACGCTCGAGAAGCATCTCGGTTCCTGCCGCGACAGCGCCTGGCTGATGGTGCAGCTGATGCGCCATCTGGGCCTGGCAGCGCGCTTCGTGTCGGGCTACCTGATCCAGCTCAGCGCCGACGTCAAGCCGCTCGAAGGCCCTGCCGGCCCGGCCAGCGACTTCACCGACCTGCATGCCTGGGCCGAGGTCTACGTGCCCGGCGCGGGTTGGGTCGGCCTCGACGCCACGTCCGGACTGCTGGCGGCGGAGGGCCACATTCCGCTGGCCGCGACCGCGCACTACCGCTCGGCAGCGCCGGTGATCGGTGCCACCGGCAAGTGCGAGGTCGAATTCGAGTTCGCCATGCACGTCGACCGCGTGCTGGAGGACCCGCGTGTCACCAAGCCCTACACCGACGAGCAGTGGCAGGAGATCGACGCGCTGGGCGAGCAGGTCGAACGCGACCTGCAGACGCACGACGTGCGCCTGACCCAGGGCGGCGAACCGACCTTCGTGTCGATCGACGATATGGAAGGCGCCGAATGGAACACCGATGCGCTGGGGCAGCACAAGCGCCGCCTGGCGGGCGAACTGCTGCACCGCCTGCGCGCGCGTTTCGGTCCCGGCGGCGTGCTGCACCACGGACTGGGCAAGTGGTATCCCGGCGAGCCGCTGCCGCGCTGGGCGCTGGACTGCTACTGGCGCCGCGACGGCGAACCCTTGTGGCTGGACGACCGCCTGATCGCCGAGGACCATCCGCGCAGCAGCCTGGGCAGCGATGCCGTGGCGCGCTTCGCAGCGGCGCTTGCCACCCAGCTCAAGCTGCCGCAGGAGCGCTTCCTGTCCGCCTGGGAGGATCCGCTGGTGGCGCTGCGCGAGGAGAGCCAACTGCCCGTCGACATGGACCTGAGCGCTGCGCGGCTCGAGGACGGCGACGAACGCAAGCGCCTGGTACGGCTGCTGGAGCAGGGTGGACTGACGCGTCCTGCCGGCCTGGTGATGCCGCTGCGCCCGGCACCGCGCCTGGATCCGGCCCAGCCGACCACCTGGCAGAGCGGCCCCTGGCCGACGCGGCGTCCACGTCTGTACCTGGTGCCGGGCGATTCGCCGATCGGACTGCGGCTGCCGCTGCATTCGCTGCCGCTGCACCGCGGCCCGGCCGGCGACATCGGCTTCTTCATGGCCGATCCGTTCGCGCCGCGCGCGGCACTGCCACCGGCGCTGCAGCATCCGGCCGGCGCCGCGCTGGCTGCCGACGCCGGCGTCCGTGGCGCCAGCGATCCGGCCTGGAATGCCTGGACCCTGCAGCGCGGCAAGCCCGCGGACGCGGTCGCTGGCACCACCAACGGCCCGGGTGTCGATCCGGGCGGCGCGCCGCTGCTGCGCCATCCCGAACTGCCGCCGCTGGCGCAACGCCAGCCGCACCCGGCGCTGCTGCCCGGCCAGGATGTCGCGTCCGGGACCATCGTCACCACCGCGCTGTGCCTGGAGGCGCGCGGCGACATCCTGCACGTGTTCCTGCCGCCGCTGCCCTGCCTGGAAGACTGGGTGCGTCTGGTGCAGGCCATCGAGCTTGCGGCGCGCGCGCTCGACCAGCCGGTGCGCCTGGAAGGCTACACGCCGCCGCATGATCCCCGCCTGCGCCGGCTGGCGGTCACCCCGGACCCCGGCGTGATCGAGGTCAACGTGCATCCCGCCGGCAACTGGCAGGAGCTGCGCGGCATTGTCACCGAGCTGTATGCCGAAGCGCGCCAGACGCGGCTTTCGACCGAGAAGTTCATGCTCGACGGCCGCCACACCGGTACCGGCGGCGGCAACCACGTCACGCTGGGCGGCTGGAGTCCGGCCGACAGTCCGCTGCTGCGGCGCCCGGACCTGCTGCGCAGCCTGCTGACCTACTGGCAGAACCACCCCGGCCTGTCGTACGTGTTCTGCGGCCAGTTCATCGGTCCGACCAGCCAGTCGCCGCGTGTCGACGAGGCGCGTGACGACAACCTGCACGAACTCGAGATCGCCTTCGCCGAAATGGATCGCGTGGCGCCGGCCGGCGGCACCTGCGCGCCCTGGATCACCGACCGGCTGCTGCGCCACCTGCTGACCGACCTGACCGGCAATACCCACCGCGCCGAGTTCTCGATCGACAAGCTGTACTCGCCCGACGGCCCGACCGGACGCCTGGGCCTGCTCGAGTTCCGCGCCTTCGAGATGCCGCCGCACGAGCGCATGAGCCTGGTCCAGCTGCTGCTGCTGCGCGCGCTGGTGGCGAAGTTCTGGCGTGAGCCCTATCGCGCACCGCTGGTGCGCTGGAACACCGAACTGCACGACCGGTTCATGCTGCCGCACTTCGTGCAGCAGGACCTCAACGACGTGCTGCGCGATCTCGGCGAGGCCGGCTACCTGTTCGACCCGCGCTGGTTCGAGCCCTTCCTCGAGTTCCGCTTCCCGCGCTACGGTACTGCCAGCTACGACGGCGTGACGGTGGAGCTGCGTCAGGCGATCGAACCCTGGCACGTGCTGGGCGAGGAGATGTCCGGACACGGCACGGCGCGCTATGTCGATTCCGCGGTGGAGCGCCTGCAGGTCAAGGTGAGCGGCATGGTCGGCGAGCGCCACTGGATCCGCTGCAACGGCCTGCCGCTGCCGCTGGTGCCTTCCGGTACGCGTGGCGAGTTCGTTGCCGGCGTGCGCTTCAAGGCCTGGAATCCGCCGTCGTCGCTGCATCCGACAGTGGCCGCACACGGACCGCTGGTGTTCGATCTGGTCGATGGCTGGAACCGCCGGTCGATGGGCGGCTGCACCTACCACGTGGCACACCCGGGTGGCCGCAGCTACGACATCTTCCCGGTCAATGCCAACGAGGCCGAGGCGCGGCGCTTCGGGCGCTTCCAGGCGCAGGGGCACACGCCCGGGCGCATCCTGGGTCGCAGTCCGGTGCGCGACCGCGACTTTCCCTGCACGCTGGACCTGCGGACCTGGCCGCGCGACGAAGTCTGATCGCGCCGGCTGGCGCGCCGGCGTTTCTGCACATACGGCGCGCTGGGCGTATGCTTGCGCGCCATGAGGGCTGAACTCGACTTCCACCTGCCTGACGGGCGTCACTGGAACCACCGTTTCGACTTTCCCCGCCAGGTGCTGCGCGCCGAGCGGCCGGAGGAGGTGGCCGACTGCGTGGCGGCCGCGCGCCTGGCGGCCGCGCGCGGTGCCTGGGTGCTGGGCTTCGTGGCCTACGAGGCCGCTCCGGCGTTCGACCCGCGCCTGACGGTCGGACCGGACCGGCTGGGACCGCTGGCGCTGTTCGCGATCTTCGGCGAAGCCCAGCAGGTGGCGGGCGGCGCGCTGCCCGGCCCCTTCGAGGTCGGGACCTGGACCAGCCCCACCACGCGTGAGCGCTTCGACAGCGGCATCGAGGCGATCCGCGAGGACATCCGCAACGGCATCTACTACCAGACCAATTTCAGCCGGCGCCTGGAGGCTCCCTTCGAGGGCGACGCGCTGGGACTCTACCGGGCCCTGCACAATGCCCAGCCAGGCAGCTTCAGCCTCTACCTGGATTGGGGCGAAGGCCAGATCGCGTCGGTCTCGCCGGAACTTTTCTTCCACTGGCAGCCGGCCACGCGCACGCTGCTGTCGCGACCGATGAAAGGCACCGCGCCGCGCGGCCGCCATCCCGACGAGGATGCGCGCAAGGCCGCCGAACTGGCCGCCGACCCCAAGGAGCGCGCCGAGAACGTGATGATCGTGGACCTGCTGCGCAATGACCTCGGCCGCGTGGCCGAGGCCGGCAGCGTGCACGTGAGCGACCTGTTCCGCGTCGAGCCGCTGCCGACGGTGTGGCAGATGACCTCGACGGTGAGTGCGCGCGCGCGCAACGAGGTCCAGTTGGAACAGGTGTTTGCCGCCCTGTTCCCCTGCGGCTCGGTGACCGGTGCGCCGAAGGGCACCGCCATGCGGTCCATCGCGACCCATGAGGATGGTCCACGCGGCGTGTATTGCGGCGCGCTCGGCGTGATCGCCCCCGGGGGCGAGGCGGTGTTCAATGTGCCGATCCGCACCGTGCAGGTGGAGCGTGCGCGCAGCCGCGCGGTGTGCGGCATCGGTTCGGGCATCACCTGGTCGTCAGCCGCCGATGGCGAATGGGCCGAATGGCAGGCCAAGCGGCGCTTCCTGTGGCGCGCCACGGCCGGCTTCGCGGTGCTGGAGACCTTGCGCCTGGAAGACGGCGTGTTCCCGCTGCGTCATGCGCACCTGGCGCGCATGGCCGACAGCACGCGCTATTTCGGCTTTCCCTGGCGGCCGGCACAGCTCGAACAGACGCTCGACGAGCGCGCGCGCCAGCAGCCGCAGGGCCGCTGGCGGGTGCGCCTGCTGGTCGACCGGCACGGCAGCGTGCGCGCCGAAGCCAGCGCCTGGAGCGGCCCCCTGGGCAGCGACACGCCCGACGCGGCGCTCGCAACCGCGCCGCTGCCGGTGAGGCTGGCCGCGCAGGCCTTTGTCGAGGATCCCGATTTCGTGCGCCACAAGACCAGTTGGCGGCCCGGCTACGAGCGCTTCGCAGCGCAGGACGCGCACGATGCGCAGGTGTTCGACACGCTGCTGTGGAACCCCGCCGGCGAGCTGACCGAGTTCACGCGCGGCAATGTGGCGCTGCACCTGGACGGCCGCTGGTACACGCCGCCGCTGGCAGCACTGCTGTTGCCGGGCGTCAGGCGCCAGTTGCTGGTGCAGTCCGGTATGCTCACGGAACGCAGCCTGCATCGCGACGATGTGGCACGCGCCGACGCCATGGTGTTCCTCAATGGCCTGCGCGGTTGTCTGGCGGTACAGTTGCAGCCCGCTCCCGATATCCGGACCGAGGTCTAGCCATGGACGCCGCCAACCACGACCTGTGTGAGCTTTTCCGTCAACTCGGACTGCCCGGCACGCCGGAAGGCGTCGACGCCTTCATCGCGCAGCACCGGCCGCTGTCCGCGGCCACCGTCTTGCCGGACGCCGGATTCTGGTCGGCCAGCCAGGCGGCGTTCCTGCGCGAGGCCTTGAGTGCCGACGCCGACTGGGTGGTGGCGGTGGAGCACCTCGACGCGCGCCTGCGGGCCTGACAGGAGGGCGGCGCGCAAGGCTTGCCGTGATCCCAGAGAAGCGGTATTTTTGATGCATCTTAACAACGCCGGTTGCAGCTGACCGGCACGCCCCCCGGGAGCCGGACATGGAAGACAGCGCACTGATCACCCTCCTCAACCGCCTGCTCGAGGCCGAGCGCGCCGGCGCCAAGGTGCTGGCGGCCTTCCTGGACGAATACGACCCCGCTTCCGATGCCTGGCACAAGCTGCGCGAGGTACAGCGCGACGAGTCGAAGAACTGCGTGATCCTGATGGACCTGATCACGCGCAGCGGCGGCACGCCCAGTCACGCGACCGGCGACTTCCTCGAAAAGGCGCTGGCGATCGAAGGCCGGCTCGAACGGCTCAAGTTCCTCAACCGCGGCCAGGCCTGGGTGGTGCGCAAGATCGGCGAGGTGCTGCCCGATCTTGCGCCCGGCCCGCTGCACGATGCGCTGGCCGAGATGCATCGCTCGCATGAAAGCAATATCGCGGCCTGCGATCTGCTGTGTGCGTGACGGGAAGGTCGCGCGCGTGGAATATGCCGCAATCCGCCTGGTGCACCAGGGCGCGGTAGCACTGTCGATCAGCGGCTTCGTGGCGCGCGGCATCGGCGCCTTCGCGGGTGCTGCGTGGTCGCGCGGACGCACGGCACGCTGGCTGCCTCAACTGGTCGATTCGGTGCTGCTGCTGTCGGCACTGTCGCTGGCGTGGATGCTTGGCGTCACGCCGTGGTCGGCGCCGTGGCTGGCGGCGAAGCTGATCGCGCTGCCGGTCTACGTGGTGCTGGGGGTGCTGGCGCTGCGGCCGATGCTGCCGCTGCCGGCGCGCATCGCGGCCTGGCTGGCCGCGCTGGCCACGGTCGGCTACATCGTGTCGGTCGCCATCAGCAAGAACCCGGCCGGTTTCCTGGCCTGGCTGTGAATCCGCGCACGTGAAATCACCCGTCCTGATCGAACTGCCGGTGCCACTGGCACCGCCGCCGGCGCAGGCGCTGGCCGCCGGGCTGCTCGCGACACCCGCCGCGATCGCGCCCAAGTATTTCTACGACGCGCTCGGCTCGCGTCTGTTCGAGGCCATCACCGAGCTCGACGAGTACTACCCGACACGCACCGAGGCGGCGATCCTGGAGCGCCACGGCAGCGTGATCTTTGGCGGACTGCGCGCCGGCATTCCGCTGGTCGAACTTGGCGCCGGCAGCTGCCGCAAGGTCGAGCGCGTGCTGCAGTGGACGCAGCCATCCAGCTTCGTGGCCGTGGAGATCGCCGCCAGCTTCGCGCGCGAGGGCCTGGAACGCCTGCAGGAGCGCTTTCCCGACCTCGACCTGATGGCGGTCGGAACCGATTTCTCCCAAAGCCTGCTGCTGCCACCTGCGCTCACCGCCGGGCCGCTGAACCTGTTCTACCCGGGCTCGAGCATCGGCAACTTCGACCCGGCCGGCGCGCTGGCGCTGCTGCGCTCGGCAGCCCAGGCCTGCGCGGGCGGAGCGCTGGTGATCGGGGTGGACACGGTCAAGGACGGCGCAGTGCTGGACGCGGCCTACGACGATGCGCTGGGCGTGACCGCGGCGTTCAACCTCAACGTGCTGCGCCACGTCAACCGCCTGCTGGGCAGCGATTTCGATCCCGGCGACTGGCAGCATCGCGCTTTCTACGCCGCCGGCCGGCGGCGCATCGAGATGCATCTCGAAGCGCGCCACGCGCTCAGCGTACGCTGGCCCGGCGGCAGCCGCGCGTTCGCGGCC
>JAGWIJ010000046.1 GCA_028873535.1 Pseudomonadota bacterium
TCCTTGCCGCATATCGCGCACTCGGTGCACCGGCTATGGCCGGGCTTGGCCTATCACCTGGGTCCTTCGACCCTGGCAGCACTGCGCAATCCCTACGGCCGCGCTCCGCGTCCCAACCCGGAACGTCTGCGCATGCCGCTGCCGATGCTGGCCCTGCGGAACCGGACGCGCAGCGCGCCAGCGTAGGCCTCGAGTGGCGCAAGATCGGGCCAGTGATCGGTCGGCTGGTAGCTTTGCAGATAGGCGCGCGGCAGCGCACGGATCGCGTCCGGATCGCATCCGGCGCCTTCGCAGGTCGCGGCGGCCAGGTCCGCGGCCGCGCCGGGGGCCAGGTCGTCGGGCACGATCAGGTCGAGTTGCAGGCGAGTGCCGCAGGCACGGGCGAGCGTCTGGCCCGCGCGCATCTGCTGCGCCACCAGCGGATCGCCCAAGTCGGCCTCCAGCACCAGCCAGCCCAGGCCCAGCGCCTTGATGGCCGCGCGCTCGGGGTCGCGCAGCCGATCCGCGCCTGCGGGTACGCCAATGCCGAGGGCGGGAAAGCGTTTCCCGGTCGGCGCTCCGACGCTCAGCGTCGGAGCCGATCTCGTGTCGCGCCGTCGCGTCGCTGCCGGTGCCCGCGGCTCGGCGCTGCGGATGCTCAGATCGACCGACTGCCGCAGGACCCGGGCGGCTGGCAGCCGGTAAGGCCAGGGGTCGAGCAGGGATGCGACATAGGTCTTGAACGAGGCATCGGACCAGTTGCGCTGGTCCTCCATTTCGAATTTTCCTGCCGGGTCGTGTGGCAGATCGGCCAGCAGCGTACAGCTGACGTCCAGGTCCGGCGCCGGGAAATGGCGCAGCGCGCGGATGTCGAAAAGCGGCTGTCCGGGACTGATTTCCGTGGGGAAGTGTGCGTCCTGTTGGCGCCCGTCGGTGTGCGTCACCTGCAGGCGCAGACCCGCGCAGTGCGCCGGATGCAGCACCACAAAGCCGCAGCGATTGGTGGCCAGTTCGCGGTCCGCTGTGGCGTCGACCGTGAAACGGAAATTGCCGCGTGCGTCGCCACGGATCTTGGCCGTGCAGTGCAGTTCGCCGGCCGTTGCGCGCATCCTCAGTTCGAAGTCGAGTTCGAAGGCGTCGTCGTCGCAGCGGACGCGCAGGCCGCCGGATTGCGCCGGCACCGTTCCCCAGTCGCGGTCGCGCAACAGATAGCCGATGCCGCGCAGGATTTCCTGGCCGCGCCAGCACAGGGCCCGGATGCTGCCATCATCGAAAGCGGCGGTCAGATCCCCGGCGCGCAGCGTCAGCCATTCGGACGCGGGCTGGCGGGTGCCATAGCGGCGCAGCAGGGTCCCGGCGTCGCTCACGGGTTGACGCCGGATTTCGGGGCGGGAGCGGCCGCCAGGCGGCGGTAGAGTTCGTTCGCGCGCATCAGGTGCTCGCGCATGGCCGCCTCTGCGGCATCCGGATCGCGCGCAGCGATGGCGGCGTAGATGCGTTCGTGCTCGTCGAGCGTCAAGGATTCCGCGCCCGGGGCGCGGACCAGCGACTGGTAGTATTCAGCCAGCCAGCGCAGGGTGGCCTCGACGATCACCGGAAAGACGGGATTGCCGCTCAGCGCTGCAATCCGGGTGTGGAAGCCGATATCGCCATCCATGAAATTGACCGGGTGCGCCTCGAGCCGATGGTGCTCGTCCAGGCTTTCACGCAGCGCGCGCAGCCCCGCTGCGTCGGCGCGGCTGGCGGCGAGCCGTGCCATATTGGATTCGAGCAGGATGCGTACTTCCTTCAGGTGTTCGAGCGAGCCGGGTGCGACGTGCAGCAGGTGCTGGACGCCGCTGGCGATCTGGTTGACGAGGTCACCGGCAGTCGGGACCACGACGCGCGCGCGTTCCCCGTGGGAAATGGTGACGATGCCGGAGCGTTCGAGTGCCTGCAGTGCCTCGCGGACGGCAGGCCGGCCGACCCCGTAGAACTCCATCAGCTCGCGCTCGGACGGCAGCGTCTCGCCTGGCGGGATCTCGCCGCTCCTGATCCGGCTCAGCAGGCGATCCAGGACTTCCTGGTAGAGCTTGCGGCGAGGGATCGGTTCTTCGTGGTTCATGGCAGGCGGGCTTCGAAAACGACGCCCTTCTTGAGAATGAAACAGGCATACGGACGGTCATCGCTGGTGTGGACCAGCGCGAAGCAGCGGCGCGCCGCCGCGTAGAACGCGCTGCGCTCCATCGCGTCCATGCGGATGGGATGATCCGCAGCGGCCAGGCACACGCGGTGGATTTCATGGTGGACCGGCAGGACGACTCCGGCCTGATCCACGGGCGCCATATGCCAGAGGGCCGTGTCGACGAAACTGTCCAGCGGCAGCAGTTCGACGATCGCGGCCACTGCGCGCGTGGTGTCCAGCCCTGGCAGCGCAAGCAGCCGGCCACTGTTGGTATCCCGGGCGACGGAGCTGGCCGGGAAGTTGCGGTCGACCACCGCCAGTTCGTCGCCGTGGCCCATGGCGGCCAGCACCCACAGCAGGTCCGGGGTCAGTACCGGGTCTATACCCTTCAGCATGGATTCGATCTCCCTTGGTGTTCAGTCTTGGGTCCGCATCAGGTCAGCGACCTCGGTTCGTGCCGGTGCCGAGTCTGCCGCACCGGCGCGGGTGGTCGCGAGCGCGCCACAGGCGTTGGCGAATGCCGTTGCCTGCTGCCATGATTGGCCCTCGCTCAAGGCAACGGCGAGCCCGGCGTTGAAGCAGTCGCCAGCGGCCACGGTATCGATGGCGTCGACCCGCCATGGCGCGACATGGAGGTCCAGGCCACCAAAAGCTGTGTGCGACATCAACAAGGCGCCGCGCGCCCCGAGCTTGAGCAGCACGCGCCGGGCGCCTCGCTCCAGCAGCTGACGGGCGGCCGTGCGCGCCGATGAAAGCGTATCGCACGCGATGCCGGTCAGCATGGCGGCCTCGGTCTCGTTCGGCGTGATCACGTCGCACGCGGCGAGCGCCGCGTCAGCGAGACCGGAGCGGGGGCACGGCGCCGGGTCGAGAATCACCAGGCCACCGGCCGCGCGTACCATTGCGGCCGCCGCCAGACTCGCCGCCAACGGCGTCTCGAGCTGGATCAGCAGCAGGGTCGCCTGCTGCAGTTGCGCCCGCTGCAGGTCCTGCAGGCAAATGCTCGCGTTGGCGCCGGCGAAGATGGCGATGGTGTTGTGTCCGTCGCTGTCGACCAGGATCATCGCTGTTCCGGTGGCGATGTCCGGTTCGACGCGCACCAGCTCGATGGGCACGCCGAGCGCTGTCAGGCGCCCGGTCGCCAACTGGCCGAATGCGTCGGCGCCGACGGCGGCAATCAGGGCAGGCGCCAGCCCCAGTCGGGCCACCGCCACCGCCTGGTTGGCACCCTTGCCGCCCAGTGCAAAGGCCAGCGACTCCCCGCTCAAGGTCTCGCCTGCGCGTGGCAGGTGGGCTACCCGTCCGGTCAGGTCCACATTGATGCTGCCCAGCACGACGATGCCCATCTGGCTCTCCGGTGTCCTCAGATGCGTTGGCTCGCCTGGTTCGCGGCCGCCGAAGCGTAAGCCGCCTCAAGCAGTGCGAAGGTGCAGAGATTGTCGTGGCCGGAAGTCTGCGGCGCCGTGCCGCTGCGCAGGCAATCCACCCAATGCGCCTGGATGTTGACGACGCTGTCCTGGATATTGTGCCAGGGTCGCTGTGCCCAGGGATGCAGCGGCGGATCGACTGCCACGACGCGCGTGGCGCCGTGTCGGCGATGGACGGTCATGCGGTAGCCGGCATCGAGACGCAGGGTGCCTTCGCTGCCGTCGATTTCGATCAGGGTCTGCGGGAAGCGCTCCTCGGGAAGCAGGGTGGCATAGCTGCAGTCCACGACGCTGCTCATGCCGCTGGTGTGGGTCATCAACAGCGTGGCGACGTCCTCGCCGCAGATATGCGGATTGACACGCAGGGTCGATGCGCTGAGGGTCGAGACTTCGCCGAACAGGCAGCGCGCGATGTCGATGATGTGGATGCCCAGGTCCTGCAGGATGAAGCGTTCGCTGGTCGCGAGGTAGGGCTGACCGCTGAACACGTCGTAGGCCGAACGGAAGCTGACGCGTCCCCAGAACGGCGTGCCGATTTCGCCATGGCGGACAGCCTCGCGCACGGCCATGATGGGGGCCTGCCAACGGAAGTTCTCGTGCACCATCAGCATGACGCCCGCATCCAGGCAGGTCGCAACCATGGTTCTGGCGTCTTCCATCGACTGCGCGAAGGGCTTCTGGCAGATGCAGGCCACTTTCGCCCGGGCGGCCAAGGTGACCAGATGAAGATGGCTTTCGACCGTGGTCGCGATATCCACGAAGTCGAGTGATTCCGCGTCGAGCAGGGCCTCGGCGCTGCCATAGGTCCTGTTGATGCCGAATCGCGCGGCGCTTGCCGCCAGACGCGCCGGATCGGCGTCGCACAGCGCCACGATGTCCACGCCATCGATCTGGTGCCAGGCGTGCAAGTGGTTCTGCGCGAAGTATCCGCAGCCGATCAGGGCCCCGCGCAGGCGTCGTGCCGGAAGGGCGGGCATCTCAGGCCGCCACGCGCTGCAGCAGCGCCATGCGCTGCTGGACGCGCTGCTGGAACTGGTCGACAACGACAGCCGTGATGATCACCACGCCCTTGATCACCGTCTGCCAGAAGGAGCTGACCCCCATCATCACCAGGCCATCGGACAGGATTCCGATCACGAAGGCACCAATGATGGTGCCGCCGATCCGGCCACGACCGCCCGACATCGACGTGCCGCCCAGCACCGCAGCGGCGATCGCATTGAGCTCGAAGGTCTCGCCGGTCATCGGGTGCGCTGCGACCAGTTGCGAGGAAATGATCAAGCCGACAATCGCGCCGCACATGCCCGACAGCATGTAGACGAACATCTTGACGCGCCGCACTTTCACCCCGGACAGGATGGCTGCCCGCTCGTTGCCGCCGATGGCGTAGATATGGCGCCCCAGCGGCGTCCTCGCGCCCAGCCAGGCGGTACCGGCAGCGACTGCCAGCAGCAGCCAGATGGTGAGGGGAATCCCGGCAAGATTCATGGCGCCAACCGCAGGAAAACCGGTGGTGCCGTGCGCAGCGTCGCCTTCCAGGTTCGGAAAGGTGGCGCCGTCCGACATCAGCAGTGCGGTCCCGCGGGCGATGTAAAGAGTTCCGAGCGTGGCAATGAAGGGGGCCACGTTCAGGCGCGTGATCAGCAGGCCATTGAGGGCACCGATGGAGACGCCGAGGGCCAGCGTGATGGCGATGACGGCCGGCACATTGAACCAGATGATGTAGTCCCCGATGCGGACGCCATGCAGGATCAGGTCCCCGGCAACCATGCCTGCCAGGCCCACGATCGAACCAACCGAAAGGTCGATGCCGCCGCTCACGATGACGTAGGTCATGCCGATGGCCAGGAAGGCGTTCAGGGCGACATGCTTGGACATGATCATGGCATTGTCCGCGCTGATGAAATTCGGCGCGGAGATGGCGAAATAGCCGGTGACCAGGAACAGCGCGATGAAGGTGCGCAGATGCAGCAGCAGCAGCACGGCCCGGGCGCGGCCCAGCGAGGCGAGCCGATCGGTGGAGGTGGCTGGGGTGGCAGTCATGGTGGATGTTGGGTTCATGGGAGCAGGTTGTGACCGGCCGCGGAGGCGGCCACGATGGCGTCCTGGGTGGCTTCACCCGGACCGAATTCGGCAGTGATCCTGCCGTTGGACATCACCACGATGCGATCTGACAGGGCCATCACCTCATCGAGGTCGGAGGTCACGAACACGATGCCGATGCCGGTCGCCGAGAGGTCACGCATGACCTTGAACACGTCGCTCTTGGCGCTGATGTCGATGCCGCGGCTGGGTTCGTCCATCAGCAGGACCTTGGGGCCGGTCATCAGGGCGCGGCCGATCACCACTTTCTGCTGATTGCCGCCGGACAGGGACCCGATGTCGTGCGCTGGATCACGCGCCTTGATCGCCAAGGCGCTCACGGAGCGGTCGATCGCTTCGCGTTCGCGCACCAGGCTCAGGAACGCGCCACGACAAAGGCGCAGGAGACTCGACAAGGTGAGGTTGGCACCGATCGACAGGGTCGGAATCAGGCCATCGGCCTTGCGATCCTCCGGAATCATGGCGAGTCCGGCAGCGATACAGGTGGCGACGTCCGCGCCCAGCAGTTCGCGCCCATCGAGGCACAGGCTGCCGCGCGCCCGATCGGGGTGGCATCCGAAAATGCACTCGAGCAGTTCGGTGCGCCCGGCTCCCATCAGACCATAGATACCGACGATCTCGCCGCGGCGCACCGCGAGGTCGACACCGTCTACCAGGAATCCGGGCGCGCCGGGCCGGCCCAGCCGGATGCCTTGTGCCTTCAGGACGGTATCGCCCCACTGGTGATCGGCAGCGCGCGCGAAGTCGCGCGTGCTGGCGCCGACCATCTGGCGCACGATCCACGCGACATCGACCTGCGTCATTTCCGCCGAGCCTGTGATGCTGCCGTCGCGCAGGACCGTGATGAAGTCGCCGATACGCACCAGTTCCTCGAGGCGGTGCGAGATGTAGACAATGCCGACGCCGCGCGCACGCAGGTCACGGATCACGCGGAACAGGATCTCGACCTCGGGTGCGCTGAGGGCGGAGGTCGGCTCGTCAAGGATCAGGATACGGGCATCCTGCGCCAGCGCCCTGGCGATCTCGACGATCTGCTGCTGGCCGATGCGCAGGTCGCCCACCAGGGTGTCAGGATCGAGTGCGTGCTCCAGTGCGTGCAGCAGCGCAGATGCCTGCCGGCGCTGCTCGGCCATGTCGATGGCCGGTCCTGTTCCGGTCAGCTCGCGGCCCAGGAACAGGTTCTCCGTGATGGTGAGGTTGGGGAAAAGATTCAGTTCCTGGTGCACGATGCCGATGCCGAGCTTCCTGGCCTCGTCGGTGCTGTGCAGTTGCACCGCCCGTCCATCGAGCAGGATTTCGCCCTGGGTCGGACGTTCGATGCCGGCGATGATCTTCATCATGGTGGACTTGCCGGCGCCGTTTTCACCGACCAGCACGTTCACCGCCCCGGCATGCAAGGCGAAGTCCACGTTGCGCAGCGCGGTGGTCCCGGGATAGACCTTGGTGACGCTGGACAGGCGCAGCAGCGCCGGTGCATGAGGGCCTGGCGCCGTGGCGGATGCGGCCTGCGTAGGCTCGCTCATGAAGCCGGGCCCAGGGTCAGCGCGACCGGCGTGACCAGCGGCGCGTCGTCGTCATCGCTGGCGGTGAACACGCCCAGCACTTCGACGGACCGGCCCTTGAGACTGGCGCGCGGCAGCCCTTTCAGCACGGCCTTGTAAGTCTGGTCATTGAAGGCGTTGGCCAGCTGGGCGAATTCCACCTGGTTGCTGTAGCTGGTGAACGAGATGAAGGGCAGGCTGTCACGGATTGCAGTCCCGCGCAGCACCGGGCCGATCTGAACCCTGGCATCGGCCTTGCCGTCGCCATCGGTATCGACGCCAATGCTTGCAGCACTGGATCCGCTATCGACTTCGACGATGCGCCCCTTGATCACGGTGGCGAAGTTCCAGGGCGCGCCTTCGCCGCGTTCCCGGTGGCCATGGGCGGCACCCGCAGCGTCGATGCCACTCCGCATCGCCGCCCGCAGCTCCGGGAACGCGCCTGCGCGCGCCTTGATTGCCGGAAGCACCTTGCCTTCCCAGATGTCGGCAGCCTGCTTCTTGGGATCGAAAGACTTGTTCTCGAAGTTGTCGACCTGGTCGGCCCCTGCGCTGGGGGCCGTCGGGGCTTGGGGGGTGACGTGCTCGATGCGACAGGCACTCAGGGTGACGGCGAGCCACAACAGGGCCGACAGCCGGCGTGTCGTGCATGCGCGCAGGCGGAGCAGTGAAGGGGGCATGGACATGGGGCGAGTGCAGGCCTGTCTGGCGGGAAGCATTGCGGGCACCGGGTCGCACCCCAGGGGGGGCGGACCCGGATCGACATTACTTCGCGAGCGTGAAGGTTTCCAGCTTCGCGGCGTTCTTGCCGTTGATCAGCACGCAGTCCATCAACTGCTTTTCGGCCTGCCCGGTGGATCCCGTCTTGAGGTACTTGTCCGCCTGTTCGACTGCGATCTGGGCCTGGCGGTACGCCGGTTGCAGCACGGTGGCCTTGATGCCCCCCTTGCGGATCGAGTCGCGCACGTCATTGCTGCCGTCGAAGCCGACCACGATCACGTCGGTCCGCTTGGCCGCCTTGAGCGCGGCCCACGCGCCCATGGCCATGGTGTCATTGCCGGAAATCACGCCCTTGATGTCGGGGTTCGCCTGCAGGATGCTTTCCATCTTCTTGAACGCTTCCGGCTGGCTCCAGTTGGCGGACTGGTGCGCCACCATGTGCAATCCCTCGAACTTGTCGATCACGTCATGGTAGCCCTTGGACCGCACGCCGGCATTGATGTCAGCCTCGCGACCGACCAGTTCGACGTAGTTGCCCTTTTCTCCCATCAGCTTGACGAACTCCTCGGCACCGAGTTGCGCGCCCTGGTAGTTGTTCGACACGATCTGGGTGACCGCAATGCCGGTCTGGCTGATCTCACGGTCGATCAGGAAGGCGGGAATCCCGGCTTTGCGGGCTTTTGCGACCGCAGCAACCGAGGCTTCGGAGCCGGCGTTGTCCAGGATGATCGCCTTGGCCTTGCGCACGATGGCCGTGTCGAACAACTCGTTCTGCTTGTTCGCATCGTCGTCATGCACCAGCACCAGGGTGTCATACCCGAGTTCCTTGGCCCGCTTCTCGGCGCCGACGGATTCGGCCTTGAAGAACGGGTTGTCGTGCGAGGGTGTGATGATGGCGATCAGGTCCTTGCCCTGGGCGCTGGCGACGAGGCCGAGCAAGAGGCCGGCGGCTGCCAGCAGGTGGCTTGTTTTCATGGTTCTCCTCCTTCTTGATTTTGATGGAATGGCAGAGGGCTTTGCCGGCGGCTGCCGGCGCCGTGACCCTCAGGTGATGCGCTTGATGCTTTCGGCGATCTCGGCCTTGTCGAATACGCCCAGCCAGTCGTCACGCATCAGCCGGGGCTTGCCGAAGGTGATCGCCTTGTTGCAGGCATCCGAAAAGGCGCCAGGGATTTCATCGAAGATCACCGCGGCAAGGATATTCATGTGGCCAAGCAGGAAGTCGCGGGCGGCTTCGCGCGGGATGCCGCGCCGCACCACCTCGTCCATGCCGTCGCGCATCACGGCCAGCAGGGTGGCGCACACCGTCTCGGACAGGCCTGGCTCGAGCAGCGCCATCTGGTCGACACTCATGCGATACGAGCGCAGGATCGGCGCATAGATCGCGCGTGCCACCTGTTCGCCGAGCGCGTAGTGCTCCTCGGGACCCTGCATCAGCGAACTGACGATCGACTGCGAAGCGGCGAGGCCGCCGAAACGGTCGAGCCGGGCTTCGAGTGTCGGCTCGTTGTTGAAGATCGAGGGGTGGCACGGGTGGGTGACGAAATAGCTCAGGTCGGGACGCGCCGGCAGGTGCCCGGCAAAAGGTGCCGCGGCGTCCAGTAGTATCACCAGCGTGCCCGCGGCCAATTGGGCGTCGATCGACGCAGCGATCCTGCCGATCAGCGTGTCCGGCAAAGCGAGGATCACGACGTCCGCGCCCTCCAGGGCTTCGGCGGCCGCCACGCAGCGGATCCCGAGTTCGGCTTGCAGGCGGTCCTGGCCGGCCGGGCTGACCTCGACATGGCGGGTCAGGAACGAGGACATTTGCAGGTTGCGCGACAGGCGCATGCCCATCTTGCCGCCCGCGCCAAACAGCGCAATGGTGGTGTTGGTCATGAGGCAGGTTTCCAGGTGAAGGGGATAGCCATTACGAAGGAGCAAATGACAACTGGTATGATGAGCATATCACGCACTGAGATCTTGAGTACACCGCTGCCGATCGACGCCGTGCTGCCGGATCTGCTGGATGTCCTGCAACGCCATCAGCGTGCCGTGCTGGTCGCGGCACCGGGTGCCGGCAAGACCACGCGCGTGCCGCTGGCGCTGCTCGACGCGGCCTGGCGCGCCGATGGCTGCATCGTGGTGCTCGAGCCGCGCCGGCTGGCGGCGCGTGCGGCGGCACGTCACATGGCGAGGCGCCTGGGCGAGGAGGTGGGCGCCACCGTGGGCTATCGCGTGCGCATGGACAGTCGCGTTTCCGCGCATACGCGCATCGAAGTGGTCACCGAAGGCGTGTTCACGCGCATGATCCTGGACGATCCCGAGTTGTCCGGCGTGGCAGTCGTGGTGTTCGACGAATTCCATGAGCGCAGCCTGGACGGGGATTTCGGTCTGGCGCTGGCGCTCGAGACCGCCCAGGTGCGCGACGATCTGCGCATCCTGGTCATGTCGGCCACCCTCGATGGTGCGCGCGTGGCAGCGCTGCTGGGGGATGCGCCCGTGATCGCCAGCGAAGGTCGTCAGTTTCCGGTCGAGACCCTGTACGTGGCGCGTGACGCGGCTGCGCGCTGGGAGGACGAGGTCGCCGCGCTGATCCGTCGTGCGATGCGCGAACAGTCGGGTTCGGCGCTGGTGTTCCTGCCCGGACAAGCCGAGATCCGCCGTGTGGCCGAGCGCTTGGAGGGGCGTCTGGCCGACGACATCGTGCTTGCACCGCTGCATGGGACGCTCGACGGCGCGGCGCAGGACCGCGCCATCGAGCCGGCGCCGCCAGGGCGGCGCAAGGTGGTACTGGCAACGTCGATTGCCGAGACCTCGCTCACCATTGAAGGGGTGCGCGTGGTGATCGACGGCGGACTGGCGCGCGTGCCGCGCTACGAACCGGCCACCGGGCTGACCCGGCTGGAGACGGTGCGCGTGTCGCGCGCTGCCGCCGACCAGCGCCGCGGCCGCGCGGGTCGCACCGGACCTGGCGTGTGCTATCGCCTGTGGCCCGAGAGCCAGACAGCGACGCTGCTGCCCTTCGACCGTCCGGCGATCCTCGAGGCCGATCTGGCGGGGCTGGTGCTGGATCTGGCCGCTTGGGGCGTGCGTGATCCGGGCCAGCTGGCCTTCCTTGATGCGCCGCCCAGGACCGCCTGGGCCGAAGCCGTCAGCCTGCTGCAATCGCTCGACGCGCTGGACGCGGCCGGCAATGTCACCGCAGCCGGCCGCAAGCTGGCCGCAGTGCCGCTGCATCCGCGCCTGGCACACATGCTGGTGGCGGGCGCACGCGAAGGTGACGCCGGGACGGCAGCCCAGCTCGCGGTGCTGGTGTCCGAACCTGGCTTGGGCGGCGATGCGGTCGACCTCGCTGCGCGCCTGGACTGCTTTCGTGCGGATCGTTCGCCGCGCGCCGAGCAGGCGCGCCTGCTGGCACGCCGCCTGAGCCAGATGGCGGCGTCCGCACCCGGCAGCGCGCACTGCCCGGTCGGCGTCCATCTGGCGCGCGCCTATCCCGACCGCATCGCGCAGGCGCGTGGCGCGCGTGGCGCATTCCGGCTCGCCAACGGTCGCGGCGGCGTCATCGAGCCGCACGAAGCGCTGGCCGAGGCGGCCTGGATCGTGGTGGCCGATGTCACCGGACAGGCCGCCAGCGCGCGGATCCGGCTGGCGGCGGCGATCGCCAAGGAGGACATGCTGCGGCACCTGGACGACCAGCTCGAACGCAGTGAACGTACCCTGTTCGACCCTGCCACGGCCTCGGTGCGCGTGCGCCGGGTGGTCGCCTATCGCTCGCTGCTGTTGGCCGATGATCCGGTGCCGCCCTCGGATCCGGAGGCGGCCAGCGTCGCGCTTGCCGAAGGTATTGTGCAATTGGGGCTGGACCGCCTGCCGTGGACGCGCGAGCAGCAGGCCACGCTCGAACGCGCGCGCTTCCTGCACGCGCGACTCGGCGGGGAGTGGCCGGACCTGTCCGATGCGGCGTTGGGCGCCAGCGCTGCCAGTTGGCTGGCACCCGCACTGTTCGGCAGGATGGCGCTGCAGGAGGTGACGGCACAGGATCTCGGTCACGCGCTCGACCGGCTGTTGCCGTTCGCGCAGCGCCAGCAGATCGAACAGCTGCTGCCCGGCCATTACCAGGCCCCGACCGGCAACCGCCTGCCCATCGACTACGGCGCGGAAAACGGACCGGCGTTGTCGATCCGGGTACAGGAACTGTTCGGACTGGACCGCCACCCCAGTGTTGGTGGCGGACGCATCCCGCTGCTGCTGGTGCTGCTGTCGCCGGCGCAGCGTCCGATCCAGACCACGCGCGACCTGCCGGGCTTCTGGCGCGGTTCGTGGAAAGCCGTGGCCAAGGATCTGAAGGGGCGCTATCCGCGCCATCCCTGGCCGGATGACCCGCTGGCGGCTGCGCCGACGGCGCGCGCCAAGCCCAGGGGGACCTGAGCGCCGCGTGCCGGCGGTGGCGCAGCCAAGCATGCCTGCAAGGCAGGCTTGCGGTATCTTCATACGCGTCGCGCGCAGGCGCCGCCGCCAGGGAGAGCCACCATGACCAGCCCGAAGATCACCGTCGAGACCGCCGTCGCAGCGCCCCTCGGCGCGGTCTGGCGAGCCTACACCACGCCCGCCGACATCGTGCAGTGGAACAGCGCATCCGATGACTGGCACACCACGCAGGCGGCCGTCGACCTGCGCGTCGGCGGGGCTTTTTCATCGCGCATGGAAGCGCGCGACGGCAGTTTCGGCTTCGACTTTGCGGGCACCTACATCCGGGTCGAGCCGGAGCGCCTGATCGAATATGCCTTTGGCGACCGCAGCGCGCGGGTCGAGTTCGAGCCCGGGGCCGATGGCGTCACGGTGCGCGTCACTTTCGATGCCGAGACGACACACCCGATCGAACAGCAGCGTCAGGGCTGGCAGGCCATCCTCGACCGCTTTGCGCGTCACGTCGAGGCCTGAGCGCGGCCATCCGCGCCCCTGGCACGCACCTCACCCAGTTCGATGGCAATGCTGGCCTTGGCCAGCAGCGTGAACATCAGGAAGCCGCAGGCCCAGATCCCGACAAAGCCCAGCACACAGGCGATGTTCAGCGTCAGCGTGCGGCGACGATGAGATGAGTTATCCTTGCAATTGCGGATTATTATTCCATAATTGCAAGAATGATTGTCCGCCGCCAATTGCCAAGCTTGCTGAACCTGCTCGACCGCTCGCCGGCTGTGGTCGTGCTCGGCCCGCGTCAGGTGGGCAAGACCACCCTGGCCTTCGAGCTTGCCAGGTCGCGGCCCTGCCTGTACCTGGACTTGGAGTCCGAAGCGGATCGTTCCCGCATTGCGGAGCCCGAGCTGTATCTGGCGCGCCACGCCGACGAGCTGGTGATTCTTGACGAAGTCCATCGCCTGCCGGAGGTGTTCCAGCCGCTGCGCGGCCTGATCGATCAGGGCAGACGCGATGGTCGCGCCAACGGCCGCTTCCTGCTGCTGGGTTCAGCCTCGATTTCCCTGATGCGACAGTCGGGGGAGTCCCTCGCAGGCCGGATTGCGCATCTGGAGCTGGCGCCCATCGATGTGCTCGAGGCAGGACCGGAACGTGCGCAGCATGTTTGGCTGCGCGGAGGTTTTCCCGACAGCTTGCTGGCCCCGGATGACGCCCAGAGTCTGCGCTGGCGGCAGGATTTCATTCGAACCTACCTGGAACGCGATATTCCGCAATTCGGGCCGCGGATTCCCGCCGAAACGCTGCGGCGCTTCTGGACCATGCTGGCCCATCAGCAAGGCGGGCTGCTGAATGCGGCAGACCTGGCACGTGGACTCGGTGTCGACGGCAAGACCGTGGCACGTTACCTGGATCTCCTGGTCGAACTGCTGCTGGTGCGGCGCCTGCCACCGTGGCACGCCAATGCAGGCAAGCGGCTGGTCAAGTCGCCACGGGTCCTCCTGCGGGACAGCGGCATCCTGCACGCTCTGCTGGGCATCCGCACGCACGAGGATCTGCTCGCGCATCCGGTGCTTGGCGGCAGCTGGGAAGGCCATGTCATCGAAAACCTGATCGGTGCCGCTCCCCAGGGCACGGCGTCGTGGTTCTATCGAAGTGCGGCCGGCGCAGAAATAGACCTGCTGCTCGAAATCCCCGGCGTGGGCCTGTGGGCGATCGAGGTCAAGCGCAGCCTTTCACCCAAGCTTGCGCGTGGCTTCCATGCTGCCTGCGAGGACCTCCAGCCGACGGCGCGCTGGGTGGTCTACCCTGGAACGGAGCGCTACCCCGCCGGAGCGGGCATCGAAGTGGTGTCGCTGCCGGAACTGGCAGGCGTGCTGGCGGCGCTCGACGCCTGAAGTGAGGTCGCCACGCCGCGCAGCCGCAGCGTGCCGGTGTGCTCGCTCTCGACGCTCAGTCCACCGTAACCCTCAACCGCCGGATGCGCCGTCGCCATCGGCTGGAGATGGGTGGCGCTGATCACCAGCAGCGACGCCCCGGCTGCCTCGGCGGCGGCCACGCCGGCCGGTGAATCCTCGAACACCAGGCAGTCCTCGACGGCCACGCCCAGGCGGTCGGCGGCCAGGCGGAAGCAGTCCGGCGCGGGCTTGCCGTGCACGACGTCCTCGGCCGTGATCAGCAGTCCTGGCAAGGGCAGGCCGGCGGCCTGCAGGCGGCGCAACGCCAGCGCGCGCGGCGCCGACGTCACCACCGCCCAGCGCGCAGGCGGAAGTGCGGCCAGGAAGGCCACGGCGCCTGCGATGGCCTCGATGCCGGCCACGTCCTCGAGTTCGGCCCGGGTGATGGCGGCGGCCTCGGCGTCGGGATCGATGCCGGGCAGGGCCAGACGGCGGATGGTGTCCACCTGGCGCATGCCGTGGATGGTCGGCAGGAAGGCCGCCACATCCAGGCCCTGGCGCGCGGCCCAGGCACCCCAGACGCGCTCGGCGGCCACGATCGAGGTGAGCAGGGTGCCGTCCATGTCGAGCAGGAAGGCGCTGAAGCTGCGCTGTTCGATCCGCAAGGCAGGCGTAATCAGCTGTTCGCGCCGGAAGCAGTGCAGCGCGTGGTCGTTGATGATGCCCACCGCCTGCATCCAGGCATACACGATGGTCGGTCCGACAAACTTGAAGCCGCGGCGCTTGAGTTCGCGCGAAACGCGTTCGGACAGCGGCGCGCAGGCCGGCGGCGTATGGCCGTCGCCCAGCAGCACGCGCCCTTCGCTGAACGACCAGCAGAAATCGCTGAAGGATTCGCCGCGCGCTTCCATTTCGCACCAGATGCGCGCGCCCTGGATGGTGGCTTCGATCTTGGCGCGCGCGCGGATGATGCCGGGGTCGTTCAGCAATCGCGCGATGTCGGCCTCGCCGAACGCCGCCACGCGTTCGGGCTGGAAGCCGGCAAAGGCGGCGCGGAAGCTGTCGCGCTTGCGCAGCACGGTGATCCACGCCAGGCCGGCCTGGAAGCCTTCGAGCATCAGCATTTCCCACAGCATGCGTGCGTCACGCTGGGGCACGCCCCATTCGGCATCGTGGTAGTCGCGCATCAGCGTGTCGCTGACCGCCCAGGCGCAGCGCGGGCAGGTCGTTGCGCTTTCATGTCGGTTCCCTTGCAGTGGCATCGTGCGCAGTGCTCCAAGGCTGGCGAAGAGCGACAGTGTGCCTGTTGGCGTCGCTCCTGCCCATGTCGCGGTGTCGGGCCGGGACCGCACGCGCCGGTCCGGCACCGCGTCGCGATTGACCGCTCCGGTGTGATCGCCCAACATCTTCCCCGGGTTTCTTGACAGCATGTGCACAAGGCAGGGGGCCGGGTATTGCCGTGAGCAGGTCGCAGCATGTTTCCGAGACGCCGGCGACGCACTGGCTGCGCGCGCGCGCCATCGCTTTCGGCGAGCATCCCTACGCCTATGTCGAGCGCGGCGGCACGGCCGAATCGGCGCGTGCCCTGGGCGTGGACGAGCACGCCGTGATCAAGACCCTGGTGATGGAAGACGAGGCCCATCGGCCCCTGGTGGTGCTGATGCACGGCGATCGCCAGGTTTCGACCAAGAACCTGGCGCGCCAGATCGGCCGCAAGCGCATCGCGCCCTGCGATCCGGCCGTGGCGCAGCGTCATTCCGGCTACCAGGTGGGCGGCACCTCGCCATTCGGCATCCGCAAGGCAATGCCGGTCTACGTGCAACAGACCATCCTCGACCTCGAGCGTATCTACATCAACGGCGGCCGCCGCGGCTTCCTGGTGTCGCTGCCGCCGGCCGTGCTGTCCGAGCATCTCCAGGCCACGCCGGTGGATTGCGAGAACGGCGCCGACGAGGCCTGAGCGCGGCCGGCCACGGCGGCTTGCGGAGCGCGCTGCACGGCGCTAGGCTGGACTTCACCGTGGCGCATTCACCCGGCCGTGCTGTCGGCGGGTGCGAAGCCGGGATCCTGCGCTTCGTCAGCAGACGCGGAGGTGACCATGTACAAGAGGATCGTGGTGGCATACGACGGTTCCCCGGGAAGCCGTGGGGCCCTGCGCGAGTGCCTGGAATTCCGGCCGGCGGCGGATGCCGAGGTGCATCTGGTTGGTGTGGTGCGCTATGCCGAGGCCTTTCCGCTGGCGGGCGAATACCTGACGCCCCACCTCGCCATCGAGGAGCACAAGCGCCGGATGGCCGCCGAACTGCATTCCGGGCACGCCCTGCTGGCCGACCTGGGACTCGAGGTGATCGACCACCTTGAAGTGGGTGAACCCGTCGAGGTGATCGCCGCGGTGGTGCGGCATACCAACGCCGATCTGGTGATCCTGGGACATTCGCGGCACAAGTCCTTTGCCGCGCGCTGGTGGCGCGGCGCCGTCGACACCATGCTGGTGGACCGCGTGCGCTGCAGCGTGCTGGTGGCGCGCGACACCAGCGAGGTCTGACGCCAGCCTGAGCGCCGCTCGGGCAGCCGGCGCGGCTGCCGGCTCAGTCGCCGGCGGTGGCCAGGCGCGCCAGACGTGCGTTTTCCTCGTCCTCGGCGGCCGCGATTTCCTGCAGCACGGCGGCCAGGTCCACCGAGGCCAGCGCGGCCTCGAACTGCCCGGTGAGCACGGTGTCGGGGCGCAGCTCGCCGCGGCTGTACAGATGCCAGATTTCGGCGCCGTAGCGCGTGTCCAACAGGTCCGGCGCGAAGCGCCCGAAAAAGCGCCGCAGGTTGCCGACGTCGCGCAGCAGCATGCGGCTGGCGTGGTTGTTGCCAGCGGCATCGACGGCCTGCGGCAGGTCGATGATCACCGGTTGCGCGTCTGGCAGCGGCGCGTCGGCCAGCAGGATGTTGAACTCCGAGAGGTCGCCGTGGATCACGCCGGCCCCCAGCATGCGCACCACCTGGCTGATCAGCGTGGCGTGATGGCGGCGCGCATCTTCGGCGCTGAACGCGACATCGTTGAGGCGCGGCGCGGCATTGCCGTCGGCGTCGGTGACCAGGTCCATCAGCAGCACGCCATCGAGGAACTGGTGGGGCGTGGGCACGCGCACGCCGGCCGCCGACAGACGGCGCAGCGCGTCGACTTCAGCGCTCTGCCAGGCCGCCTCGGTGGCCTGGCGGCCGAAGCGCGTGCCCTTGGCCATGGCACGCGCCTGGCGCGAATTGCGGGTGCGACGGTTCTCGGTGTAGTCGACGGCCTGACGGAAGCTGCGCTGGCTGGCTTCCTTGTAGACCTTGGCGCACAGCGTGCGGTCGCCCTGGCGCACCACGTATACGGTCGCTTCCTTGCCGCTCATCAGCTGGCGGACGACGCTGTCGATCATGCCCTCTTCGAGCAGGGGCTGCAGGCGTGGCGGAGTCTTCATGACCGCCATTGTGCGGCATCGCAGCCGCTGCCGGCGCGTTCCTGCCGGTCTTGAGCGGGACAACTGCGGTCCGCGGCCGTGAAACGGCGCGGACCGGGACTCAGTCGATGGTGATGGCGCGCTTCTCGCCGCCGGTCTGCTTGGGCAGCACCAGCTGCAGCACGCCGTCGGCATAGCTGGCCTTGACGCCCGTGGCATCCACCGGCATCGGCAGCTTGAGCGAGCGGTACTGGCGACCGTAGTAGCACTCGTTGATCACCACGTTCTCGCCTTCGCGGCGCTCTTCGGTCTTCTGGCGTTCGGCGCTCAGCGCCAGCTGGTCACCGACCACTTCGACCCGGATGTCCTCCTTGCGGAAGCCGGGCATCTCGGCGCGCACGGTGTAGGCCTTCTCGTCCTCGGTCACGTTGACCGGGATGTGTCCTGCCATGCCCTCGGCAAGTGCGCCGTTGCCGGCGAACATGCCCTTGAACAGGTCGTCGAGATCGCGCGTGAAGGGATCGAAGCGGGCGGGAACACGGAAAGGTCCGAAACGGGTCAGGGCAGACATGGCAATCCTCCGTTGGTCTTCTGGAGACAACCTCCAGCTTTCAGCCTAGAAGCACGCCGGTGCACTCGATATGCGGGCACGCACCTAAGGTGGTTGCGGTACCGCGGTCAAACCAAAGCAGAAATGTCCTCACGGGGGGGGCGGCACCGCTTGCCGGCATCAGCGCAGTGGTGGAACATGAGAGGTTGACCGGACCTGGACAGGCGATTGCCGACGGTCCGCCAGGCCGCAGGGCCCGGCTTCCACAACCCTATTTGTCTGCGCAACCATGCCAACCTACCGCTCCAGAACCACCACCCACGGTCGCAACATGGCCGGCGCGCGCGCCCTGTGGCGCGCTACCGGCATGAAGGATGGCGATTTCGGCAAGCCGATCATCGCCATCGCCAACAGCTTCACCCAGTTCGTGCCGGGCCACGTGCACCTGCAGGACCTGGGCCAGCTGGTGGCGCGCGAGGTCGAGCGCGCGGGGGGCGTGGCCAAGGAATTCAACACCATCGCCGTCGACGACGGCATCGCCATGGGGCATGGCGGCATGCTGTACTCGCTGCCTTCGCGCGAGCTGATCGCCGATTCCGTCGAATACATGGTCAATGCGCATTGCGCCGATGCGCTGGTGTGCATCTCCAATTGCGACAAGATCACGCCGGGCATGCTGATGGCGGCGCTGCGCCTCAACATCCCCACGGTGTTCGTGTCGGGCGGCCCGATGGAGGCCGGCAAGGTCAAATGGGAGGACCAGGAGCACGCGGTCGACCTGATCGATGCCATGGTCAAGGCGGCCGATCCCGCCAGCAGCGATGCCGAGACCGAAGCCTACGAGCGCTCGGCCTGTCCGACCTGCGGCTCGTGCTCGGGCATGTTCACCGCCAATTCGATGAACTGCCTGGTCGAGGCACTGGGTCTGGCGCTGCCGGGCAACGGTTCCATCCTGGCCACCCACGCCGATCGCCGCAAGCTGTTCCTGGGGGCCGGCCGTCTGGTGGTCGAACTGGCGCGCCGCTGGTACGAGCAGGACGACGCCAGCGCGCTGCCGCGCTCGATCGCCAGTTTCGCGGCCTTCGAGAACGCCATGAGCCTCGACGTGGCCATGGGCGGATCGACCAATACCGTGCTGCACCTGCTGGCGGCGGCGCACGAGGCCGAGGTGCCCTTCACCATGCAGGACATCGACCGCATCTCGCGGCGCGTGCCGTGCATTTGCAAGGTGGCCCCGGCCAAGTCCGATGTGCACATGGAAGACGTGCATCGCGCGGGCGGCATCATGGCCATCCTGGCCGAACTCGACCGAGCCGGCCTGATCAATCGCGGCCTGCCCACCGTGCATACGCCGACCCTGGGCGAGGCGCTGGCGCACTACGACGTCACGCGCACCACGCGCGCCGAGGTGCTGGAGTTCTATCGCGCCGCGCCGGGCGGCGTGCCGACCCAGGTGGCCTTCTCGCAGGAACGCCGCTATGCCGAACTGGACCTGGACCGCAGCGCCGGCGTGCTGCGCGATGCCGCCCACGCCTTCTCGGCCGATGGCGGTCTGGCCGTGCTGTACGGCAACATCGCCGCCAAGGGCTGCATCGTCAAGACTGCCGGCGTGGACGACTCGATCCTCAAGTTCAGCGGCACGGCGCGCGTGTTCGAGAGCCAGGAAGACGCCGTCGAGGCGATCCTGGCCGACCGCGTCAAGGCGGGCGATGTGGTGGTGATCCGCTTCGAAGGCCCCAAGGGCGGCCCGGGCATGCAGGAAATGCTCTACCCCACCAGCTACCTGAAAAGCAAAGGCCTGGGCAAGGCCTGTGCGCTGCTCACCGACGGCCGTTTCTCGGGTGGCACTTCGGGCCTGTCGATCGGCCACGCCAGCCCGGAAGCCGCCATGGGCGGCGCCATCGGCCTGGTCAAGGACGGCGACACCATCGATATCGACATCCCGAACCGCCGCATCGAGCTGGCTGTGAGCGAGGCCGAGCTGGCGCGCCGCCGTGCCGACGAGGAAGCGCGCGGTGAGCAGGCCTGGAAGCCGCGTGCGCGCGTGCGTCCGGTGAGCGCGGCGCTGCGAGCCTATGCGGCGCTGACCACCAGCGCCGATACCGGCGCGGTGCGGGATGTCGATCAGCTGAAGTAAGTCCACCGGGAGGAGCCCCGCCATGGCCACCGTCCGTCTGCTCGTCGGCACCCGCAAGGGTGCGTTCATCCTCACCGCCGACGGCACGCGCCGGCAGTGGCGCGTCGACGGCCCGCATTTCGGCGGCTGGGAGATCTATCACGTGGCGGGCTCGCCCGCCGATCCGGATCGCCTCTACGCCTCGCAATCCTCGGGCTGGTTCGGCCAGCAGATGCAGCGTTCGGACGACGGCGGACGCAGCTGGCAGCCGGTCGACAATGCCTTCACCTTCCGCGCGCCGGCCGGCACCCACCTGATGTACGACGGCAGCGCCAAGGACTTCGAGTTCACGCGAGTCTGGCATCTGTCCCCGACGCCGGCCGATCCGGATGTCGTGTACGCCGGCACCCAGGACGCTGCGCTGTTCCGCAGCAGCGACGGCGGGCATTCCTGGCATGAACTCGACGCCCTGCGCCGGCACGCGAGCGCCGCGCAATGGGCGCCGGGCGCCGGCGGCCTGTGTCTGCACACCCTGGTGCAGGATCCCGGTCAGCCGGGACGCCTGTTCGCGGCCATCTCGGCGGCGGGCGCATTCCGCAGCGACGACGGCGGCGCCAGCTGGGAGGCGGTGAACCGTGGCCTGGTGTCGAATTTCCTGCCCGACCCCCAGGCCGAGATCGGCCACTGCGTGCACAGCATCGCCATGCATCCGGCGCGGCCGCAGGTGCTGTTCATGCAGAAGCACTGGGATGTCATGCGCAGCGACGATGGCGGCGGCCACTGGCAGGAAATCAGCGGCGACCTGCCGTCGGATTTCGGCTTTCCGATCGCCGTGCACGCGCACGAGCCCGACACCGTGTACGTGGTGCCGATCAAAAGCGACGGCGAACACTATCCGCCGGAAAGCTGTCTGCGCGTGTACCGCAGCCGCAGCGGCGGCGGACACTGGGAGCCGCTCGGCCGCGGGCTGCCGCAGCAGGACTGCTACGTCAACGTGCTGCGCAACGCTTTTGCGGTGGACAGCCTGGAGCCCTGCGGCGTGTACTTCGGCACCACCGGCGGACAGGTGTACGCCTCGGCCGATGGCGGTGACAGCTGGATGGCGGCGGTGCGCGATCTGCCCCCGGTGCTGGCGGTGGAAGCGCAGGTCCTGCCGTGATCCGGGTGCTGGTCCCCGGCCAGCTGCGTGCCCTGGCGCGCGTGCACGGCGAGATGATGCTGGAAGTGCCGCCACCGGTCACGCTGGGTGCGGTGCTCGATGCCATCGAACGGCGCTATCCCATGCTGTGCGGCGCCATCCGCGACCGCGTCAGCGCGCGCCGGCGGCCCTTGCTGCGGCTGTTCGCCGATGGCCAGGACCTGTCCTTCGCCGACGCCGATCAGCGCCTGCCCGAAGCGGTGTGCGAGGGGCGGGCGCCCCTGCTGGTGGTGGGCGCGATCGCCGGCGGCTGAGTCCTGCCGGCCGCGATCCGGCTGTACCGGGATCGCCGCTGCGGCCGGCCTCAGGCCGGCGTCGAACGCGGCACGGCCAGGCGTGGCGGGGCCTTGAAATCGAAACAGCTGAACAGGTCGCCCGAGCGGTCACCGGGCTGCAGCGCCGGCACGTTCCACGCCGGCAGGCCGAACAGGCGCAGGCAGAACTTGACCACGCTGGCGTGCGAGAACATGTCGTGGTTGATCAGGCCTGCCTTGGCCCAGGGGCTGACGACCAGGCAGGGCACGCGCTGTCCGTAGCGGAACTGCGAACCGGCATAACCCTGCGGCCCGCTGCCGCTCCAGTTCTGCACCTCCGGCGGCACGACGTGGTCGTGCCAGCCGCCCCAGTCGTCCCAGGTGATGATGATGGCGGTCTTGGGCCACAGCGCGCTGTTGGCCACGGCCAGCACGCGGTCCATGGTCCACTGCGCGCCGGCACTCACCGGCTGGTCACCCTTGCGGTCGCCCGGGTGTTCGCTGAGGCCGCCGGACGCATACAGCCAGCACACGTCCGGCAGGAAGCCGCGCGCGACGTCGGCATCGAAGTGGCTCGACGGCACGCTCGACGTGCTGCCCTTGAGCGCGGCGATGTTGTCAAAGTAGGACTCGTGGGCGTCGGCGTAGTTGCGCCACTGGCGGCCGGCGTGCTCGAGCGCCTGCGGCAGGCTCGGCATGTCATACGGCGGCAGCGGCTGGTAGCTCGCGCGTGCGCGGCTGGAGTTGTCGATGACCGGCGAGTTGGCCGCGATCAGGAACAGGTGGTTGGGCTCGGACTGGCTCGCCACATCGGTGAAATAGTTGTCGCACAGCGCGTACTGCTGCGCGAGTGCCCAATAGGCGGGAATGTCCTTGGGGCCGTATCCCTCATGCACCGCACCGTGCGCGCGTGCCAGCCACGCGACATGGTCGTGGCGGGGATCCGGCGACGGGTCGGGTGCCGGCGGCTGCGCCTGTCCGGCAGCGCCGGGAAAGCCGCCGAAGTAATTGTCGAAGGTGTGGTTTTCCTTGACGATGACGACGACGTGCTCGATCGGTCCTGCCATGTCAGCTCCTGGTGGCGTGGCCTGCGGATCCGCGCCGGACCCGCCGTCCGGTTTCACTGCAAGGTGGTATTCCCGGCGCCGCAGCACTGCTTGAACTTGCGTCCGCTGCCACAGGGGCAGAGTTCGTTGCGTCCGACCTTGGGGCCTTCGCGGCGCACCTGCGCCACGGGCGGCATGCGGTCCTCGGCGAAGTAGCTGTAGGCGTCGACCAGACCCGCTGCCATCCATTCCAGCAGTTCAGCGCGCTGCTCGTCGTCGATCGGTGCCGGGCGCATCTCGGGATCGGGATCGTGCTCGTGCGCGAGCGTCAGCATCGGCACCAGCGCCTGGGCTTCGTCGTCGTCGTCGAACAGCGCATCCCAGCTGCCGGGGTGCTCGTCGACGCCTTCCATGAATCCGATCGCCCAGTCATTGCCACTGGCTTTGCCGTCCTCGTCCTGATAGAGCAGGGGCCAGTAGCAGACCTCGTCGTCGGTGAGTGCCTGTGCCAGCGTGTCGGCGATGATGTTCCAGTGACGCATGAGCAGGGCGGTGACCTCTTCCGCCTCGGCGATGCTCTCGAAGGCATGACCCTCGCCACACACGCCCGCCAGCGCTTCCATGGGGGTGACCAGCTCCGGGCCGCAGATCAGTGCCGCGAAGTAGCCATCCATTTCCTCCAGGGTCATGGCGGTGTCGCCGATGCCGGCGAGGAAGGCGTCGAGCCGGTCGAGCTCGGCGTCGGTCAAAGGTTCGTGGTTCATCGCGGTCCTCCTGACGGGCTGTTGCTGGCGAGCTGCCGTCCTGCAGGCAGGGAAGCGACGATACCACTATCATGGTGAAAAGGAGAACGTCATGCTGCAGGCACTCCTGGTGTCCACCGGTGCGGTGGCCCTGGCGGAAGTGGGGGACAAGACCCAGCTGTTGTCACTGGTGCTGGCGGCGCGCTACCGGCGTCCGCTGCCGATCGTGGCCGGCGTGCTGGTGGCCACGCTGGCGAGTCACGCCGGCGCCGGCGCGCTGGGCGTCTGGCTGGCGCAACTGCTCGCGCCCAGGGTGCTGGCGTGGCTGGTGGTGGGTTCCTTCCTGCTGATGGCGGCGTGGATCCTGGTGCCGGACCGGCTCGACGATGATGACGACGCTGTCGCCGCGGTGGCGACCTACGGCAGCGTATTCATGGCCACGGTGGTGGCCTTCTTCCTGGCCGAGATGGGGGACAAGACCCAGATCGCCACGGTCATGCTGGCGGCGCGCTTTCGCGATTTCCTGCCGGTGGTCGCGGGCACCACGCTGGGCATGCTGGCCGCCAACGTGCCGGTGATCTGGCTCGGCCATCGCTACGCCGACCGCCTGTCGCCGCGCACGGTGCATCGGGTGGCCTGCGTGCTGTTCGTGGTGCTGGGGCTGCTGGCGCTGCGCAACGCGCTCGAAGCCTGAGCGCGCACAGCGCTGCCCGGCGGCGCCCGCGCCGCTGTGGTCAGCCGCCCTGCCGGTGCCAGCGGGGATGGCTCAGCCACAGACCCGCGGTGACTACGAACGTGGCGGCGGCAGCGCCCGCCAGCGACAGGTGCACGCCTACCAGTGCGCCGGCCACGCCGACGGTAATGCCGCTGAAGGCGCGCAATCCCTGCGCAGCCATGCTGTAGAGACCGATCACGCGTCCGCGGATCCGCGGGTCCGCGTTGAGCTGCACCAGCGTCTGCGCCATGCTGCTGAACG
>JAGWIJ010000168.1 GCA_028873535.1 Pseudomonadota bacterium
CCTGCTGGCGCATGCGGTCAAGGAACTGTTCCCGGACGTGCAGGTGACCATCGGCCCGGTGATCGACAACGGCTTCTACTACGACTTCGCGGCGCCGCGCCCCTTCAGCACCGAGGATCTGGCTGCGATCGAAAAGCGCATGGCCGAGATCGTCAAGCGCGACCTGCCAGTGCAGCGTGAGGTGATGGCGCGTGACCAGGCGGTGGCCTTTTTCAAGGGCCTGGGCGAGGCCTACAAGGCCGAGATCATCGAAAGCATCCCCAGCAACGAAACGCTGTCGCTTTACCGCCAGGGCGATTTCATCGACCTGTGCCGTGGACCGCACGTGCCGGCCACGGGCAAGCTCAAGGTGTTCAAGCTCATGCGCGTGGCCGGCGCCTACTGGCGTGGCGACAGCAAGAACGAGATGCTGCAGCGGGTGTACGGTACCGCCTGGGCCAGCAAGGAAGACCAGGACGCCTACCTCACGCGTCTGGAGGAGGCCGAGAAACGCGATCACCGCCGGCTGGCGCGCCAGCTCGACCTGTTCCACCTGCAGGATGACGCGCCCGGCATGATCTTCTGGCACCCCAAGGGCTGGGCGCTGTGGCAGGAAGTGGAGCAGTACATGCGTCGCGTCTACCGCGACAACGGCTACCAGGAAGTGCGCTGCCCGCAGATCCTCGACCGCAGCCTGTGGGAGAAGTCCGGCCACTGGGACAACTTCCACAAGAACATGTTCACCACCGAGTCCGAGCAGCGCGACTTCGCGATCAAGCCGATGAACTGCCCCGGCCACGTGCAGATCTTCAACCAGGGCGTGCGCAGCTATCGCGAGCTGCCGCTGCGCTACGGCGAATTCGGCGCCTGCCACCGCAACGAGCCCTCGGGCGCGCTGCACGGCGTGATGCGCGTGCGCGGCTTCACCCAGGACGACGGCCACATCTTCTGCACCGAGGACCAGATCCAGGCGGAAGTGTCGGACTTCATCCAGCTGCTGCGCCGGGTCTATACCGATTTCGGCTTCACCGAGATCCAGTACAAGCTCGCCACGCGTCCCGAGCAGCGCGTCGGCTCCGACGAGACCTGGGACCGCGCCGAGCAGGCACTCGACCTGGCGCTGCGCGCGGCCGGTGTCGAGTTCGAGGTGCTGGCAGGCGAGGGCGCCTTCTACGGTCCCAAGATCGAGTTCCACCTGCGCGACAGCATCGGCCGGACCTGGCAGTGCGGCACCATCCAGGCCGATTTCTCGATGCCGGGCCGTCTCGATGCCGAATATGTGGCCGAGGACAACGTGCGCAAGGTGCCGGTCATGCTGCACCGGGCCATCCTGGGTTCGCTCGAGCGCTTCATCGGCATCCTGATCGAGCACTATGCGGGCGCATTGCCGCTGTGGCTGGCGCCAGTCCAGCTGGTGGTGATGAACATCTCCGAAGGCCAGGCCGATTACGCGCAGCGCATTGCCCTCGATCTCAAGGCGGCCGGCTTCCGCGCTGAAATCGACTTGAGAAATGAGAAGATTGGCTATAAGATCAGGGAGCATAGCCTGCAAAAGCTGCCATATCAGGTCGTCCTTGGTGACAAGGAAATGGCCGCCGGTCTGGTGGCCGTACGCGACCGCGCCGGCAAGGATCTCGGACAGATGTCGCTCGATGCCTTCATGAACCTGCTTCACGAAGGCGTGACGGCAAGGTCCGGCGTGCAGCAGGCCTGAAACTCGGCGAGTCTCCCGTCACGCACCGCTGCAGCGGTGGCCACGGGTTTCGCCGTTATCAAAATCAACTGGAGCTAAAGCTATTTCTGACAAGAAGGAAGTACGGGTCAATGGGGAGATCAACGCTCCCGAAGTGCGGCTGGTGGGAATGGAAAGCGAACCCCTGGGGATCGTGAGTCTGAGCGAGGCGGTGCGGCAGGCCGAAGCGCTCGAAGTCGATCTGGTGGAAATCGCGCCAACTGCCAAACCGCCGGTCTGCCGGCTGATGGACTACGGCAAGTTCAAATACCGCGAAGCCAAGCGGCAGCATGAAGCCAAGGTCAAGCAGAAGCAGATCCAGGTCAAGGAAGTCAAATTCCGGCCGGGCACCGATGACGGCGACTACGCCATCAAGGTGCGCAATCTGATCCGTTTCCTCGAGGAAGGCGACAAGACCAAGGTCACCCTGCGGTTCCGGGGTCGCGAACTTTCTCATCAGGAGCTTGGCTACAACCTGCTCAAGCGCGTCGAGGCCGATCTGGCCGGTCATGGCGTGGTCGAGCAGTTTCCCAAGATGGAAGGACGCCAGATGATCATGGTGCTGGCGCCCAAGAAGAAGCCCGAAAAGATCGAAAAGCCCAAGGGCAGCAGGGCCGATGACGACAGCCCGGCCGTCGAGGTGGTGGAAGCCGCTCCGGCGCCGGTGGCACCCAAGATGGTGCAGGTGCGTCCGGCCACGGCCAAGCCCACCGCCTGATCGGGGCGTTCCGTCTGGCAGCAACGGCCACGGCGTCAGCCGTGGCCGTTGGCATTTTCAGGGGTGCCGACGCAGCGCGGTGTCGCTGCGGTGCTGCAGCGCATTGAATTGCGGCCTGATTTCGAGTAGAGTGCTGGGTTTCGCCGTTCGCACGTGCAGCCTGTCTGCGCGCTGCGCAAAGGTGATGAAGCCGCGATGGGCCGAACGGTCCATCGGAACAAGGCGTGTTCGGGTCGTGCAAGCAGGGATTCCTTCCCTCACCCGACGCGGTTTAAAACAGGAGCAGTCATGCCCAAGATGAAGACCAAGAGCGGTGCCGCCAAGCGCTTCAAGGCGCGTGGATCGGGCAGCATCAAGCGCTCGCAGGCGTTCAAGCGCCACATCCTCACCAAGAAGACGACCAAGAACAAGCGCCAGCTGCGCGGTTCGGCCGAGATCCACGAAACCAACATCGTCGCGGTGCGACGCATGTTGCCGTACGCCTGATAGGAGGACGCGATGCCAAGAGTCAAACGCGGAGTAACGGCGCGCGCCCGTCACCACAAGATTCTCGAGCAGGCCAAGGGATACCGCGGCCGCCGGAAAAACGTCTATCGGATCGCCAAGGAAGCGGTGATGAAGGCGGGGCAATATGCCTACCGCGATCGCCGCGCGCGCAAGCGTGACTTCCGTAACCTGTGGATCGCGCGTATCAACGCAGCGGCGCGTGAGCTCGGAATGACCTACAGCGTGTTCATGAACGGCATCAAGAAGTCGGGCATCGAGATCGATCGCAAGGTGCTGTCCGACATGGCCATTTTCGACAAGCCGGCATTCGTCCAGCTGGTCGAGACCGCCAAGTCCACCCTGGCGGCGATCAGCGCCTGACGTTCGGGTGCCAGGCACCCGGCGCCCGGCGTCGGACCTGACCACGGCACACCACGCGGGCCCCCAGGGCCCGCGTTTTTTTTGAAGGATCCTGCAAGCATGCAAGACCCCCACCTGATTGCCGCCGAAGCGGTGAATGCCATGGCGGCGATCGACGATCCGGCGCTGCTGGAAGAGGTCAAGGCCCGTTACCTGGGCAAGAGCGGCTCGCTTACCGAACTGCTCAAGCAGCTCGGCAAGCTCGATGCCGCCGAGCGCCCGGCCGCCGGCGCACGCATCAACGAAGCCAAGCAGCAGGTGGAGGCAGCCCTGCAGGGGCGCCGTGACGCCATTGCGCGTCGCGAACTGGAGCGCCGCCTGGCGGCCGAGGCCTTGGACGTGACGCTGCCTGGCCGCGGCCAGGGCAGTGCCGGCCTGCACCCGGTCACGCGCACGCTGGCGCGCATTACCGAGCTCTTCCACTCCATCGGCTTCGACGTGGCCGACGGACCGGAAATCGAGTCCGACCACTACAACTTCACCGCGCTCAACATCCCGGCCAACCATCCGGCGCGTGCCATGCACGACACCTTCTACGTCGGGCCGTCGGATGTGCTGCGCACCCACACGTCGCCCATGCAGGTGCGCTACCTGGAAACCCACCCCTGTCCGGCCAAGGTGGTGGTGCCGGGCCGTGTCTACCGCTGCGATTCCGACATGACCCACACGCCCATGTTCCACCAGGTGGAAGGCCTGTGGGTGGACGAGGACGTGTCCTTCGCCGGCCTCAAGGGCGTGCTGGTCGATTTCATGCGCGCCTTTTTCGAGCAGGACGCGCTGCGCGCGCGCTTCCGTCCCAGCTTCTTCCCCTTCACCGAGCCTTCGGCCGAAATGGACATCGGCTGTGTTGCCTGTGGTGGCGCCGGCTGCCGCGTGTGCTCGCATACCGGCTGGCTGGAGGTGCTGGGCTGCGGCATGGTCCACCCCAATGTGCTGAGCCCGCTCGGCATCGACACCGAGCGCTTTGTCGGTTTCGCCTTCGGCCTGGGCGTCGAGCGTCTGGCGATGCTGCGCTATGGCGTCAACGACCTGCGCCTGTTCTTCGAAAACGATTTGCGCTTCCTGGCGCAGTTCCGCGAGGGAGCACGATGAAACTGTCCCGCCACTGGCTCGACCAAGTCGTCGACAGCCGCCAGAACGACGCCGACCTGTCGCACCTGCTCACCATGGGCGGCCTGGAAGTCGAGGGCATCGAGCCCGTCGCGCCGCCGTTTGCACGCGTGGTGGTGGCCCAGGTGCTGAGCTGCGAACCCCATCCCCAGGCCGACCGTCTCAAGCTGTGCACGGTGCAGGCCGAAGCCGGCGCCAGCGCGCTGCAGATCGTGTGCGGTGCGCCCAATGTGGCCGTCGGCCTCAAGGTGCCGTGTGCGCTGGTCGGCGCCACGCTGCCCGGCATCGAGATCCGCGAGGCCAAGGTGCGCGGCATCGTGTCGCACGGCATGCTGTGCTCGGCCAAGGAGCTTGGCATCAGCGAGGAGAGCGATGGCCTGCTGGTGCTGCCGGACGATGCGCCGGTGGGCACCTCGATCCGCGACTACCTCGATCTGGACGATCGTGTCTTCGAGCTCAAGCTCACGCCCAATCGTGGTGACTGCCTGTCGCTCAAGGGCCTGGCGCGCGAGGTTGCCGCCATCACCCAGGCGCCGCTGCACATGCCCGCCATCGAAGCGGTGCCCGCCACGCTGGCGGCGCCTGCGGGCGCTGCT
>JAGWIJ010000169.1 GCA_028873535.1 Pseudomonadota bacterium
GTGGTGAGTGGCTGGGTCGAGGGTGTGGATCTGGGGCAGACCGAGGTGCATGCCGCCGGCGTGTGGGAAGACCTGGAGCGCATCGTGATGGCCGGCGGCGTGCCGCTGGCGCCCGAAGTGCGCAGCTGCTACCGCCTGCGCTTCCCGGCGGCGCCCTTGTTTGCGGCGGACATGGAACAGGTGCGCCTGGATCCCGAGCGGCTGGTGCGGGATACGCTGGCGGCCGCTGCGCTGGGCGACTTTGCTGTGGTGGAGGGCGTGGGCGGTTTGCGCGTGCCCCTGGTGCCGGGCTACGACACCTCGCATCTGGCGCGCGATCTGGGTTGGCCGGCGCTGCTGGTGGTGGGGATCCGTCTTGGCTGCATCAACCATGCCCTGCTCACCGCCGAGGTGCTTGCGGCGCGCGGCATTCCGCTGGCGGGTTGGGTGGCCAACGTGGGTCTGGATCGCAACTATGCGCACGTCGACGAGACCATTGCGGCCATCGCCGAGGGCATCGGACAGCCCTGTGGTGCGCGCCTGGGATCGTTCGCGGGCGGTCGGCCGCTGACCGCTGGCGAGCGTATCGAAGACTGGCGCGTGCAGGCCGAGCTGCAGATTGCAGCGGCGGGGATGGCGCTGGATCGCCTGGCGTGCAGCCTGGTGGCCAAGGATGACGCGCCGCTTTGACGGCTTGGCAGGGCAGGGGGCGGATGCAGCCGGAGGGCGAAGAGGGGCAAATGTTTCACGTGAAACACGACACGCGGCGGCCATGTTTCACGTGAAACATCGCGCGGCCGATCACTCGCCGCGCTCCTGCCCGGCCCATCAAGGACGAGGCGCATGTTTCACGTGAAACAATCCCAACAAAAATTGTGCGTCGCCGCAGGGCCTTTTCTAGAACAAGCCCGCGCGCTGCAGTAGAATAACGATCCGCTGCTCTCCGTCCAGCCGGCAGCGGGTTTGCCCCACAGCGCAAACCCCCGGCGGCCCTTCCCGCACGTCGCCCCGAACAACGCCAACGCCCATCGAGTCGGTCATGATCTATCCGGACTCCTTTGAAGTCATCGTCATTGGTGGCGGCCACGCCGGCACCGAAGCCGCCCTGGCGGCCGCCCGTATGGGCCGCCCCACCTTGCTGGTGACCCAGAACCTGGAGGCGCTGGGACAGATGTCCTGCAATCCCTCGATCGGCGGCATCGGCAAGGGCCATCTGGTCAAGGAAGTCGACGCCCTGGGCGGCGCCATGGGCTTGGCCGCCGACATGGCCGGCATCCAGTTCCGTACCTTGAATGCGCGCAAGGGACCGGCGGTGCGCGCCACGCGCGCCCAGGCCGATCGTGTGCTGTATCGGCGCGCCATCCGCGCGCGCCTCGAAGCCCAGGAAAACCTGGCGCTGCTGCAGGACAGCGTGGAAGACCTGATCCTGCAGGCGGGCCGGGTGGCCGGAGTGCGCACGCTGCAGGGGCTCGATATCCATGCACGTGCCGTGGTGCTGACCACCGGTACTTTTCTGGGCGGCGTCATCCACGTCGGCCTGCAGCAAAGCGCCGGCGGACGTGTGGGTGATGCGCCTTCGATCGCGCTGGCGCAGCGCCTGCGTGAACTCAAGCTGCCGGTGGGCCGCCTCAAGACCGGCACGCCGCCGCGTCTGGATGGCCGCAGCATCGACTACAGCCGCCTGCAGGCGCAACCCGGCGACACGCCGGAACCGGTGTTCTCCTTCCTCGGCAACCGTGCCATGCACCCGCGTCAGGTGCCGTGCTGGATCACCCACACCAATGCGCACACCCACGACATCATCCGCTCTGGCCTGGATCGTTCGCCCATGTACACCGGCGTCATCGAAGGGGTAGGGCCGCGCTACTGCCCCTCCATCGAAGACAAGATCCATCGCTTTGCCGATCGCGACAGCCACCAGATCTTCCTCGAGCCCGAAGGGCTGGATACCCACGAGGTCTACCCCAACGGCATCTCCACCAGCCTGCCGCTGGACGTGCAATGGAATCTGGTGCGCTCGATTCCCGGGCTGGAAAGCGCACGCATCCTGCGCCCCGGCTACGCCATCGAATACGACTACTTCGACCCGCGCGCACTGCGTCCAACGCTGGAGACCCAAGCCATCCCCGGACTGTTCTTCGCGGGTCAGATCAATGGAACCACCGGCTACGAAGAAGCCGCTGCGCAGGGCCTGCTGGCCGGCATCAATGCCGCGCGCCAGGTGCGCGCAGAGCCCGAGTGGTGGCCGCGCCGTCACGAGGCCTACCTGGGTGTGATGGTCGACGATCTGACCACGCGCGGCGTCACCGAGCCCTACCGCATGTTCACCAGCCGCGCCGAATACCGGCTGGCGCTGCGCGAGGACAACGCCGACGCGCGTCTGACCGAAATCGGCCGCTCGCTGGGCCTGGTCGACACCATGCGCTGGCGTGCCTTCCAGACCAAACAGGGTGCCGTGGTGGCCGAACAGCAACGTCTGGCCGCCTGGCGCATCCGGCCCAACAGCGCCGAAGCGCAGGCCCTTGAAGCCTTACTCGGCAAGCCGCTGGAGCGCGAGGCCACCGTGCTGGAGTTGCTGCGTCGCCCCGAACTCAGCCATGCCAGCCTGGCGACGGCACTCCAGCCCTTCACGCGGGGCCGGGTGGCCGCCGACGTGGCCGAGCAGGTCGAGGTCGAGATCAAGTACGCCGGCTACATCGCGCGCCAGGTCGACGAGGTGGCGCGCGAGCGCCGCTACGAAGATGCCGCGATTCCGGATGATTTCGACTATGCCGGCGTGGGCGGGCTGTCGCGCGAGGTCGAACAGAAGCTGCAGCGTGCGCGTCCGGCCACGCTGGGTCAGGCCGGGCGCGTGTCCGGCGTCACGCCGGCCGCCATCGCCCTGCTGCTGGTGCACCTGCGCCGCCGTGGCCTGCTGGCTGCGACCACCGACAAGGACGATCAAGGGGAACACGCTGCATGAAGACTGCCGAACTGCTCCAGCAAGGCCTGCACGCGCTGGCGTGCGAACTGCCCGAAGGCGCCAGCGAGGCGCTGCTCGACTATCTGGTGCTGCTCGAAAAGTGGAACCGCACCATCAATCTGACGGCGATCCGTGAGCGCGAGCGCATGGTCACCCAGCACCTGCTCGACAGCCTGAGCGTGCTGCCCTCGCTGGGCGCGGCCGACCACCGCCTGGTCGATATCGGCACCGGTGCCGGACTGCCCGGCATTCCGCTGGCCATCGCGCGCCCGGAGCTGCAGGTGACCCTGGTCGAACCCAATCAGAAGAAGGTGGCCTTCCTGCGCCAGGCCAAGGCCGAGCTCAACCTGTCCAATGTCGAGGTGCAGGGCGTGCGCGCCGAGGACGTCGTGGCAGGGCAGGGCTTCGATGTGGTGATTTCGCGCGCCTTCGCCGACCTGCCCGACTTCGTCAAGGTTGGCGCGCGCCTGGTCGCCCCCAAGGGGCGCCTGATCGCCATGAAGGGCTTGGTGCCTTACGAGGAAATCGCGCGCCTGCCGGCCGACGCTTCGACCACCGTGCACGCGGTGGACGTGCCCCAGCTGGCCGCCACCCGCCACCTGATCGAAGTGCGCTTCGCCACCTCCGGCCAACCCGAGGAGGCGGCGTGAAGATTTTCGCCATCACCAACCAGAAGGGCGGGGTGGGCAAGACCACCACGGCGGTCAACCTCGCTGCCAGTCTGGCGGCGCGCCATCAGCGCGTGCTGCTGGTCGATCTGGATCCCCAGGGCAATGCCACCACCGGCAGCGGTGTCGACAAGGCGCACCTGCGGCGCTCGGTCTACCACGTGCTGCTCGGTCAGGCCAGCGTCGCCGAGACCGCCGTGGCCTCGCCCAGCGGCGGCTACGCCGTGCTGCCGGCCAATCGCGAACTGGCCGGCGCCGAGGTCGAGCTGGTCGATTTCCCCAACCGCGAATTCCAGTTGCGGCGCGCGCTGGGCGAGTGTGGCGAGCTGTACGACCTGGTGCTGATCGACTGTCCGCCGGCGCTCAACATGCTGACCGTCAACGGCCTGGCGGCGGCCTCCAAGGTGCTGATCCCCATGCAGTGCGAATACTACGCACTGGAGGGTCTGTCCGATCTGGTGCAGACCATCAAGCGCGTGCGCCACCACCTGAATCCCCAGCTCGAGATCGAAGGCCTGCTGCGCACCATGTTCGACCCGCGCAACCAGCTGGCCCAGCAGGTGGCGGCCCAGCTCGAACACCATTTCGGGCCCAAGCTGTACCGCACCGTGGTGCCGCGCAACGTGCGCCTGGCCGAAGCGCCCAGCCACGGCAAGGCCGCGCTGCACTACGATGCCACCTCCAAAGGTGCCCAGGCCTACCAGGATCTGGCCATCGAACTGCTGCAACGCCTGGACCCCCAAGCTTCCTGAGGAGTATCACCACCATGGCAAAGCCCAAAGGCCTTGGCCGGGGTCTCGACGCCCTGCTGTCGGGCGGCGAATCCACCCCCACCGACGATGTCCCCCATACCCTGGCGCTGGATGCCTTGCAGCCCGGTCGTTACCAGCCGCGCAGCCACATGGATCCGACCGCGCTTGAGACCCTGGCGGCTTCGATCCGCGAACAAGGTCTGTTGCAGCCGATCCTGGTGCGCCCGGTGGCGCCGGAACGCTACGAGATCATCGCGGGCGAGCGCCGCTGGCGCGCTGCGCGCCTGGCCGGTCTGGAGCAGGTGCCGGTGCTGGTGCGTGAAATCCCCGACGAAGCCACGCTGGCCGTCGCGCTGATCGAGAACATCCAGCGCGAGGACCTCAACCCGCTGGAAGAAGCCGCCGGCCTGCAACGCCTGCTCGACGAATTCGGCATGACCCATGAACGCGCCGCCCACGCGGTGGGGCGCTCGCGCGCCGCGGTCAGCAACCTGCTGCGCCTGCTCGACCTCGAGCCCTCGGTACGCGCGCTGCTGTCCGAAGGTGCGCTCGACATGGGACATGCGCGCGCGCTGCTGGCCCTGCCGCTGACCGAGCAGCCCGAGGCCGCGCTCGACGTGGTCGACCGCGCCCTCAACGTGCGTGCCACCGAACAGATGGTGCAGCGCCGCCTG
>JAGWIJ010000047.1 GCA_028873535.1 Pseudomonadota bacterium
CAGCGAGGCGCTGTCGCGCGCGCCGCCGGCCGCACCCCGCGGCGCGCCGCGCGCGCGCACCGGAACCGGGATGTGGGCGGGCATCATCGGCCCGTCATCGCTGCCGCTGCGGCGTGTCGGGCCTGGCGGGCGCTGCGGCGAAGCGGGCTTCGCCGGCGCGCTTCTGCCGGCCCCGGCGCGCGCGCTGCCTGGCCTGGCCTGCCCCGTTGAGGGCTTGCGTGGCCGCTTCACTGCAAGGCAGCGTGCACCCGTGCCACCAGCGCACGAGTCGAGGGATCGTGAGCGGTCCGGTCAGGCTGGCTGCAGAGTTCCTGGTAGATGGTCTTGCCGAGTTGCTTGCCCAGTTCGACGCCCCACTGGTCAAACGAGTTGATGCCCCAGATCACCCCCTGCACGAACACCTTGTGCTCGTAGAGAGCGACCAGACTGCCCAGGCGCGTCGGACTGAGCTCATCGATCAGCAGGGTGTTGGAAGGAATGTCGCCCGGGAAGCTGCGGTGCCCCGCCAGCAGTTCCGCGCGCTCGGGCGCCATGCCGGCGGCCAGCATCTCGCGGCGCACCTCGTCACGGCTGCGCCCGCACATCAGCGCTTCGGCCTGCGCCAGCATGTTGGAGAACACGATGCGCTGGTGCTCGACGTCCTGATCCGGCGAGCGCAGCACGCCGATGAAGTCGACCGGTATGCGCTGGGTGCCCTGGTGCACCAGTTGGAAGAAGGCGTGCTGTCCATTGATGCCCAGGCTGCCCCAGACCACCGGTCCGGAGGCACGCGCCAGCGGCTGTCCTGCCAGATCGACCCCCTTGCCATTGCTTTCCATGTCGAGCTGTTGCACGTAGGCCGGCAGCGCAGCCAGGCGTGCGTCATAGGGCACCATCAGCAGGGTACGCGCATCGAGCACGTTGGCATTCCAGATGCCGGTCAGCGCCAGCAGCACCGGCAGGTTGGCGCCCCAGGGGGCGGTGCGGAAATGCCGGTCCATGGCGCGCGCGCCGGCCAGCAGTTCGGCGAAGCGTTGCGGACCGATCGCCAGGATGATCGGCAGGCCGATGGCCGACCACAGCGAGTAGCGGCCGCCGACCCAGTCGCGGAAACCGAAAATCCGCTGTTCGGCAAAGCCCAGCGCCTGGGCCGCTGCCGGTGCGGCCGTGATGGCGCAGAAGTGCCCCAGTGCGGCGGCTTCGCTGCCGTGGGTGCGCGACATGCTGGCCAGCGCGGTGCGGAAGTTGGCCAGGGTGTCCTGGGTGGTGAAGGTCTTGGACGACACCAGGAACAGGGTGCGCGCCGGATCGATGCGCGCCAGGATACCCAGCACCTCGTTGCTGTCCGGATTCGACATGAAATGGAAGTCGAGGCCGGCGTCGGCGTAGGGGGCCAGCGCTTCCACCACCATCTTGGGGCCGAGGTCGGAGCCGCCGATGCCGATGTTGACGACGGTGGTGAAGCGGCCGCCGTCATTGGTGCGCAGCTCGCCCTGGCGCAAGGCATGCGCAAAGGCATACAGGCGCTCGAGCTCGCCGCCGACGGCCGCGCGCACATCTTCGCCGTTGACCCGCAGGGGGGCGCCTTCCGGATCACGCAGCGCGGTGTGCAGCACGGCGCGTCCTTCGGTGCTGTTGATGGCGGCGCCGGTGAACATGGCTTCGCGCCGGTTGGCCAGTTGCGTGGCGTCGGCCAGCGCGCACAGCGCGTTCAGGGCCTGGGCGTCAATCGGCTGCTTGGAATAGTCGAGCAGGATGCCTTCGGCTTCGGCGCTGAAGCGGGTGGCACGCGCTGCATCGAGATCGAACAGCTCGCGTGTGCGCCGCGCGCCCATGGCCGCATGGGCAGAATTCAGGGCCTTCCAGGGATCGGCGTCCGGGATGGGGGTGGGCATTGTTGCTGGTCCTCGCAATTCGGTTCGGGCGGGATCACCGCTGGGGGGATTCTACCGTGCCGCCGCGCGTGCCGGCGTGCTCGCGCTGTAACATCATGCGCTGGTGAAATGCTGGCGTCGCGTGCCGGCACCGGCTACGCTTTGCATAAAATTACAATTCTGCAGGCACTTCCGCGCCATGAGCGATTTTGATCAAGAAGACCCGGCCGCGCGCGCAGCGAGCCGGCGGCCTGCGACTTCCACGCAGGTTGCGCGCGCCGCCGGCGTTTCCAGGACCACGGTTTCCTTCGTCCTGAACAATGTGCTCGACAAAGGCATCAGCGAGGCCACGCGCGCAAAAGTGTTGCGCGTCGCCAAGGAACTGGGCTACCAACCCAATGCCGCTGCGCAATCCTTGGCCAGCGGTTCAACCGGGACGGTGGCCATGGTGGTGCCGCGCACCGAGCACCTGTATGACGACCAGTTCCTGGCCCAACTGCTGGCCAGCGTCAACGACGAATGCCATGGCCTGGGCCTGAAGCTGCTGATTGAAAGCGCGCAGCACGACGATGAACAGGCGAGCGGATTCGTGACCCTGGTGCGCACGCGCCGCATCGACGGCCTGATCATGGTCAACCCGCACCGGGCACATATCGGTCACCTGCAGGGTCTGGCGGCGGCACGCATCCCGATGGTGGTGCTGGGCTCCGGTGTTCCCGAACTCGATACCTTCCATACCCTGGGCCAGGACACGCGTTCCTTTTCGCGCCTGGCGGTCGGACACCTGCTCGATCTGGGCCATCGCGACATTGCCTATGTGGGTTTTGCCGGCCGCGACTACTTCGCCGGTGCCGAGCGCGAACTCGGCTGGCGCAACACCCTGAGCGACGCCGGCATCACGCCGCGCGAGGACCTGCTCGAGTTCGGCGAAATCACGGCCCGGAGCGGCTACCACGCCACCCAGCGGCTGCTCGCGCGCGGGGTGCGCTTCACGGCCTTGTTCGCCGGCAACGACACCATTGCATTCGGTGCCATGCGTGCACTGCGCGAGGTCGGCCTGCGCATACCGGAGGACGTGGCGCTGGTCGGATACGATGACATTCCGCTGGCGGAATTCGGCACGCCGCCGCTGACCACCGTGCATACCGATCCGATTGCCCACGGACGCGTGGCCATGCTGGAGCTGGCCCGTCTGCTCGGGGTCGGCGGGAAACCCGTGCCAGTGCTGCCGGATCCGCGGCTGGTGGTCCGCGCCTCGTCCGGCAGCCGGCTCGCAAACTGAAGCGCAAGGGGCGGCAAGGCGTCGCTTGGAGCGCCACGCTGGCTGCGGTATAGTCCAGCGATTCAAACGAACGTTTGAGGCGGGTGTCGTGGACGGGCAGGAGCCAAAGACGGCGTTCATCACCGGTGCGGCCAGTGGTCTTGGGCGCGAACTGGCGCGCCAGTACCTGGCCGCGGGCTGGCGGGTGGCGGTGTTCGACTGCGACCACGCAGGGTTGGCAGCGGCCTGGCCCGACGCCGATGCGCGCGTGCTGGTGCTGCCGGGGGACGTGCGCAGCGAGCACGATCTCGCTGGCGCGCGCGATCGCGTGCTGACCGAGTGGGGACGCATCGACCTGCTGGTCAACAATGCCGGCGTGGCCCTTGCCGGCGCGCTCGAGGCCTGCAGCGCCGACGACTGGGAATGGATCGTGCAGATCAACCTGCTGGGCGTGGTGCGCGGTTGCCGGCTGTTCCTGCCGGCCATGCGCGCGCAGCGCGCGGGTCACGTGGTCAACGTCGCCTCGATGGCCGGGTTGCTGTATCCGCCCGGGATGGCGGCATACTGCGCCACCAAGGCGGGTGTCATCGCGCTGTCGGAGGTGCTGCAGGCCGAACTCGACGGCAGTGGCATCGGCGTGTCGGTGGTGTGTCCGGCGTTCTTCCGCACCGGACTGGCGCGCACCAGTCGCACGGCGACGCCCGAGCTGCGCCGCGTCATCGAGCACCTGGTCGGCGATTCCACGGTGCCGGCCGCACGCATCGCGGCGGCCATCCGCGCTGGCGTCAGCCACCGCCGCTTCCTGATCACCACCCATCGCCGTGAAAGCCTGGTCTGGCTGTGCAAGCGCTTGCTGCCGCAGACCTGGTTCTTCCGCCTGATGATGCGCGCCCTGCGCGCCACCCGACCATCCTGAAAGAGGTTCCTGTCCATGCCAAGCTACCTGCCGCCCCTGCGTGACCTGGAGTTCGTCCTGCATGAAATGCTCGACGCCGGCACCGCGTTCAAGGCCATGCCGGCCCACGCCGACCTGGACGCTGACACCCTGCAGGCGGTGCTCGCCGAGGCGGGCCGCTTCTGCGCCGAGGTGATCGCGCCGCTCAATCGCGTGGGCGACCGTGAGGGCTGCCGGCTGGATCCGGCCTCGCACCAGGTGACCACACCGACGGGCTTCGCCGATGCTTACCGCCAGTACGTGGCTGGCGGCTGGCCGAGCCTGAGCTGCGATCCTGATTTTGGCGGTCAGGGTCTGCCAGTCACGATCAACCAGGCCCTGTATGAAATGCTCAATTCGGCCTCCCAGGCCTGGACCATGTACCCGGGGCTGTCCCACGGTGCCTATGACTGTCTGCATGCGCACGGCACGGCGGCGCAGCGCGCGCTGTACCTGCCGAAGCTGGTGAGCGGAGAATGGACCGGCACCATGTGTCTGACCGAATCGCACTGCGGCACCGACCTCGGTCTGCTGCGCACCCGCGCCGAACCGCTGGCGGACGGCAGCTGGCGCCTGAACGGCGAAAAGATCTTCATTTCAGCCGGGGAGCACGACCTGGCCGCCAACATCGTCCATCTGGTGCTGGCACGCATCGCGGATGCGCCACCGGGTTCGCGTGGCATCTCGCTGTTCGTGGTGCCGAAATTCCTGCCTGGACCCGACGGCACGCCCGACGCACGCAACGGCATCTGGTGCGGCGGACTGGAACACAAGATGGGCATCCACGGCAATGCCACCTGCCAGATGGTGCTGCAGGATGCGATCGGCACCCTGGTCGGCGAGCCCAACAAGGGTCTGGCCGCGATGTTCGTGATGATGAATGCAGCGCGTCTTGGCGTTGGCGCGCAGTCGGTCGGCCTGAGCGAGGTGGCCTACCAGAATGCAGCGGCCTACGCGCGCGAACGCGCCCAGGGACGCTCGCTGGCGGGGCCGGCGGCGCCTGCGCAGGCGGCCGATCCGATCCTGGTGCATGCCGATGTGCGCCGGCTGCTGCTGAGCGCGCGTGCGTTCGCCGAGGGCGGGCGCGCGCTCCTGCTGTGGACGGCCCTGTCGATCGACCGCAGCCTGCACGCCGAAACGGCCGAGGAACGCAGCGAGGAAGCCGAGCGCGTGGCCCTGCTGACACCGATCGTGAAGGCCTTCCTGACCGACAACGGCTGGATCGCCACCTCGCACTGCCTGCAGGTGCTGGGTGGTCACGGCTACATTGCCGAATGGGGCATGGAGCAGTTCGTGCGTGACGCGCGCATCAACATGATCTACGAAGGCACCAATGCCGTGCAGGCGCTGGATCTGCTCGGACGCAAGGTGCTCGGCGACGGCGGACGTCGGCTGGGCGCGCTGATGCGTGAGCTGGGCGCTTTCCTGGCGGAGTGCGCCGGTGAGCCCGCCATGCAGGAATTCACGCAGCCGCTGGGGCGCCTCGCCGAGCGGCTGGGGGCGCTGACAGCAGCCATCGGCGCGCGCGCGCGCAGCGAGCCCGAGGAGGTCGGTGCAGCCGCTGTCGACTACCTGCGTATCTGTGGGCATCTGGTGTTTGCCTGGCTATGGGCGCGGATGGCGCGCATCGCGCTTGGCCGGCAAACGCAGGGCGATCCCTTCTACACGGCCAAGCTGGCCACGGCGCGTTTCTACTTTGCGCGGCTGCTGCCGGAAGTCGAAGCGCTGTTCGTCCAGATCGAGGCCGGTCCTGCCACCCTGGCCGGCATGCCCGCCGGGCTGTTCTGAAGCCGCAACTCAGGCAGCGGGATCTGCCGCCGCCTCGGCCTCTGCCGGCGGCAGACTGTCGAACACTTCCCTGATGCTGCGGTAGGCATCGACGGCCAGCGGGAAGCCGCAGTACACCGTGCTGTGGAACAGCACTTCACGGATGTCGGCGCGGCTGGCACCGTTGTTGAGTGCGCCGCGTACATGGCCCTTGATCTCGTGGGTGCGGCCCAGTGCAATCAGCATGCCCAGGGTCAGCAGCGAACGCGTGCGCAGGTCCAGGATGCCGCGATCCCACACCGCGCCCCAGGCATTGCGGCTGACCAGGTCCTGGAAGGCGAGCGCGAATTCGTCGGCATTGTCATAGGCGCGCTCGACGAAGTCCTCCCCCATCACCTGTTTGCGCAGGGCCAGGCCGCGCGCGTGCTGCTCATCCATGGTCGACGATCCGGGCTGTCCGGCACACGCCGGGAGGCGGAGCATGCCACGAAGCCGGCAGCGACGGAAGCCATGGAACTTTGCGCCTGCTGCGGCCTCCATTGCTGGCGTGGAACTGGGGCATGCCGAACCGGCGTGCCGTCGACGCCAAGGAGCAAGGACATGCCGAAGATGGATCACGCAGGTTTGCAAGGCCTGACTCGACGCTGCGCTGCCGGCGCGGCACTGCTGTCTCTCTCGCTGAGTGCCGGTGCGGCGCTTCCGCTGGGCGGGGCAGCGCCCGACTTTACCTTGCCGGCCGCCATGGCCGGCAGCGTGGCGCCATTCTCGCTTGCCGAAGCGCTGAAGCGCGGGCCGGTGGTGCTGTACTTCTTTCCGGCGGCGTTCACGGCGGGATGCAATATCGAGGCGCACACCTTCGCCGGGCGGATCGCCGAGTTCCAGCGCCTTGGCGCCACCGTGATCGGTGTGTCCAATGACGATGTCGCCACCATCGCGCGCTTCTCGCAACAGGAATGCGCCGGCAAGTTCCGTGTCGCAGCGGATCCGGACAGCACGGTGATCAAGGCTTACGACGCCAAACTGCCGCTGATCGGGCGCGCCAATCGCGTTTCCTACCTGATCGGCAAGGACGGGCGGATCCGCTACGAATACTCGGCGATGGCGCCCGAAGGCCATATCGAGAATACGCTGAAGGCCCTCAAGGAACTGGCGCCAGCGGAACCGGAACACCAGCCTTGAAGCGGTTCGGCGATCGCCCGGCAGCACGCCGGCGGCCGCGGCCTGGCGGTGCGCGAGCGCTTCAGTCGCGCCGTGTCACGGTGGCACCCAGCAGCTCCGCAAAGACTGCCGCCGGCACCGGATGCCCGAGGTGATAGCCCTGGCCCAGGGCACAGCCCAGGTCACGCAGGCGATCAGCCACCGGGGCGCCTTCGATGCCTTCGGCAACGGCCGCCATGCCGAGCTGCGCGGCCAGCTGGATCATGGTGGTGACGATGTTGGCGTCATTCTCGTCGACCAGGATGTCGCGTACGAAGCTCTGGTCGATTTTCAGCTTGCCGATCCCCAGGCGACGCAGCAGGCGGAAATTGCAGTAGTCGGTGCCGAAGTCGTCGATCGCCAGTTGGACGCCCATGGCCTTGATCGCGCGCACCGTCTCGTGCAACTGATCGGCATCCTCGGCCAGGATCGATTCGGTGAGTTCGAGTTCCAGCCACTCGGGCCGCAGGCCGCTGTCGTGCAGCGCACTGACGATGTCTTCCTGCAGGCTGCCGCGCTTGAACTGCAGCGCCGAACAGTTGACCGCGATGGCAACCGGCGGCAGGCCGGCGTGAGCCCATTCGGCGCCCTGCCGGCACGCCTCATGCAGCACCCACTGCCCGATCGGGATGATCAGCCCGAACTCCTCGGCAGCGCCGATGAAATGGAAGGGGGACAGGAAGCCGCGCTCCGGATGGTTCCAGCGGATCAGCGCCTCGGCGCCGACAATGGCGCCGCTGCGCAGGTCGAACTGCGGCTGGTAGTAGAGTTCGAATTCGTGGCGGTCGATCGCGCGGCGCAGGGAATTGCGCAAGGTCAGGCGGTCTGACGCCTCGCGGCGCGTGCTGTCATCGTGCAGGCGGAAGGTGTCCTTGCCGGCCGCCTTGGCCTGGCGCATCGCGGCGTCGGCGCAGCGGCGCAGACTGTCGAACGTGTCGCCGTCGTCAGGATAATGTGCGATCCCGATCGACCCCGTGACATCGCATTCGCGTCCCTCGACCACGATCGGACGGCGCAGCGCAGCAAGCATGTTCGACGCCAGTGTCTGGGCCTGGTTGCGGCCTTCGTGGCTGAGGGTCAGGGCGACGAATTCGTCGCCGCCCAGATGTCCCAGGGTGTCGGGATCGGTGACGACGCCGGAGAGCCGCAGCGCGATCTTGCGCAGCGCGTCGTCGCCGGCAGCATGGCCGAGCTCGTTGAAAGCGCGGAAATTGTCGATGTTGAGCAGCAGCAGCGAGATGCGCCCGGCATCACCATTGAGCCTGGCCCTGGCAATGGCAAGACGCTCCTGCAGCATCACGCGGTTGGGCAGCCCGGTCATCGCGTCGCGGAATGCCAGCCGTTCCATCTCGTATTCGTAGCGCACCCGTTCGGTGACCTCGGTACACACGCCCTGGAAGCCGAGCAGCGTCTCGCCGCTCATGACCGGCGAAGACGACAGCGAGAACCACAGCACGTCGCCGCCGGCCGCCAGGAAGGGCAGCCGCAGCTGGCGTACCGGCAGGCCGGCGCTGCAGGCCAGCCGGAACTGCTCCCAGCCGCTGTCCGGGCCGTTGCGCGGTGCCAGTTCCCAGGGGTGGAGTCCGAGCTGGGGCGTGTCGGCGATCGAGGAGAATCCCGGCGACAACTCGGTGAAACGCAGTTGCGGATCGATTTTCCAGAACCAGTCCGACGACAGGTCGGTGAGATTGCGGAAGCGCTCCTCGCTGGTCTGCAGGCGCTGGTAAGGGGCGCGGATGGCGTAGACGAAGAGCGCCTGGTAGAGAAAGGCGTAGGCGGCGATCTTGTAGGCGTGACCGAAAGAGTTGAGGAAGTCGGACGGGCTCTTGTAGTGGGTGAACACCAGTTCGCCCATGGCCATGATCAGGCAGGCGCTGGCGAACAGGTGCAGCTGTCCCTGCGGGCGTGATGACGTGCGGGTCACGAACAGCAAGGCGATGAGCACGTCGGTGCCAACCAGGGCGTACTCCCACAGGAGCTTGTTCGTGGTGAGGCCCTGGCCAGGCAGGAACAGTGGCGGAATGACATCGATCCACCACGTTCCGCACGCGAAGACCAACGCGGCAAGCGCGATGCCGGCTGCCAGCCAGGTCAGGCGCGAAAACAGGGGCCTGAGATCGAGTGCCAGCACCAGCAGCGTGATGGCGGCCAGGCTGCGTCCGGCCAGCCAGAAGAACAATGCGCGCTGGGTCGAGTTCTCGATGATCAGGCGCGGCATGCCATCGTAGGTGAGCGCGTGCGCCAGATCGATCAGGGCCACGGCAACGAAGCCCCCGACCAGCAGACCGGAGTCGCTCGAAGCGCTTTGATGGTAGTCGTGCCAGGCGACAATCGCGATCAGCATCGACACGATGATGGAAAACAGTTCCACCAGCAGGTGCGTCTGCAGCATTGCAGCAGCGTGGGCTTGGAACAGCGCAAAAGGCGGGATGGCCGAGACCAGGGCGAGGATCAGCGCGGCCGGAACCAGGAAGCGGGCCTGCAGGCGAAGGTAAGCGCTTAATCGCTCGAATGGCAAGGAATGCGGCATGGCGCCGTTTGGTTGTTCCTGAGGGGCGAGTTCAGCTTATGCCATTCAGTGGCCTGCCAGACAAGCGAAATTGTCCGGCGCGACGGTTCCATACATGGCAGGCCGGCGCAGCGATCGTGTAAGGTCCCGTTCATCCACCCAGTCCAAGTCGCCGAATCTGCGCATAGCCGCCATGCCCTCCAAGCCTTTCAAGCCGTCCAGTGTCCCCGGTTCCGTGCCGGCTTCAGCCCAGCCTGCCAAGGACGCCGCAAATGCGCCGGCCATGGCGCAGTTGCCGTTCGGCGCCTGGCCTTCGGATATTGGCCTTGCCGATGTCGCGGCCGGCTCGGTGCGTCTGGGGAATCTGAACCATGCGGCCGGTCGCCTGTGGTGGACCGAGGGGCGGCCGCTGGACCAGGGGCGCAACTGCCTGTGCAGTCTGGCTGCCGATGGCAGCGAGAGTGGCCCCCTCACCGTGCTGTCGGGTGAGTGGAATGTGCGCAACCGGGTACACGAATATGGTGGCGGTGCGCTGGCCAGCGACGGCCGGCGCGTATGGTTCTGCCACGACGGCGATGCCGGCGTCCACGAACTCGGCGGGCTCGAGGGCGTCACGCCGCAGTGCCTGATCGCGACGGCCGGGCTGCGCTTTGCCGATCTGGTCTGGTGTGGCGGCCGCGGCAGCCTGCTGGCCGTGTGCGAAGACCACCGGCAGGACGGGCGTGAGGCCGCCAACCGGCTGGTCGAGATCGTCGTCGACGGCGCGCAGCGCGGCACCCTGCGCGTGCTTGCCCAGGGTGCCGACTTCTACAGCAGTCCGGCGCCCTCGCCGGACGGGCGCTGGCTGGCCTGGCTGAGCTGGCAGCATCCGGCGATGCCGTGGGATGCCAGCGAACTGTGGTGCGCCGAATGGCGCAGCGAGGGCCTTGCCGAACCCGTGCTGCTGAGTGCCGGGCCGGAGCAGTCGATCTTCCAGCCAGCCTGGTCGCCGGACGCTGAACTGCACCTGGTGTCGGACCACAGTGGCTGGTGGAACCTTTACCGCATCGATGCCGCCGCACTCGGCGCGGCAATGGACGCACGCCGGCCGGCCAGCCTGCGCGCGCTGTGCCCGATGGCGGCCGAGTTCGGCACGCCGCAGTGGGAATTCGGCATGCGCAGCTACGGCTTCACGAGCACCGGCACGCTGGTGGCGATCGCGCGCAGTGAAGGGCGTGCGCAGCTGGGCATTGTCGACCCCGTCAGCGCAAGCTTCCGGGCGTTCGCGAGCGACTGGGAGGATTTCCGGGCGCTGCAGCCGGGAGCGGACCGCGCCTGGTGCCTGGCCGGTGCCCCGGATTGCAGCGAGTGCCTGATCGAGGTCGACCTTGCCCACGGCACCAGCCGCATGTTGTCCGGCACGCGCGGCGCCACTGCCCATTTCAGTCGTCCGCGCGCGATCGTCTTTCCTGGTAGCGGCGGCGCGCCGACGCATGCCTTCTTCTACCCGCCCTGGCATGCTTCCGTGCGCGGTCCGGCGCAGCAGCAGCCACCGCTGATCGTGATCAATCATGGGGGGCCGACGGCTGCGACGAGCTCGACCCTGCGCCTGGCGGTGCAGTTCTGGACCAGCCGCGGTTTTGCCGTGCTGGATGTCAACTACGGCGGCAGCACGGGCTTCGGGCGCGCCTACCGCGCCCGGCTGGACGGCAACTGGGGCGTGGTCGATGTCGAGGACGCCGTCGCTGGCGTGCGCTGGCTGGCCGCCCAGGGTCTGGTCGACGGCGCGCGCGCGGCCATCCGTGGCAGCAGTGCCGGTGGTTTCACCACCCTCGCGGCGCTGGCCTTCCACCGGGCTTTCCGCGCCGGCGTCAGCCTCTATGGCATCGGCGACCTGAGCCTGCTGGCGCGCGACACGCACAAGTTCGAATCGCGCTATCTGGACCGCCTGGTGGCACCGTGGCCGCAAGGCGAGGCGATCTATCGCGCGCGTTCGCCGATCGAGCACATCGACGGCATCGACGCGGCACTGCTGCTGCTGCAGGGCGAAGACGATCGCGTGGTGCCGCCCAACCAGGCCGAGACCATGTACGCGGCGGCCAGGGCCAAGGGCCTGCCGGTGGCGCTGCTGCTGTTTCCGGGCGAGCAGCACGGCTTTCGCCGCGCCGACACCCTGATCCGCGCGCTCGCTGCCGAACTCGCCTTCTACGGGCGCATCTTCGGTTTCGAGCCGGCCGACGCGCTGCCGCCCCTGGAAATCGCCAATCTGCCGCCGGTGCGGCAGGAACCCGATCAGCGCGAGGAATTCGATGGCGAGTCCTGAAAGCGCGCCAGCGGCAGCCGGGTCAGCGCCAGCCGCAGCAGTGCCGGTGCGAAGCGCTGCAACCATGCCGCCCAGGCTTCGCGGCCGATCCAGATCTCGGCGCGCCCGAGTTCAACGGCCTGCCAGATGCGGCGCGCGCATTCATCCGCCGGCATGCCCCTGGCCTGGCCGCGGTCGAGCAGGCCGTGGCGGGCGCCATTGCCGCGCAGCGCGTTGAGACTGAAGGCGCTGCGCACGCGTCCCGGACAGGCGGTGGTGAAGGCCACGCCGTCGCGCGCGAGTTCGGCGCGTGCCGCGTCCATGAAGCCCTGCAGCGCGTGCTTGGCGGCGGCATAGCCGGTGCGGAAGGGCACTCCGACCTTGCCGGTGATGCTGGAAATGGTCACCACCTGGCCGCGGCCACGCGCCTGCATGGCCGGCACCACGGCGCGCGTGAGCGCGATGACGGCAAACACGTTGACTTCGAACAGCCTGCGATAGGTGTCCATGCTGGTCTCGGTGAGCAGGCTGCGCTGTCCGATGCCACCGTTGTTGACCAGGATGTCGATCGGCCCGAAGGGACGCACGGCGGCCTGGTGCATGGCATCGGCATCGAATGCGGCGAGGTCGAACGGCAGCAGCGCCACGCGCGCCGGGTCCGGGCAGGCCGCGCGCACGCGTTCGAGTTCCTCGCTGCGGCGCGCGCTCAGCACCAACTTGGCGCCGGCCTGCGCGGCCTGCAGCGCAAGCGCTTCACCGATGCCGCTGGAGGCACCGGTGATCCAGACCACCGCGGCGCGCAGCTGCACGGCCGCCTACTGCAGGGGAACGACGGGTGCTGGCGCGCCTGACGACCTGACGTCCATCAGCACCAGCTTGCCGTGTTCGGCCGCATACTTGATGGTGTCGAGGCGGTTGGTTTCGAGCAGCAGGGTCAGGGTGTCCTGTTCGGAAATCCCGGCGCTCTTGGCGGTGACCACGGCTTCGGTCAGGGCCTGGGCCAGGATGCGGCGCGCACTGGCCAGGCCTTCGGCGCGCAGGGTCTGCGCTTCGGCCTCGGCGCGCGCCTCGCCGATGATGCGGATGCGCTTGGCTTCGGCCTCCTGCTCGGCAGCCTCGCGTTCGCGCCGCGAGGACACCACGCGATTGAAGGCCGCCTGCACGTCGGGACTGACCGAAGGCTGGTCCACCAGCACGTTGACCACTTCCCAGCCATAGCCCGCGAGCAGGTCTTCGAGCGCGTGCTGGACGCCCGCCACCAGGCGTCCGCGGTCCTCGAAGAGCTCGGTCAGGGTCAGTGTCGCGCTCAGCCCGCGCAGCGTGTTCAGCACCCAGGTCGACAGCTGGTTTTCCGGATTCGACAGCTTGTAGTAGGCGTCGGCGGCATTCTCCGGCCGGACCTTGATCATCAGGGCCACGGGCAGGCGCACGAACATGTTGTCCTGGGTCTTGACCTCGATCTCGCTCTTGACCTCCTGCACGCGCAGGCTCACCACCGAGACCACCTGCTGCACCAGCGGGATGATCAGGTTGAGTCCTGGCGTGAGCGTGCGCGAGTACTTGCCGAAGGTTTCGACCACTGCGATGGTCTGCTGGTGGACGGTGCGGACGCCGGTGACCAGCACGACCACGATGATGAAGATCAGGATTGCGGGGAACATGGCGCGCCTTGATGGGTGGATGAAATCGGCTCAGCTGCTGCCGGCAGCAGTGTGCGCAGGCAGGCGCCCGGCAAGTCGGTTGGCGATGGAAGCGCAGACATGAGGTGACGGCAGGCGTGCGTTCGGCGCGGCAGCAATCTAGTGATATTGCGGCATGGCCAGGATCAGCGCCAGGACTGCCGGCACCACCAGCACGGTGAGCAGGTTGCCGACCACCACGATCGAGGCGACGCGTTCCGGCTCCTGGTGGTGGCGGTCGGCGAACAGGTAGTTGAGCACCGCCGGCGGCAGCGAGCCATACAGCAGGCACAGTCCCGCCTGCGGTCCGCGCAGCCCGAGCGCCGGGATCAGCACGGCCATCAGGCCCACTCCCAGCAGGGGCCGCAGCAGCCCGGCTGCAATGCCCAGGCGCAGCTGCGAGATCGGCGCACTCGACACCTTTACGCCCAGCGAGAACAGCATCAGCGGCACCGAGATTTCGCCCAGCATGTGGAAGGCCATGTGCAGCGGCGGCCAGGGCTGCACGCCGCCGAGGCTGCAGCCCAGGCCAGCCAGCGAGGCGGCGACCACCGGTATCCGCCACAGCGTGGTCAGGCGCTGATGGCGGTCGAGCAGCCACACGCCCAGGCTGAAATGCAGCAGGTTGGAGGTGAGGAACAGCATCACCGCGCTTGGCACCATGTCCCGGCCGAACACCAGCAGCGCGAAGGGCAGGCCCAGGTTGCCGCAGTTGTTGAACATCATCGGTGGCACCAGGGTGCGCGGGGCAATGCCGGCCAGCCGCGCAATCGGCCAGGCGATCAGGCCTGACCCCAGCACCATGGCCGCCATCGCCAGTGCCGGCGCGAGCTGGGCACGGACCTCGAAATGGCCGTCGGCGAGCGCCGCGAATACCAGCGCCGGCACGAATACTTCCATGTTGAGGTGGTTGGCCGCGACCATGTCGGGCTGATGCCGGCGGCCATACCACCAGCCGGCCAGCACGATGGCAAAGACCGGGAATACCACTTCCAGGATCCGCATCAGCATGCGCGTTGCCGTCCCGCCAGCGGTCTGGTCAGTAGCGCGCGTGTCCGGGCGTGCGCGGGAAGGGGATCACGTCGCGCACGTTGCCCAGGCCGGTGACATAGCTCACGAAGCGCTCGAAGCCCAGGCCGAAGCCGGCGTGCGGCACCGTGCCATAGCGGCGCAGGTCGCGGTACCAGCCGTAGTGGGCCGGATCCAGACCGAGCGCCGCCATGCGCGCATCGAGCACGTCCAGGCGCTCCTCGCGCTGGCTGCCGCCGATGATTTCGCCGATGCCTGGCGCGAGCACATCCATGGCAGCCACGGTGCGGCCGTCGTCATTGAGGCGCATGTAGAAGGCCTTGATCTCCTTCGGGTAGTTCATCAGCACCACCGGCGCGCCGACGTGCTTCTCGGCCAGGTAGCGCTCGTGCTCGGACTGCAGGTCGGTACCCCAGGCCACTGGATATTCGAATTGCTGGCCGGTGGCCTGCAGGATGCCGATCGCCTCGGTGTAGTCCATGCGCACGAAGGGCTTGTCGACAATGCCCTGCAGGCGCGCGATGACGCCGGCTTCGATGCGTTCCTCGAAGAAGGCCATGTCGTCAGCGCGTTCCTCGAGCACGCTGCGGCACACCGAGCGCAGCAGCGCCTCGGCAAGATCGGCATCCTCGCTCAGCCCGGCAAAGGCGATTTCCGGCTCGATCATCCAGAACTCGGCCAGATGGCGGCTGGTATTGGAATTCTCGGCACGAAAGGTGGGACCGAAGGTGTAGACGCGCGACAGCGCCATGCAGTAGGTCTCGACGTTGAGCTGTCCCGACACGGTCAGGAAGGTCTCACGGCCGAAGAAGTCCTGCGTATAGTCGACCTGGCCGTGGGCATCGCGTGGCAGGTTGGAGAGGTCGAGCGTGGACACGCGGAACAGTTCGCCGGCGCCCTCGGCATCGGCAGCGGTGATGATGGGCGTGTTGACCCACGCGAAACCCTGTGCGTGGAAAAAGCGGTGGATGGCCGCCGCGATGGTGCTGCGCACGCGCGCCACGGCGCCGATCACGTTGGTGCGCGGACGCAGGTGGGCCACTTCGCGCAGGAACTCGAGCGAATGCGGCTTGGGCTGGATCGGATAGGTGTCGGGATCCTCGACCCAGCCGACCACGCGCAGCCGTGTGGCCTGCATCTCGAACGGCTGTCCCTTGGCGGGCGAGGGCACGATCACGCCCTCGGCTTCCACGGCGCAGCCGGCGGTCAGGTGCTGGATCTCGCTGGCGTAGTTGTCGAGCGCGGCCGGTGCCACCACCTGGACAGGATGGAAACACGAGCCGTCGGAGACGTGGACGAAGGAGATGCCGGCCTTGGAATCGCGCCGTGTGCGCACCCAGCCCTGCAGGATCACGGATCGGTCGGATGGGGCTCGCCCCCCGAGAATGTCGCAGCAGCGCAGGCGTTCCATATCGTCTCCAGTGCGGTCGGCGTGCCGTCAGGCGCCGATTTCGTCGAGCAGGGCTGCGAACTCCAGCGTGACCTTGTGGCGCGGATCCAGGTAGGGCAGGGGCAGTGCCTGGTCATGCGATTCACGGATGCGTACCGAGGCCGACAGGGTGGCCGTGAGCATGGGCAGGCCTTCGGCGCGCAGTTCCTCCATCATTCGGCGCGGCAGGTTGGCGCGCGGCTGGAACTGGTTGGCGACAATGCCTTCGATGCGCAACTGCGCGTTGTGATCGGCGCGGATCTCGTCCACGTTGGCCATCAGCAGGTAGAGCGCCTGACGGGAAAACGAATCGCAGTCCCAAGGAATCAGGCAGCCGTTGGCAGCAATCAGCGCCGAGCGCGTGTAGTAGCCCAGCGCCGGCGGCGTGTCGATGTAGATGCGGTCGTAGTCACCCAGTCGGTGCAGCGCGTCGCGCAGCTTGTAGATCTTGTAGCGCGACTCGAGCTTGGACTGGAAGTCTTCGAGCGCAGGCACTGCGGGCACGATCGCGAGGTTCTCGAACGGCGTCGCGTGGATGCAGTCGCCGAACTCGCGGTCGGCCGCGGTGATGTCGAGCATGCGCCGGAAGAAGTCCGCTCCGCTCGGCGCGACGTCTGCTGCGGCGGCGCCGAGCAGGTACTGGGTGGCGTTCGATTGCGGATCGAGGTCGACCAGGAGCGTGTTCAGCCCGCGCTGTGCCGAAAGCGCCGCCAGGTTGCAGGCGATGGTGGATTTGCCGACGCCGCCTTTCTGGTTGAACACGACCCGGATGTGTTGCTCGGCCATGGATGCCGCTCCTCTTGAAGGCTGCCGGCGAGTTTACCGGAAGCGATGTTGCACTGCCACATAAGCCCGGTTACGTTACTCCGTTACATCGTCTGATGTTACCGAGGTACATCGTGACAGCATCCGCTGTGGCAGAATAGTGGCGTTGCCGCGACCAAGAATCAGCGGAACACCGCTGGCGGGGTGCCGACAGGGTTTCCTGCCAATAAAACAACCTGCAAGGGGCGCAACCACTCCTATGGCTATCGAAATCCGCGTTCCGGATATCGGGGACTACCATGACGTACCCGTCATCGAGATCCTCGTCAAAGCCGGCGACCATGTGTCTGCCGAAGACCCGCTGCTCACTCTCGAATCCGACAAGGCCACCATGGACGTGCCGGCGCCCAGCGCCGGGATCGTGCAGTCCGTGGCCGTCGCTGTCGGCGACAAGGTATCGCAAGGCAGCGTGATCCTGCTGCTCGAACCCGCGGCCGTGGCGACTGCCCCGGCCGCCGCTGCGCCGGCGGTCCCGGCCGCCGCCGCTCCTGCGGCGGCGCCTGCTGCTGCCGTCGTGGCGCCGGCGGCGCCGGTCTCCGCGCCGGCGGCCGCGGCTGCCGTCATCACGGTGACCGTGCCCGACATCGGCGACTACCGGGATATTCCGGTGATCGAAGTGCTGGTCAAGGAGGGCGACAGCGTGGCGCGCGAAGACGCGCTGGTCACGCTGGAATCCGACAAGGCCACCATGGATGTGCCCAGTCCCGCCGGCGGCGTGGTGCGCAAAGTGCTGGTCAAGGTGGGCGACAAGGTGTCGCAGGGAACCGCCATCGTCGAACTGGCGGCCGCCGGAGCTGCACCGGCAGCGGAAGTGGCAGCGAGCGCGCCGGCGGCTGCCGCTGCGACGGCAGTGCCAGCAGCGGCGCCCGCTGCGGCGCCTGCCGCGCCGGCCGCCGCCCCGGTGGCGGCAACGGCCGGCGCTGCCGGTGCGGACGTCGACATCAGCGCGGCACACGCCAGTCCCAGCGTGCGTCGCTTCGCGCGCGAACTCGGGGTCAATCTCAACCAGGTCAAGGGCACGGGTCCCAAGGAACGCATCACCGAGGACGACGTCAAGGCCTTCGTCAAGCAGAGCATGCAGCGCGGTGCTGCCACGCCGGCGGCGGCCAGCGGCGGCAACCTGGGCGGCATGGAGCTGCTGCCATGGCCGCAGGTCGATTTCACGCGCTTCGGCGAAGTCGAGGTGCGGCCGCTGTCGCGGATCAAGAAGATCTCGGGTGCCAACCTGCACCGCAACTGGGTGCGGATTCCGCACGTCACCAACAACGACGAGGCGGACATCACCGATCTCGAAGCGCTGCGCAACGAGCTCAACGGCGAAATGGCCAAGGCCGGCGTCAAGCTCACCGCGCTCGCCTTCCTGATCAAGGCCGTGACCGTGGCGCTGCGCCAGTACCCGGATTTCAATGCCTCGCTGGACGGCGACAACCTGGTGCTGAAACGCTACTTCCACATCGGCTTCGCCGCCGACACCCCCAACGGACTGGTGGTGCCGGTGCTCAAGAATGCCGACCGCAAGGGCGTGCTCGAGATCGCGCGCGAGAGCTCGGAACTGGCGGCCAAGGCCCGCGAGGGCAAGCTCGGGCCGGCCGACATGAGCGGCGGCTGTTTCTCGATTTCGAGTCTGGGCGGCATCGGCGGCGGTCACTTCACGCCGATCATCAATGCCCCCGAAGTCGCGATCCTGGGCGTCGGACGCTCGACCCTGAAGCCGGTCTGGGATGGCAAGGCTTTCGTGCCGCGCCTGATGCTGCCGCTGTCGCTGTCGTATGACCATCGCGTCATCGATGGCGCCTCGGCCGCGCGCTTCAATGCCCTGCTGGGCAAGCTGCTGGGTGACATGCGGAGGGCACTGCTGTGAAGACCTGCCAACTACTGGTGCTGGGTGCCGGTCCCGGCGGCTACTCCGCCGCCTTTCGTGCCGCCGATCTCGGCCTGGGCACCATCCTGATCGAGCGCGAGGCCACGCTGGGCGGGGTATGCCTGAATGTCGGCTGCATTCCCTCCAAGGCCCTGCTGCATGTGGCCGCAGTGGCCGACGAGGTCAAGGCGCTGGCGGCCCATGGTCTGGCCTATGGCGAGCCCGCAGTCGACCTGTCGCGGCTGCGCGCCTGGAAGAGCGGCGTGGTGGGCAAGCTCACCGGCGGCCTGGCCGGCATGGCCAAGGCACGCAAGATCGAAGTGGTGCGCGGCAGCGCCGTCTTCACGGGCGCCAACACGGTCCGCGTGGCCCTGGCCGATGGTGGCAGCGAGGAAATCCGCTTCGAGCAGGCGATCATTGCCACGGGATCGGCACCGGTCAAGCTGCCGTTCCTGCCCGATGATCCGCGCATTGTCGATTCCACCGGCGCACTCGAGCTTCCGGCCGTGCCCAAGCGCATGCTGGTGATCGGTGGCGGCATCATCGGCCTCGAGATGGCCACCGTCTATTCCACGCTGGGCGCGCGCATCGACGTGGTCGAGATGCTGGATGGATTGATGCCCGGTGCCGACCGTGATCTGGTCAAGGTGTGGGAAAAGATGAACGCCGGGCGTTTCGACCGCATCATGCTGGGCACCCGCACCACCGGAGCCGAGGCCACCGCCGATGCCATCCGCGTGCGCTTCGAGGGCAAGGCGGCGCCGGCCGAACCGGTCCCCTACGATCTGGTGCTGGTGGCGGTGGGCCGTTCGCCCAACGGCCGCGGCATCGCTGCCGAAGCCGCAGGCGTGACCGTGAGCGAGCGCGGTTTCATCCCGGTCGACCGCCAGATGCGCACCAATGTGCCGCACATCTTTGCGATCGGCGATGTGGTCGGGCAGCCGATGCTGGCGCACAAGGCGACGCACGAAGGACACGTTGCCGCCGAAGTGGCGGCCGGCCACAAGGCCTTCTTCGACGTGCGCCAGATTCCTTCGGTGGCCTACACCGATCCGGAAGTGGCCTGGGCCGGTCTGACCGAGGAACAGGCCAAGGCCGGCGGCATCAAGTTCGGCAAGTCGATGTTCCCGTGGGCTGCTTCGGGACGCGCAATCGCCAACGGACGCGACGAGGGTTTCACCAAGCTGCTGTTCGACGAGGCGACGGGCCGCATCATCGGCGGCGGGATCGTCGGCACCCATGCCGGTGACCTGATCAGCGAGCTGTGCCTGGCGATTGAAATGGGGGCCGACGCCCACGACATCGGCCACACCATCCATCCGCATCCCACGCTCGGTGAGTCGATTGGTCTTGCGGCCGAAGCCTTCTACGGCGCCTGCACCGACCTGCCACCGGCACGGCGACGCTGACGGTCAGGCGCGGCAGGCCGGCTGCCTGGATCCGGGCGCCGGCCTGCGCGGCGGCGCCCGCCAGTCTTTGGTACACTAACCTCTTACCATAGACCGTCGTGGCCGGCTTGCAAGTGCAAGCCGCAATTGAAGCCCGGCCTGCCGGTCGCGATCGCAGCGGCAAGGCATGCATATTCTTCTCAGCAATGATGATGGTTACTTCGCGCCGGGCCTGATCGCCCTGCATTCCGCACTGTCCGGAGTGGCCACCGTCACCGTGGTGGCGCCGGATGCCGAGCGCAGCGGCGCCAGCAACTCGCTCACGCTCGATCGACCGCTCACCGTGCGCAAGGCGCACAACGGCTTCTATCACGTCAACGGCACGCCGACCGACTGCGTGCATCTCGCCGTCACCGGACTGCTCGACACGCTGCCGGACATGGTGATTTCCGGCATCAACCACGGTGCCAACATGGGTGACGACACGGTCTATTCGGGCACCGTCGCGGCCGCCACCGAAGGATTCCTGCTCGGCATTCCCTCGATTGCGGTAAGCCTCGTCACCGACGGCGGCGGCCATTTCGAGACGGCGGCGCTGGTGGTTCTGGATCTGCTCGAGCGCTTCCGGAGCGGCCCTCCGGCGGGCAACTGGCTGCTCAACGTCAATGTGCCGGACTGCCTGTATTCGGACGTGCGCGGCCTGCGGGTTGCGCGACTCGGGCGGCGCCACAAGGCCGAACCGGTCATTCCGACCCGTAACCCGCGCGGCGAAATGGTCTACTGGGTGGGCCCGGCCGGTCCGGCGCAGGACGCCGGCGAAGGCACCGATTTCAATGCCCTGGCACAGGGCTATGCGGCGGTGACACCGCTGCAGATGGATCTGACCAGCTATCCGCAGCTCGACGCCCTGGCCGCCTGGGTCGGGGGAGAGGCCTGAGCGCGTGATGAGCGGGGCGGGGATGCGCGGCAGTGGCATGACTTCCGAGCGCACGCGTGGCCGGATGGTCGAGCGTCTGCGCCAGCAGGGCATCAGCGACGAGGTCGTGCTGTCGGCGATGGTGGCCATTCCACGCCACTTCTTCATCGATGACGCGCTGGCGCACCGCGCCTACGAGGACGACGCCCTGCCGATCGGCTTCGGACAGACCATTTCCAGCCCCTACATCGTGGCGCGCATGATCGAGGCGATGCGCGGCCAGCGCGAACTCGGGCGCGTGCTCGAAGTTGGCACCGGCTGCGGCTACCAGGCTGCCGTGCTGAGCCAGGTGGCCAAGGAAGTCTATTCGGTCGAACGGCTCGCGCAACTGCTCGACAAGGTGCGCGCCAGGATCTGGAAGCTGCGCATCCACAATCTGCGCGTCGCCCATGCGGACGGCTATCTGGGGCTGGCCGAGGTGGCTCCCTTCGATGGCATCGTGGTGGCGGCAGCGGCGCCGGCGGTGCCACCGCGGCTGCTCGAGCAGCTGGCGCCGCAAGGACGTCTGGTGATCCCGGTGGGCACCGGCGAGCGTCAGCAGCTCAAGCTGATCATGCGCGAGGAACAGGGATTCAGTGAACGCGTGCTGGAGCCGGTGAAGTTTGTCCCCTTGCTGGAGCGCCTGGCATGACGCGCAGCGCCTGGCTGCTGGTTGCGCTGGTGCTGGCGGGCTGCGGCACGCTGCGCCACAACGCGCCGGTCCAGGAGCGTTCGCCAAGCCAGTCGCGCGACGCCGTGCCGCCGGTGCTGTCGCGCTCGGGGCCGGGCACGGCAAGCGGCGAAACACCTGCCGGAACCCCGGCGCGCAGTCCCGACAAGGCGCCGCGGCCACCAGCCGGCTCGGCGATTGCCGGCCTCACGCCGCCAACGGCTGCCGCCGGCGAGGAGCCGGTGGCGGTGGCGACGCCACTGCGCGCGGAGGGCGAGCAGCGGCCTGCAGCGGCCGTGCGCAAGGCGCCGGTGCTGGCGGGCACGGCTGCGCTGCCGGCGCTGGAATGGGGCTGGCCGGTGGACACGCCCATCGTGGTGGCCTACAGCGACAGTGCCAAGGGCATCGACTTCAGCGGGGCCACGGGTCTGGCAGTGCGTGCTGCGGCGGCCGGCGAAGTGTCGTACGTCGGCAGCAGCCTGCGCGGCTATGGACTGATGGTGGTGATCAAGCATGACAAGGGCTACCTGAGTGTCTACGCCCATAACCACCGCATCGCGGTCAAGCTCGGGCAGCGCGTCGAGCGTGGGCAGAAGATCGCCGAGATGGGAAACACCGACAGCAAGGACGTGACCCTGCACTTCGAGCTGCGCCACCAGGGACGCCCCCTGGACCCGGCGCAGGTGTTGCCGGCACGCTAGGCAAGGCTGAACCGATGAGCATCAAGGGAATCGACATTGCGGATGGCGACGAGGAGGGGGCTGACCTCGGCGAGACCGCGCTGCACGAGATCGAAGCGGCGATCCAGCACGAACCCGAGAACAACAGCGATGCGTTGGAGCAGGAGCGCGAGCTGCTGCGCCAGCAGTTCGCTGCCGAGGGCACGCTGGAACGCGATGTCACCCAGATCTACCTGAACGAGATCGGCCGCCATCGCCTGCTCAAGGCTGCCGAGGAACTCGAGCTGGCGCGTGCCGCACACGCTGGCGACGAGCGCGCGCGCCAGCGCATGATCGAATGCAATCTGCGCCTGGTGGTGAACATCGCCAAGCACTACCTGAACCGCGGCCTGCCCCTGCTCGACCTGATCGAGGAAGGCAATCTCGGCCTGATGCACGCGCTGGAAAAGTTCGATGCGGACCGCGGTTTCCGCTTCTCGACCTACGCCACCTGGTGGATCCGGCAGAACATCGAGCGCGGCATCATGAACCACTCGCGCACCATCCGCCTGCCGGTGCACATCATCAAGGAACTCAATATCTACCTGCGTGCCCAGCGTCACCTGGAGGCGACCATGGCCACCGATCCCGCGCCGGAAGACATTGCCCATCTGCTGGGCAAGCCGGTCGATGCGGTGCGCCGCGTGATGCGTCTGAACGAACGCATGGCTTCGCTGGATGCACCGCTGGACATCGATCCGGAGCTGTCGCTCGGCGAATCGATTGCCGACGAAGATGCGCTGCGCCCGGAGGACCTGCTCCAGCAGGGCAAGGTCCATGCCCACCTGACGCGCTGGCTGGACCAGCTCGGCGCCAAGCAACGCTGGGTGCTGGAACGCCGTTTCGGCCTCAACGAGCACGAGATCGCCACCCTGGAGGAACTGGCCGAGCAAATGGACCTGACGCGTGAAAGGGTGCGGCAGATTCAGCTTGATGCCCTGCGACAACTGAAGCGCGCGATCCAGACTGAAGGGCACGGCGTCGAGACGCTGCTTTAGACCCGTCCGGCAGGGGGGGGCGTGGCCGCGCGCGCGGTGAGCGCTGCGGAACTGCACAGCAGGCCTTTGAGCAGCGGCCAGAGCCTGCCGTCGGCGGGTGGCGCGTCGGTCGGGTCCGCGCGACCATAGATCCCCTGCAGGCATCCACGACCCCAGTCGCGCAGCGCCGGCTCCAGCCTGGGTTCGGCAAGTGCAATGCGTTGCAGGAAGTGCAGCGGTGCTTCATCGGCCGCGCGCCGCCAGCCGCGTCGTCGCAGCAGCCATTCGCCGAGGGCCCAGCGGCGCATCCAGCGTTGCCGGATGCGTGCCTGTCGGTCCCGGCGCCAAGCGCTTCCGAACGGCCAGACGCCCGCGCGCCCGGCGCGCGTCCGGGCGTCGGAGGTCGAAGGGGCGGGCCTGGCGCGCGCTGCCAGCAGCAGCTGGACGCCCAGTGCGGCGCTGACCAGCAGCGCGCATGCCGCCGCCAGTTGCGCCTTGTCGACGCTGCCCAGGCCCAGGCTCTCGAACCAGGCGCGCTGCTGCTCGGCGTCGACAGCGGCAATATTGCGTCGCCATTGCATCACGGCCAGGTCGCGCAGCAGCTGCAGGCGATGCAGCGCGGGCAGGCCGGCGCGCACGAAGGGCGGCATCCAGCCGGGCTCGGGCAATGGTGCGGCCACCTGGCTGCCGCCCTGGAGCAGCGCCGGCACCGTCAGGGCGGTCGGGTCGATCCGCACCCAGCCGCGCTCGTCCAGCCACGCTTCGACCCAGGCGTGGGCGTCCGACTGGCGCACGATCAGGTAACTGCCGAGGGGGTTCTTTTCACCTCC
>JAGWIJ010000170.1 GCA_028873535.1 Pseudomonadota bacterium
GCACCGGCCAGGCGTCCGTCGCCGGTGTCGGCCTGGACGCCGCCAGCAGTGCACGGTAGGAGGCCGGCGCGACCAACGCCGGAGTGGCCTGCCACAGCGCCGCGACGCTGCTGCCGGCGAGCGCCTGTTCAAGCCAGTCGAGTTCCGGCGCCCCCTCCGCGAACGGCTGCCGGAAGTGCTCCAGGCAGACGAAGCGCGGAGGGTTCACCGGCTCAGGCGGCCACCAGGGCGAGGATCAGGCGGTTGACCTCGCTGGCGCGCTCGAGCTGCAACATGTGGCCGGCCTGTTCGAACACATGCACGCCTGCGCCGGCAGGGGCATGCGCCGCGTGGCCGGCACTGATCACGCGATCCTCGCGACCCCACAGCACCAGGACCGGAAGACTGTCCGGAGCCAACTGCAGTACGGGTGTAGAGGCCTGCCTGCCACCGCTGAACAGGCTGCCTGCCAGGCTTGCAAGCAGGCTGGCGACACCGTCCAGGCGCTTGTACTTGAGCAGTTCGTCGATCATCTGTCGGCTCACCAGGTTCGGATCCGCGAACAGTTGTTCGAGCACCGGCTTCAGTTCGCGCCGCGATTGCGCCTGGACGAAGCCTTCCAGATAGCCGGCATTGATGTCGCTGCCCATGCCGGCGCTGTCGATCAGCGTGAGCGAGGCTACCTTGGCCGGGAAGTCGAGTGCCACCTGGGCTGCGATGGCACCACCCATCGAGTGCCCGACCAGATGTGCGCGTGGTTCGTCGACGGCATCGAGAAAGTGCACCACGAAGGCGGCCAATGCCGCCAGGCTGGTGCCCGGCAGCCGCAGTTCGGACTGCCCGTGGCCGGGCAGGTCGAGCGCCAGTGTCGGCACGCGTTCGCTGACGGCATCCAGATTGAACAGCCAGTTGTCGAGGTCGCCGCCGAAGCCATGAATGAACAGCACTGGCGTGCCGGCCGTGGCGCCCTTGCGTGCGTAGCGCACGCGGATGCCGTCGACCTCGATCTGCTGATACGCGTTGGCGTCGGCGTCCGTCTCGTCGCCTGCCGCTGGCGTCTCGTAGGCGGAGACGTAGGCGTCGATGTCGGCGTCGCTGACCGTGGTCTCGGCCATGACGCCGAGCAGAGCCTTGACCGGAAGGGTCTCGCCGTCCTGCGCGACCCGACGCCGCAGCAGGCCCGCATCCGGCGCCTCGACGTCGTTGGCGATCTTGTCGGTCTCGACTTCCAGGATCGGCATGCCCACCGTGATGCGGGTCCCTTCCTCGACCAGCCAGGACACGACCTTGCCCTCCTTCATCGAAAGGCCCCACTTGGGCATGACGATAGGCGTGATTCCCTCCATCACTTGCCTCCAGTGGTGCGCCGCACGGCCTGCGCGATTTGCGCGGCGCTCGGAATGTACAGGTCTTCCAGTGTCGGCGAGAACGGCACGGGCGTGTGCGGTGGCGCAACCTGCTCGATCTGCGCCTTGAGCGCCTTGAATGCGTGCATGGCGACCTGGGCGGCGATGTCGGTGGCGATGTTGCAGCGCGGGCTGGCCTCGTCGACGCACACCAGCCGTCCGGTCCTGGTGACGCTCTCCAGCACGGTGTCGATATCCAGCGGCGACAAGGTGCGCAGATCGACGATCTCGACGTCGATGCCTTCCTTGGCGAGCGTGGCGGCGGCCTCGAGCGAACGATGGACCATCAGGCCGTAGGTGACAATGGTGACGTCACGCCCTTCGCGCACGACGTTGGCTTCGCCGAAGGGAATGGCATACGGCGCCTCGGGCACGTCCCCTTCCAGGGCATAGAGGTTCTTGTGCTCGCAGAAAATCACCGGGTCGTTGTCGCGGATGGACTGCATCAGCAGTCCCTTGGTGTCGTACGGGGTGCTCGGGCACACCACCTTGAGTCCGGGAATATGGGTGAACAGCGGGGTCAGCATCTGGCTGTGCTGGGCAGCGGCACGGAAGCCGGCGCCCACCATGCAGCGGATCACCACCGGGGTCTCGGCCTTGCCGCCGAACATGTAGCGGAACTTGGCGGCCTGGTTGAAGATCTGGTCGAAGCACACGCCCATGAAGTCGATGAACATGAGTTCGGCGATTGGCCGCATGCCGCAGCACGCCGCGCCGATGGCCGCGCCGACATAGGCGCTTTCCGACAACGGCGTGTCGAGCAGGCGGTCGCCATGCTTGGCGTACAGGCCCTTGGTCACGCCCAGCACGCCGCCCCAGGCATCCATTTCGCCAGGCGCGCCGGCACCGCCGACGATGTCCTCGCCCAGCATGATCACGGTGGGGTCCAGCTGCATTGCCTGGTCAATGGCCTCGTTGACAGCGGTCTTCAGGCTGATTCTTCTTGCCATGGTGTTCTCCTCGCAATTCCTGTGGGTCGGCGATTCAGTACTTGACGTAGACGTCGGTGAGCAGATCGGCAGCCGAGGGCAAAGGCGCGGCCTTGGCATCGACCACGGCCTGTTCGATCAGCGCCAGCACCTGCCGGTCGATGTCTGCCAGTTCGGCGGCACTGGCGACGCCGGCGGACGTGAGCTGCGCGGCGAGCTTTTTCAGGCAGTCGTGGTTGGCGCGCAGATCCTCGAGTTCGCCATTGGCGCGGTAGGTCTGCGCATCGCCCTCGAAATGGCCATGGAAACGCACCATCTTGCATTCCAGCAGTGAGGGACCGCCGCCTTCGCGTGCGCGCCGGATGATCTCGCCCGCGGCTTCGTGGACGGCGAAGAAGTCGGTGCCATCGACCACCACGCCGGGCAGGCCGAAGCCGGATGCGCGGTCGACATAGCTGTTGACGGCGGTGGCGTAGTCGCGCGAAGTCGATTCGGCGTAGCCGTTGTTCTCCACCACGAAGAGTGCGGGCAGGTTCCAGATCGCGGCGAGGTTCAGGCTTTCCAGGAAGGTGCCCTGGTTGGATGCGCCGTCGCCGACAAAACAGATCGCGATCTCGCCCTTGCCGCGGAATTTGGCGGCGAGGGCCGCGCCGCACACCAGCGGGGCACCGGCACCCAGAATGCCATTGGCGCCCATCATGCCCTTGCTGAGGTCGGCGATGTGCATCGAGCCGCCCTTGCCTTCGCAGGAGCCGCCCTTGCGGCCATAGATTTCCTTCATCATCGCACCGACGTCGACACCCTTGGCGATGCAGTGGCCATGGCCGCGATGGGTGCTGGCGATGCGATCGCCGTCGCCCAGGTGGCTCATGATGCCGACGGCGGCGGCCTCTTCGCCGGCGTACAGGTGGACGAAGCCGGGGATGTCGCCACGACCGAAGTCGATGTGCAGGCGATCCTCGAATTCGCGGATGGTGCGCATTCTCCGGTAGCAGCCCAGCAGGGCGTCCCGGCTCAGCGGGAAGGGGTTGTTGGCGGCCATTCCTGGTTTCTCCTCGTCATTGGCTCGTGGCAGGGTGGCGGAACAGTCCATGCTGCGCTGCGAAGTGCAGACAGCCAGGTACGTCCACCGTTGGAAAAGCGTTTTCGCGCAGGGTGACCGTGACGGCGTCGCCTTCCGCGAACACCAGTTCGCGTTCGCCATCGAGGGCCATGCTGCCGCCCGGCAGATCGACCGGCAGCGCCTGGCCGGCCTCGATGGCTGTCCACGCTGCTATCTGCACGCTGCGGATCAGGCCAGGCGCGAACGGCACCGTGAGTTCGATCGCGCCGGCGCTGCCTGCGCGCCCATCGCCAAAGCGGATGGCAAGACCGCCGGGCGCGCGCGGCGATACCGGCTGCAGCAGCCCGCCGATCGCCGACAGACCCACTGCGGTGGGCTCGCCGAAGGCCAGGAACAGGCTGTGAAGATTGTCCGGCTTCCACATGGCACGTGCGCCGATGAAGCGGTCGAAGGCGACGGCGGCATCGACAATGGCGATGTCGCGGATCGCTCCGCCATTGACATCGATCTCGAGCAGCTTGTTGCCGGCCAGCGCGCGCTCGGCCGGGATGCGGCCGGTGGCGTGCAGTCCCACGGCCAGCGCCGTCACCGTGGACTCGCGCATCTCGGGGAAGGCGTTGTTGGTGCCGGTGGACAGTCCGGCGATCGGAATCCGCGGCGCATCGGCAGTGCTGCCGAGATACAGCTCGCGCACCACGGCGCGATGGGTACCGTCGCCGCCCAGGACCAGGATCGAACATACCCCTGCCGCGCGCATCAGACGCACCGCGCAGCGGGTGTCCTCGGCGCTCGAGGTGATTTCCATGGTCAGGAAGGCCACGTCCGGCATGGCATTGCCCAGCGTGCGTTCGCGTGCCAGACCGCGCAGGAGCAGGCTGGAAATGCCCACCTTGTCCGGCATCATCAGCACCTGCCTCACGCCCAGGGCGCGCAGCGCGGCCAGCGCGCGCAGGATGATGTTGACGCGATCGGTGAGTTGCAGCGTGCTTGCGTTGGCGATCACACGGCGCACGTCGCGCGCCGAGACCGGGTTGGCGATGATGCCGACACAGGGATTGCCTGAAGCAGGATTGGACATGCGCTGGCTCGTGGTGACCGTGCAAGGTGCACCATTGCAACTGTCATGCCAGCTGCGAGTCCGGTCAGCCGGAGTCTGCTGAAGTCAGACGGGGCGAGGCTTCGCGCCAGGGTGGCGCGGCGCGCCGAGGCCGGACCCGGCGCATGCTGCGTGCTTCACTGCGACAGTTGTCGCAGCCGCTGGCGACACCTGTCGCAGCGGAGCCGGCCTGTTGCGCGGGTCTACTTGCCCAGCGCGCAGGTGCGGATGCCCAGCACGCCGTACAGCGGGCAGAAGCGGAACAGCGCCGTGCCCAGGGGCACCACGCCGATCCAGCCCCAGGCGCCGACGGTGCCGGTCGCGGCAAGGGCAATCAGGGCGACGCCGAGCACGATGCGCAGCACGCGATCCACGGTTCC
>JAGWIJ010000048.1 GCA_028873535.1 Pseudomonadota bacterium
ATCATGGGGAATTCTCCAGGTGTGGTAGGCCTAGGACGTGCGCGCAACGCCGGCTGCCGTCCAAACTGCCATCGCAGTTTGGCGAGGTGCTGAAGTATTCTCAATACCAGAATCCACGTAGTCGGACGCTACGGGGTAGATGGGCGCCAGTGCATGGGCGGCATGGCCTGCCGAAGTAATGCCTGTCAGGTGCCGGTGACGCCCGTCAGGTAGAGTCCGCCGTCACGCTCCTGGACTGCGATCGCCTGCAGGCGGGCCCCGCGACAAGGTCCTGCCACACACCTGCCAGAGTCCGGTTCGAACAGTGCGCCATGCGTGGCGCACGCCAGATGGCGTCCCTGCTCGTCGAAGAATTCGCCCGGTTCCCAATCCAGTGGCGTGCCCTGGTGGGGACAGCGATTCACCCAGGCATGCACCGTGCCGCGAAAGCGCACCGCGAAACCGTCCACACCCGGGACGCAGGCGAAGGTCAGTGCGCTGCCGCCCTCGCTGAGCGCGGCGGCATCGCCGATGCGCAGCTGCACTGGCGCGCGCGTGGCGTCCGTCATGGCAGCCGGTCCGGCGCCGGGCCGGCCTGGCCAAGCTGCCCGGCGCGCGCGAGCCAGTCGCGCAATTCGCCGGCATTCCGCAACACCGCCTGCGGCTGCAGCGCGCTCAGTTCCTGGTGGGCATGCGCGCCGTGGCTCAGGCCGACGGCCGCCACGCCGGCATTGGCAGCCATCTGCAGGTCATGGCTGGTGTCGCCGATCATGAGGGTGCGCGGCGGCAACGCGCCGGTGCGGTCCATCACCTCGAACAGCATGGCGGGATTGGGCTTGGCGAAACTTTCATCGGCACAGCAGCTGGCATGGAAATGCATGCGCAAGCCGCTCTGGTCGAAAGCGCGCTCCAGGCCCGAACGGCTCTTGCCCGTGGCCACGGCCAGCAGGTTGCCGGCCTGCGCCAGCTCGCGCAGCAGATCCGCGATGCCCGGGAACAGCGGCAAGGCATGGTCGCCGGCCAGGAAATGGCGGCGGTACGCGTTCACCAGCGGCGGGTAGTCGTCGGGATCGAGCTGCGGCAGCACCCGCTGCAATCCCGGGGCGAGCCCCATTCCGATGATCCACGCGGCCTGTTCCAACGAAGGGGGCGCGTGGCCCAGTTCGGCGCAGGCAGCGCGCAGCGATTCGGCGATATGTGTGGTCGAGTCCATCAGGGTGCCATCCCAGTCGAACACGATCAGGTCGAAGCGTCGTTCCATGGTTCGCAATGGTCGAGAAAGTTCTGCAGTTCGGGCGGCAGCGGGCTCGCCAGTTCCAGGCGCTCCCCGGTGACGGGATGTTCGATCGAAAGGCGTGCGGCGTGCAGGAACATGCGCTTCAGCCCGGCGCGCGCGAGCTGCCGGTTCCACTGGAAATCGCCGTACTTGTCGTCGCCCGCGATGGGATGGCCGATCTGCTGGAGGTGCACACGGATCTGGTGCGTGCGTCCGGTCAGCAGCTGCGCCTCGAGCAGGGTCGCTTCCTGGTAGACGGACTTGCGATGGAACACGGTTTCGGCGGCCTGCCCTTCGGGGTCGGGCACCACGCGCCGCTCACCCTCGGCTGTGGTGTACTTGTGCAGTGCAATGCGCACGCGTCGCTTGAGATCGCGCACGCGACCGCCGGCCAGCGCCAGGTAGCGCTTGTCGGTGGTGCCGGCGCGCAACTGCTCGTGCAGATGGGTCAGGGCACTGCGCTTCTTGGCCACCAGCAGCAGGCCCGAGGTTTCACGATCCAGGCGATGTACCAGTTCAAGAAACTTCGCCTGCGGGCGCTCCGCGCGCAGGCGCTCGATCACGCCTGAGCTGACGCCGCTGCCGCCGTGCACGGCGACACCGGCCGGCTTGTCGATCACCAGCAGGCTGTCGTCCTCGAACACGGTGCGCCGGCCTATGCCGGTGCTGGCCGGCGCCGCCGGTGCGTGGCTGATCGCGACGCGCACCGGGGGAATCCGGACCCGGTCACCGCTCACCAGGCGGTAGGTGGCGTCGATGCGCCGGCTGTTCACGCGCACTTCGCCGCTGCGCAGGATCCGATAGACGTGCGACTTCGGCACCCCTTTGAGCGAGCGCAGCAGGAAATTGTCGATCCGCTGACCGGCGGCGGCCTCATCGATATCGGCCCACGTCACAGCCTGCGGCTTCTCTGTATCACCTTTGCTTAAGTCTTTCATATCAATTACACTATACGGCCCGTTGGAAGAAAATGGATCAACTCTTTCAAAGAGTCCGTCCGCTGTCCGGTGCCACTGGCCCGAGCGTACTTCCAAGGGTTGCGGGGCAAGATGAGTGCTCAGCAGGTGGATGGCGACCTCCCGGATGCATCCCTCGCGCGCAGCGCAGCGATGCATCACAGCCGGTTCGCCGCGCCGCAGTCGAGCCGCCATAGGCGATTTCGCCAGCGATTCGCAGCCCGGCCCAATCCTTCCTCCGCATGCAATCCACGGTTAATTCGCTCACCGCAAAAGCAGCGATGTTAGTAGAAATGCGCGCCACTGGCACCCCGAACATCTGGCCTTGCGCTCCTGACCAGGAGCGGCGGGGCAGTACAGGAAATGCAAACCGGCAACCGGATCGACAGGCTTCATCAACGATCGAACGGCCCTTCGATGGCAGCTGCGACCACCGTCGCGCCGCCATGCGATCCGCTTGGCCCGGCGTCCTTGTTCCCGCTCATCGGCGCGCGGGAGAAATTGCATGAAACGCATGCTGTTCAACGCAACGCATCAGGAAGAACTCCGCGTTGCCATTGTTGATGGCCAGAAGCTGATTGATCTGGACATCGAATACGCCGGACGGGAACAAAGAAAAGGCAACATCTACAAGGCGGTCATCACCCGGATCGAACCCGCCCTCGAAGCGGCCTTCGTCGATTACGGCACCGACCGCCACGGCTTCCTTCCCTTCAAGGAACTCGCGCGCAGCTATCTGCAGGGCGAAGACGGCGAATTCAGCCGTGCCCGCATTGCCAGCCTGCTGAAGGAAAAGCAGGAAATCATCGTCCAGGTCGACAAGGACGAACGCGGCAACAAGGGCGCTGCCCTGACCAGCTTCATCAGCCTGGCCGGCCGCTATCTGGTGCTGATGCCGAACAATCCGCGCGGCGGCGGCGTGTCGCGCCGCGTCGAAGGCGAGGAGCGCAGCGAACTGCGCGATGTGCTGGCCCAGCTCAACGTGCCGCAGGGCATGAGCCTGATCGCGCGCACCGCCGGCATCGGCCGCACGGTCGAGGAACTGCAGTGGGACCTCAACTACCTGCTGCAGCTGTGGCAGGCCATCGAGGGTGCCTCGGGCAGCCAGGATGGCGCCTTCCTGATCTACCAGGAGGGCAGTCTGGTGATCCGCGCGATCCGCGACCTGTTCCAGCCGGACATCGGCGAAATCCTGATCGACACCGAGACCATCTACGAGCAGGCGCGGCAGTTCATGAGCCACGTGATGCCGGGCAACGTCAACAAGGTGAAGTTCTACCGTGATGACGTGCCGCTGTTCTCGCGCTTCCAGATCGAACACCAGATCGAGACCGCCTACCGGCGCGAGGTGAGCCTGCCTTCGGGGGGCGCCATCGTGATCGACCATACCGAGGCGCTGGTCTCGGTGGACGTCAACTCGGCACGCGCCACGCGCGGTGCCGACATCGAAGCCACCGCAGTCAACACCAACCTCGAGGCCGCCGATGAAATCGCGCGCCAGTTGCGCCTGCGCGACCTGGGCGGCCTGATCGTCATCGACTTCATCGACATGGAAAACCCGCGCAACCAGCGCGAGGTCGAGAATCGCCTGCGCGATGCCCTGCATTTCGACCGCGCACGCGTGCAGACCGGCAAGATTTCGCGCTTCGGCCTGCTCGAACTGTCGCGTCAGCGCCTGCAGCCGTCGCTGGGCGAGACCAGCCACACGCCCTGCCCGCGCTGCCATGGCACCGGCTTCATCCGCGACACCGAGTCCTCGGCGCTGCACATCCTGCGCATCCTGCAGGAAGAGGCGATGAAGGAAAACACCGCCATCGTGCGTGCCCAGGTGCCGGTCGACGTCGCCACCTTCCTGCTCAACGAGAAGCGTGCCGACATCTACGCGCTCGAAGCGCGGCTGCGCGTGAACATCCTGATGATCCCCAACGAGCATCTGGAGACGCCCAACTACAACGTGGTGCGCATCCGCCACGACGAAGCCAACCAGGAAGGCACGCCGGATCCCAGCTACCGCCTGGTCGAGCAGCCGGCCGAAGAAGAGCCGGCCAGCCATGGTCATGCCGAACCCAAGGGACAGCGTCAGCTGGCCGCCGTGCGTGGCGTGACGCCGCCCCAGCCGGCGCCGGTCACGCCCGCGGCGGCATCGAGCGCAGCCGAACCGGCAGCGCCGCTGCCGGCTCCGGTCGCAGTCGCCAGCGCGCCGGCAGCAGCGGCAGCGCCTGCCAGCGGCGGCACCTTCATCGGCCGCATCATCAGCTGGTTCAAGGGTGGCGAACCGGCACGCGCCGGTCAGCCGGCAGCGGTTGCCAGCACACCGGCCAAGGAAGAAAAGCCGGCCGGCGCGCGCAGCGGCGAACGCCAGCGCCGTGAGCGCAGCGGCGAACGCCAGGAGCGCGGCGGCCGTCGCGAGCGCGGCGAACGCGAGGATCGCAGCGAACGCGGCGAACGTCCGGAAGGCCGTCGCAATACCGAGGCACGTGCGCCGCGCGAGGGCGGCGAAGGCCGCCGCTCTGCCAACGGCGAAGCGCGCAGCGAAGACCGCAGCAGCGACAAGCGCAGCGCCGAGGCACGTGGCGGCGAGGAGCGTGCACGTGACGCCGGCGAAGCCCCGGAAGGTGGCAGCCGCCGGCGCGGTCGTGGCGACCGCAGCCGCCGTGGCGAAGGTGTGCCGGCCGCAGCGGCCCCCGAGCAGCAGGAAATGGCCCTGGCGACGCCAGTCGCCGAAGGTGCCGCCGTGCTGGAAGCCGCACCTGCAGCCGAAGGCGAACGCAATGGCGAAGGCCGCAGCCGGCGTGGTCGGCGCGGCGGCCGTGGTCGCGGCAATCGCGACGGCAGCCGTAGCGGCGAAGCGCAGGTGGGCGACAATGGCCTGCCGGCGGGCGACGAAGAAGGCGATGCTGCACAGCCTTCCGAAAGCCGTGCCCACAGCCCTGGCGAAGCGGAACTGGCAGCGGCCACCGTCATCGGCGGTGCTGCACTCGCCGCCGTGACGCTGCCGCAACACCATGCAGCCGAAGACGCCCCTGCGGCAAGCCACGACAGCGACGGTGCCACGGCACAGCCACCGGCCTGGCAGACGCCGGGTCAGTGGGAAGCGGCACCGCGTGCCAGCGAACCGCAGTTCCAGGCAGAACCGGCCGCCGCAGCAGCGCAGCCGGAAGCGCTGGCCCAAGCCGGCGTCGCACACGCGCAGCCTGAGGCGGCAGCACAGCCGGTCGTCGCCTCCGTGCAGACGGAAGCCATCCAGGCTGCAAGTCCTGCCGTCATCGACGAACAGCCCGCAGCGCCCGTCACTGCGGCGGCTGAAGTCGTGTCCGAGCGCCCGCCCCTGCTGGTCGAGTCTGCGGTTGCCGCCATGGAGTCCGCTCCCGTCAAGGTGGAGGCACCGGCCGCTACGGCCGCAGTGGAACTGCCGGCAGCAGCTGCGGATGGCCTTCCCGCCGCCCAGGAGATCGCACCGTGGCACACGCCCGCTGCGGCTGCTCCGGTGGCAGCGGTGGAACCTGCCGCCTTGCCGCTGGACAGCAGTCTGGTGCTGGTGGAGACCCGCCATGCGGCACCGCTCGAGGAACCCGTTGCCGAGGTGCAACCGCGCCGGCGTCGGGTCGTGCGTGAGCGTCCGACGGCAGGCAGCAGCACGCAGGAACCGCTGATGCAGGTCGAAACGCAGACGCCGCCGGCCAATCCGGAGAGCTGAGCTGCGCGGTCCCGGAGTCGCACTCCGGGACACGCTGGATGAAAGGGCTGCACGGTCATCGTTGCAGCCCTTTTTTCTTGCCTGCCGATCAGGCAAAGACCCCCTGCAGGTACCAGCGCCCCTCCCCCCGGCGTTCACGATAGACCCAGTACTGCGGACCGTCCGGCCCGGCTGCGACAAAGTAGTCGCGCGCGATGTCGCCACCATCCCACCAGCCGCTTTCGATACGCTCCGGGCCGGCCAGCAGGGCGAGTGGTCCTCCCAGTCTGGGCAAGGCAGCGACCCCCAGATCGCGGGGAGTTTCCAGCAGCCACAGGGGACGCGGACCGGCAAGCGGAGCAGCTGATGCCGGTCCGCCCTTGCCGGGTTCGGTATAGGCCCAGGCCAGTTCAGGCCGATGGTCGGCCTGGGCGGCCAGGCCGCTCACGGCAGCCTTGCCCAGGCGGGCACGCAGGCGTTCCAGCAGTTCCTGGCCTTCGCGCAGACGCCCGGGCGCCGCTGGCAGCAAGTCGCCCGAACCCGCCGGAGCGTCCTGCGTTTCCAGGATCTCCAGCGTCAAGGTCACCACCGCCGCCGGCAGGATCTGGCGCTGCAGCGATTCGTGGATCACCAGATCCAGGTGGCTGGCGCTGCGCGTGCCGGCAAAGCCGATCTCGATCCGGCTTGCCGCCTGGCGCTCGTGGTTCAGCACCAGCACGATGCGGGTCAGCAGTTGTGCGTGGCGCCAGGCCCAGTCCGCAAGGTCGGCGATCATGCGGCTCAGCACCGCCATCAGCCGGGGAATCTCGTGCAGGGGATAACCCAGTTCGCAACTGCGCCGGAAGCGTTGCGGCGCAGTGATGCAAAGGCGCGGATCGGCCTGGCGCGCCAGCGCCCGCCGCAGCAGATCCGGCAGTTCCGGACCGAAGCGGCGGGCCAGTGCCAGCGCCGGCAAGGCAAACAGCTGTCCGATGCATTCGATGCCTGCGCCCAGCAGGGCGGACAGGCAGGCCGGCGACAGGCCGGCACTCTGCACCGGCAAGGACTGCAGGCTGCTTTCCAGCTGCTGCGCATGCATCACGATGCTGCCCGGCGCTCCGCGTGCCAGCCACAATGCCGCCAGGGGCGTGGGCGCGGCACCTTCCAGATAGCGATGCCCACGCTGCTGCAGGCCCGCCTGCAGGCGCTGGCGCAGCGCTTCAAGACCGCCGAGGCAACGCCGGGTGGTGCCGACTTCGAGCAGCAGGGTGTGTGTGCCTTCCAGGCTGACTTCGGCAGAAAAGTTCAGCCCCCATTCCGCCAGCGCCTGCAGGATCTGTTGCTGCGCCTGCGGATCCGGCGGACGCTGCTGCAGCGCAGGATCAAGCGCCAACGCTCCGCTCAGTCCCTGCCCTGGCTGGATGCCGTGCGCAGCCGCCACGGCATTGCAGGCCAGCACGCGGCCATTCGTGGCCAGCACCCAGGACTGCGGACTGTCGGCCAGACCCGGCAGGCATTCCACCGCCAGATCGGGAAAGATCAGGGCAAGCCAGAGCATGGCGCAAGACAGCAGGAGCAGATGAAAGGCTGCCTGCGTGTTCCAGTTGCAGCCGCATCAGGCCCCGCTCCGCGATCAGGCCTGGGCAGTGCTGCGCCAGGTGGCAGGGCCGTTCATGAGCGACATGCCTTCGGGCTCGCGCGCACTGGCCGTGGAACGCCAGGCAGGAATCCGCCCCACCCGGCCGCGTGAAGGCGGCAAAGGCGTGCTGAGCACCGGATTGCCGCGCGGCAGCGCCAGACGCAGGCTGGCGGGCACCTGACCACCGCGCCGCTTGAGGATCTCGAGGTCGAGCTGGGCACCCGGACCAGGACGCAGCGCCAGGCGCAGCGGCACGGGACTGGAGCGCTGCACCTGCCGGGGCTGGGTATCAAAGCAGAAGCCCATGGCATCGCCCTCCACCGCTGCCAGCTGCAGGCGACGCAGGTGGTGTTCATCCAGGCCATTGGCCCAGAACAGCACGGCGCCGCAGGCACCGCTGCGCAGCGCCTGCTCGATCGCCCACAGACGGCTTTCCAGCGACTGCACGCGCACCAGCATGTAGCGCGACAGGTCGATCCCGGCCTGCCCCAATGCCGGGGCATAGGGCAGATAGGGGGGGGCCACGAACACCACCCAGCGGTGCTCACGCGAAACCTGGGCCAGCGCCGGCAGCAGCATCGACAGTTCGCCGGCGCCTTCGCGCGGCACCTGCAGCTCGGTCAGACCGGCACGTGCCCAGCCGCCACCAGGAAGTTCGGCATCGAGTTCCGCGAAACCGGTGGATAGCGTGGCCGTGGTCTGCGCCAGCTGATCGCCGCGCCAGATGGCGGGATGACGCAGAAGATCCTGAAGTTCCTTGAGCAGTTCCATGATGCGGCTCCTTGCTGCTTGCTGCGGTATGAAGAGATGGCGCGTGAGGATCAGAAGCTGGCGGGGTTGCGGATCACGCCGACCGCCAGGCCTTCGATGTGCAGTTCGCGCTCGCGCAGGTCAAGCACGATGGGCGCGAAATCCGGGTTTTCCGGCAGCAGACGCACGATGGGGCCTTCACGCTGGAAGCGCTTGACGGTGACTTCGTCATCGACCCGGGCCACCACCACCTGTCCGGGCCGCGCCTCGGCCACCTGGTGCACGGCGAGCAGGTCGCCGTCGAGAATGCCGATGTCGCGCATGCTCATGCCATGCACGCGCAGCAGGTAATCGGCGCGTGGATGGAACAGGGCGGGATCGACGCGATAGTGATGCTCGACGTGTTCGGTCGCCAGGATCGGCGCACCGGCAGCCACCCGGCCAACCAGGGGAAGGCCGCCACCATCGACCAGCCGGATGCCGCGCGAAGCGCCGGGCAGCAGTTCGATGGCGCCCTTGCGCTCCAGCGTGCGCAGGTGTTCCTCGGCGGCATTGGGGGAGCGGAAACCCATGGCACGCGACAGGTCGGCCCGGGTGGGGGGCATGCCGGTGCGCTCGATGGTGTCACGTATCCAGTCGAGAATTTCCTGCTGACGGGGAGTAAGCTCCTGCATGTGCCGGTCCTATGTTTGCTGGCGCCGTTATCGATGGCGACGACGCGAGACTGTATTTTTATACAGTACCAGCGCCGGGCGCAAGTCCCTCACAGGATAATTCCGCGTGTCCACCTCTCATCCCCGTCAGCCGGTCCTGTTCCTTGGACACGGCAATCCGATGCTCGCCATCACCGACAATCCCTATGCCGATGCCTGGCAGGCCCTCGGACGCACCCTGCCGCGTCCGCGCGCCATCGTGGCGGTCTCGGCCCATTGGTTCGGTCCCGGCACCGCGGTGACGGCGCAGGCCCGGCCCCAGACCATCCACGATTTCGGCGGCTTTCCGCGCGCCCTGTTCGAGGTGCAGTACCCGGCGCCCGGCGATCCGACGCTGGCACAAAGGCTGGTGGAACTGCTGGCGCCACAGACAGCAGTGCGTCTGTCCGAGGACTGGGGGCTGGATCACGGCAGCTGGTCGGTGCTGCGTCATCTGTATCCCGCCGCCGACATTCCGGTCGTGCAGCTGTCGCTCGATGCCCGCCAGAGCCCTGACTGGCATTTCGCGCTGGGCCGCCGGCTGGCACCGCTGCGCGATGAGGGCGTGCTGCTGCTGGGCAGTGGCAATCTGGTCCACCATCTGGGACGGGTCGAATGGCGCGACAATGCGCCGCCCCATCCCTGGGCAAGCAGTGCCGACCAGTGGTTCGCCGAACGCATTGCCGCGCGCGACTTCGACGCGCTGTGCCGGATATCCGACTTCGATGCCGCAGCACGCCTGGCCGTGCCCAGTCCCGACCATTACCTGCCGCTGCTGCATGTGCTGGGCGCCAGCGACGAGCACGACCGGATCAGCTTTCCCATCGAAGGCATCGACCTGGCTGCGATCAGCATGCGTTCCTGTCTGTGCCAGCCGGGCGTGAACCGCTAGAATCACCGGATTCACCAGAAGCGATGACCGTTTCATGCCCAGTTTCCCTGCTCGCACCTTCCGGACATGGCGCCCCCTGCTGGGCGCCCTGCTGATTTCCACCCACGCGCTGTCGCAGGCTGCCGCCCCGATCACCATCGGCGCAGCCGAGGCGCTGACCGGCCCTGCCGCCCAGTACGGCGTGCCGATCCGCCAGGGCTTCGACCTCGCGGTGGCGGAGATCAATGCCGCCGGCGGCGTCCAGGGTCATCCCCTGCAACTGCTGGTCGAGGACGAGCAGGGCAAGAAGGACCAGGCGATCAACGTCTTCAAGAAGTTCATCTTCCGCGACCGCGTGCTGATGCTGTTCGGCCCCACGCTGTCCAATTCGATGTTTGCCGCCGGACCGATCGCCAACGCGGCCCATGTGGTGGCTTTCGGCACCAGCAACACCGCCACCGGCATCACCGACATCGGCCCCTGGATCTTCCGCAATTCGCCGATGGAACAGGATGTCGCGCCGGTCACCCTGGCCCACGCGGCCAGCCACTACCAGGCGCACAAGGTGGCTTTCATCTACGGCAATGACGACGCCTTCACGCGCAGCGCCTATGACGTGTTCCGGATGGCAGCGGGGAAGTCGGGGCTGGCGGTGGTCGACACCGAGACCTATGCCAAGGGTGACGTGGACTTCAAGGCCCAGCTGACCAAGATCAAGGGAAGCGCACCGGATCTGGTGATCTGTCCCTGCCTGGCGGAGGAAGGTGCCAACATCCTGCTGCAGGCGCGCTCGCTCGGCCTGCGCGCGCCCTTTGTCGGCGGCAACGGCTTCAACAGTCCACGCCTGTTCGAGATCGCGCGCGAAGCCGCCGAGGGCACCGTGGTCGGCAGCCCGTGGTTCGATGGTGCCGCCACGCCGGCCAACCGCAAGTTCCAGGATGCCTTCCGCGCGCGCTACCAGACGCCGCCCAACCAGTTCGCGGCGCAGGCCTACGATGCCATGCAGATCGTGGCGGAGGCGCTGCGCCATACCACGCTCAGCGGCAGGCTGGAGGAAGACCGCCAGGCCGTGCGCGACGCGCTGGCACAGGTGCACATCGAGGGAGCCACCGGCCATTTCGAGTTCAAGCGCGCGCTGCCGGTCAAGGACCAGCCCGGCGGCTGGGATGCCGCGCAGAAACCGTTCATCTACCTGGTGAAGGGCGGGCGGTTCACGCTGCTGCCCTGAGCTGACGCCGATGCTCGCCCAGCAGCTGATCAACGCCCTCGGGCTGGGGGCGGTGTACGCCCTGTTCGCGCTCGGCTTCACGCTGGTGTTCGGCATCCTGGGCGTGATCAACCTGGCGCACGGCGCCGTGTTCATGCTGGGCAGCTACTGCGCGCTGCTGCTGGTCACGCGCCTGGCCTGGGGCATCCTGCCGGCACTGGCAGGTGCCATGGTGCTGTGCGGGCTGCTCGGCATGCTGAGCGACTGGCTGCTGCTGCGCCCCTTGCGTGCGCGCAACGCGCCCCACCTGGCGCCGATGATTGCCACCATCGGATTGGCCGGCATCCTGGGCAGCATCGCGCAGGCCGGCTTCGGCGTGGACACCCAGCGCTTTCCTCCGGGCACCATTCCGGATGCCGTGCTGCACCTGGGCGGAGCCGAGATCAGCTGGATCCAGTTCGACATCATCATCGTGGCCGTGCTGCTGATGGGTGGCCTGTTCGTGCTGCTCGAACGCAGTCCGCTGGGGCGCCAGCTGCGCGCCGTGGCCGAATCGCCACGCCATGCGCGACTGCTCGGGATCCGGGTTGAACGCGTGTTCCTGCTGGTGGCGGCGCTGGCGGGTGCGCTGGGCGGCGCCGCGGGCGTGCTGATCGGCCTGTCGTTCAACGCGATCTCGCCGTTCATGGGCCAGCCGATGCTGCACAAGGGCATTGCGGTGATCATCCTGGGCGGCATGGGCGACGTGCGTGGTGCGCTGTTCGGCGGCCTGTTCCTGGGGCTGGCCGAAGTGCTCACGGTGACCTGGTGGTCCAGTGACGTCCGTGATGCCGTGGCCTTCGGACTGCTGCTGCTGGTGCTGGTGTTGCGGCCGAGCGGTCTGTTCGGGCGCACGCTGATACGGCGCGCCTGAGCGGCACGGGTGCGGCGATGAGCTTCGACGACCTGCAGGGCTGGTGGCTGAGCTACAACACCCTGGTCTATGGCCTGGGCGTGTATGGACTGATGGCGCTGTCGGTTGCGCTGACCTTGTCGTGCGGCGTGCTGTCGCTGGCCAGTGCCGCTTTCATGGGGGTCGGCGCCTACTGCGCCAGCCTGCTGAGTCTGCACACTGAACTGCCTTTCGCGCTGGTGCTGCTGGTCGGCAGCCTGGCGCCGGCACTGCTGGCGCTGCTGGTGGGGCTGCCGGTGCTGCGCCTGTCGGGCATCTACCTCGCCATGGCCACGCTGGGCTTCGGCGAGGTGCTGCGCGTGATCACGCTCAACCTGGAGATCACCGGCGGCGCGCTGGGTCTCAACGGCATCCCGGAGCGCACCACCGGCTGGCATATCGTGCTCGCACTGGGCGTGGTGCTGGTGCTGCTGCACCGCCTGCGCGAGTCGCGCTTCGGACGCGCCTGGGAGGCCGTGCGCGAGGACGAGGTGGCGGCTGCCGCCAGCGGCATCGATGTGCGCGCCGTGCGCCTGGCCGCCTTCACCGGCAGCGCCGCCATTGCCGGCCTGGCCGGCGGCCTGCATGCCCATTACACCTTCACGCTGGCCGCCGCCAACTATGGCTTCGAGCCGGCCGTCGAATACCTCACCATGGCGGTGCTGGGCGGCATCGCGGGTCTGCCGGGACCCCTGATCGGTGCCGCGATCCTGACCCTGCTGCCGGAACTGCTGCGTGGACTGGCGGAGTTCCGCACCGCGGTCAGCGGCGGCATCCTGATTGCGGTGATCCTGTTCCTGCCGCACGGTCTGTACGATCCGGCGCGCTGGCTGCGGAGGAGCCGCTGATGGCGGGCCGCCCGCCGCTGGCGCCGCTGTTGCGCGCCGAAGGCCTGAGCCTGGCTTTCGGCGGCATCGAAGTGCTGCGCGATGTCGGTTTCGTGCTCGGCCACGGCAGCCTGACCGGACTGATCGGTCCCAACGGGGCTGGCAAGACCTCGCTGTTCAACCTGATGACCGGTCTGCTGCGTCCGCGCACGGGCAGCATCCATCTGCTCGACCATGACTTGGTGGGCCTGGCGCCGCACCGCATCGCCGAACTGGGGGTGGCACGCACCTTCCAGAACCTGCGCGTGTTCCCCGAAATGTCCCTGGTCGACAACATCATCGCCGGCATGCACCTGCGCTTCCGGTACTCGGCTGTCGATGCGCTGCTGCGCAGTGCGCGCATGCGCGCTGCCGAAGCGGGCGCCCAGGCCGAGGCGCGGCGCCTGCTCGACCTGCTGGGCCTGCGCGGACAGGCCGCGACCGCGGCGGGCGGGCTGTCCTACGGCGCGCAGCGCCGGCTCGAGATCGGCCGCGCGCTGGCCTCCGATCCGGCCTTGCTGCTGCTCGACGAACCGGTGGCGGGCATGAATCCGCGCGAATCCGCCGACCTGCTGGCGTGTATCCGCAGTCTGCGCAGCGCCGGGCATGCGGTGATGCTGATCGAGCACGACATGGGCTTCGTGATGGAGCTTTGCGAGCAGGTGCTGGTGCTCAATTTCGGGTCACTGATCGCACAGGGCGACCCCGAGGAAGTGCGTGCGAATCCGGCAGTGATCGAAGCCTATCTGGGACGTGGGGTGCCTGCCTGATGAGCGCTGCGCTGCTCGAACTGCGCGACCTGCGCGTGCGCTACGGACCGGTCGAGGCGGTGCGCGGAATCCACCTGGAGGTGCGCGAGGGCGAACTGATCGCGCTGCTCGGCGCCAACGGTGCCGGCAAGACCAGCGTGCTCAACGCCATCTCCGGACTGTGCGCGCAGGCCTCGGGCAAGGTGCTGTGGCAGGGAATCGACATGCTGGGACGCCCAGCCGAAAGCATCTTTGCCGCGGGTCTGGTGCAGGTTCCGGAAGGCCGCGGCATCTTTCTCAGCCTGAGCGTGCGCGACAACCTGATGCTGGCCCTGGACGCGCGCGGCCCGTCGGGTGCGGACGGCAAGCGCGCCTTCGACGAGGTGCTGGCGGTGTTTCCGCGGGTGGCCGAGCGGCTGGCGCAGCGGGCCGGTGAACTGTCCGGCGGCGAGCTGCAGATGGTGGCGCTGGCGCGCGCCCTGCTCTGCCGGCCGCGCCTGCTGATGCTCGATGAACCGTCGATGGGGCTGGCGCCGATCCTGGTGCAGCAGACCTTCGAACTGCTGGCACGCATCCATGCCGAGGGAACCAGCCTGCTGCTGGTGGAGCAGAATGCGCGCCAGGCGCTGGCGATTGCCGATCGTGCCTATGTGCTGGAAACCGGCAACCTCACGCTGAGCGGACCGGCCACTGTGCTGGCGCAGGATCCGCGCGTGGTGTCGGCCTATCTGGGCGGCTGAACGCAATCGGCCGACGCCCGGTCGAGCGTCGGCCGCCGTTCGGGCAAGGCTCAGGAGGCCTGTTCGGCCTGCTTGCGGATGATGCTGGTCAGCGCGGCATCGCGACCGTGGACCATGGCTTCGAGGCCGGCATTGAAGGTTTCGAGTTTGCTGAGCTGGTGCTTGAGGCGCTCGACTTCGGCCGCCAGGGGGTTGACGGAAGGTGCCGCAGGCAGGCCGGTCGAGACGGGCTGCGTCGACGCTTCCTTGGGGCCATGGGCGAACCAGCCGACGATGAATCCGAGCAGGGCAGCGAGCGCGATCAGGACAAACGGCGACATCGGGAGGACCTCCTGTTGAGTGATTGTTATGGAGCGAGTCGATGCTACACCATGGTCCCTGCACTGCCAATCGCACGGGCCGGTGCGCGCACGTGCGCAGGCCTGTCGCGAAAACACGCGCGGCCATGGCGCTTCCGCTAAACTCGCATCCGCTGCCCCGGTGGCGAAATCGGTAGCCGCATCAGACTTAAAATCTGACGAGCTTGCTCATGCCGGTTCGAGTCCGGCCCGGGGCACCACGATCCTGCCCGGCCGCAGGCGCCTGCGCCCGCTCCGCCGCGTGTGGGTGCGGAACCCATGGCGCGCGTGTCTCGCGCAACAACGGAGGCGGATGCCAGTCAGGCCGGCAGTGGTCGCAGCCTGCGCACGGCGCCTGCAGGGTTTCGTCGAATGCAGCCAGCAGCGCCGCGCGGCGGCATCCACGTGTTTCCAGGTAGGCCTGCATGGCCTCGCCGCATGACCCGCCGGCTGTCCTGCCATCCGGGCCGCAGCCTGCCGTCGGCTGCGCCGGTACCAGCAGCAGCGCATCGGCCGGACGGCCGTCACGCCCGGCCCGGCCGCTTTCCTGGTAATAGGCTGCCATGCTCGCCGAAGGTCCGAGGTGGACGACCAGGCGCACATCCGGCTTGTCGATGCCCATGCCGAAGGCGATGGTGGCCGCCATGACGGCGCCCTGGGTGCGCAGGAACCAGCTTTCCGCGTGCGCGCGGCGGTCAGCGGGCAGACCGGCGTGATAGGGCTGGGCGGCGACCCCGTTGGCGCACAGGTAGCGCGCCATGACCTGGGTCTGCCAGCGGCGGCGGCAATAGAGGATGGTGCTGGCGCCGGGATGGTGATGCTGCAGGAACGCCAGCGCCGCGCGCGCCGGCGTGCTGGTGCAGGCCACGCGATAGAACAGTTCCGGCCGGTCGAAGCCCGCCAGCACGGTGGCATCGGCCGGCATGGCCAGGATGCGCAGCAGCTCGGCCCGGACGCCGGCATCGGCGCTGGCCGTCATCGCGAGCAGCGGCGCGCCAGGAAACCGCTGCCGCAATTCACCCAGACGCCGGTACACAGGCCGGAATTGGGCACCCCATTCGGCAACGCAGTGGGCCTCATCGATGACCAGCAGACCGACCTTGCGCCGACCGGCGAGCACCGCGCACAGACGCTCGAGGAAGCCCGCCGACATCACGCGTTCCGGCGACAGCAGCAGGACCTTGAAACCCGGCTCCGGCAGGCGTGCCAGGATCGCCTGGCGTTCCTCGCGCGACTGACCTGAGCACAGGGCACGACCTTCGATACCCAGCTGTTGCAGGCGGCGTTCCTGGTCGCGCATCAGCGCGATCAGGGGGGATACGACCAGGGTCAGTTCGTGGCCGAGCAGCGCCGGAAACTGGTAGCACAGGCTCTTGCCGGAGCCGGTGGGCAGCAGCGCCAGCACATCGCGCCCGCGCAGCAGGCGTGCGATCACCTCGTATTGGCGGCCGCGGAAATCGGGCAGGCCGAAGCGCTCCTGCAGGAGTTGCCGATGTGCGAGCGAGGGTTCATCAAGGCTGGGGGAGCCGGCCGGGTCCATGCGCCATGGTGGGCTCGGCAAGCCTGCCGGCGTGTGCCGAGCAGCGCTGCCGAATGGGGCGCCGGCACGGCACGCGTCAGTATGGCGTCACGTCATCGACACGCCGGCGCCAGCCCGGCGCTGCCCGCCGGAACCGTTGCCATGGGACACTGTCGCAACAGACCGAGACCCTCTGCATCGCTTCTGGAGCCGCCATGAACCTACGCCACGCACGCCCTTCGACCTTCCTGCTGCCCGCCATCCTGCTGGCCTGCATTGCCCTCGCAGCTTGCGCCACGCCCACACCCGCGGAGCGCGCCGCACGCGTGCAGCGCGAAGTGGAGAACATGATCACGGTCTACGGCCCGGGCTGCGCGAGGCTCGGCTACGAACCGGACAGCGATGTCTGGCGTGACTGCATCCTGCGTCTCAATTCATCGCATGACACGATGATGTACTACACGCGTCCGGTCACCACCAATTGCATCGGCAATCGCGGTTTCTACAGCTGCACCACCTTCTGATCGGCCGCGTGCCGGTGCGCGCTGCGATGCCCTGCCGGTCGCGCCGGGACAGGGCGCCGACCGGGCAAGTCCGCTTCAGGGCACGATGTCGGAAATCTCGATCTGCACGCCGCTGTCGCCTGGCTTGACGCCCTTCACCAGCCCCTGCAAGTCACCACTGCTGGGGATGGCATTGCCGGTGTGCGAGATGCGCGCGCCGATGACGAGGTCCTGGAAACCGCTCAGTTTCATGCCGGCCATCATCGCCATGCTGTCATCCAGCCGGAAATCCATCGGCAACTGCTGCGCCTTGGCGCGCATGACGGCCAGCGGCATCGGTGGTCCGCTCGCGGCCTTGGCGAAGATGAACACCAGATCGTCCGACCCCACCTTGGCTTTCAAGGCTGGCGAGAGGCTCACGCGGCCGCTGACACTGGCACCGGCGCCTGCGGCGGCCGGAGCGGCCCCGCCGTCAGCACCTGGCGGCATGGCGGCTTCAGCTGCGGGAGCGCCAGCAGGCGCGCCCCCGGGGATGTCGGCCGGGTCGATCAGCTTGCCGCCGCCCAACTGATTGGCTTCCATGATGTTGACGCGGAACTGCTGGGCCATTTCCGGCTCGCGCTGCTGCGCCGTCGGGATGGCGCGCTTCCAGTAGCCGATCGCCGCCTTGTAGTCCTTGCGCTGGAATGCCTCCGTCGCTGCGAGTGCAAGTCCCTTCATGTTTGCGGGATCGATCTTCAGCGCCTGCTGTACCAGTTGCATGGGCTCGGGGCCCAGGGTCTTGTTCTGGGTCATCGCCAGCGCATCGGCATAGTCCGCCAGCAGGTCGGCGTCACGCGGATTGAGCGGCACTGCCTGGCGATAGGCGTCGACCGCCTCGGGGAACTTGCCGATGAAACTCAGCGCACGCGCAAGCATCGCGGCGCCCTGCGGATCGTTGGGCTGCGCCTTCAGCTTTTCGCGCAGCTTCCCGATCATGGCCTCGATCTTGTCCGGGGTCAGGGCATGCTTGCTGGCTGCCGAAGCCTCGTCAGCGCCGGCCTGCGGCGTGCTGGCGGCGCTTGGCGCCGCGGCATCACGGTCGATCCCGACGGGAGCACCGAACTGCCAGTAGCCCAACACGGCGAGCAGCGGCAATCCCACTGCAATGCCGATCGCGAGCTGGCGGTTGCGTGCCTGATGGCGCGGATCGACCGGCGCTGCCGGTGCGATCGGATCGGCAGTCAGGTCGTCGAGCAGGCGGCGCGAGATATCCTGCCTGGCCTCGTCGTATTGCGTCTGGTTGAGCGTGCCGGCGGCCAGATCGGCATCGAGCTCGACCAGCTGGTCGCGCAGCACCTGCACATTCACTTCACGACGCACCACGGTCCGCACGCGCTGGCGCCGGATCAGCGGCCACAGCAGGACCAGCACCACGGCAGCCGTCACCAGCAGTGCCAACAAGCAGAACAACACTACCCGGGCGGTCATACCGCGCCCTCCTGATCGGAATGCAGAATTTCATCGGCCAGGCGCTGCTGCTCGGGATCGAGTGCCTCGTCCTGGACCGGCAGTTCGTTGCGTCGGCGCGCTGCGCGCACCACCAGCGCCCCACCCAGCACCACCAGCAGTGCCGGTGCCGCCCACAGCAGCACCGTGGTCGCCTTGAGCGGCGGCCGGTAGAGCACGAAGTCGCCGTAGCGCGCGACCATGTAGTCCTCGATTTCCTGGTCGCTTTTGCCATCCTTCATCATGGCCAGGATCTGCTTGCGCAGGTCTTCGGCGAGCTCGGCGTGGGAATCGGCAATGGTCTGGTTCTGGCAGACCAGGCAGCGCAGGATGGATGCGAGTTTCATCATCCGTTGCTGCAGCACGGGATCCTCGCCGACCAGCGGCGCTTCCTTGGCGTGGACGACGGGAACTGCAGCCAACATCAGGGCCAGCAACAGGCCCGAAGCGAGACGTTTCAAGATGTTCTTGTGTCCTGGTGATGCGGCAACGGGGCCGCGGCGGGGGTCGCTCAGGATTCCGCCTGGAGCTTCTGCAGCAGCGGCAGCAGCTTGTTCATGAGGGCATCCTCGGTGAAGGGACCGATCTGCTTGTAGCGGATCACGCCCTTCTTGTCGATCACAAAGCTTTCCGGGACACCGTAGACACCGAAGTCGATCCCGACCTTGCCGTCGCCGTCGAACAGCGCGGCCTTGTAGGGGTTGCCGAACTGGGCAAGCCAGGACAGCGCTTCGGGACGCTGGTCCTTGTAGTCGAGGCCGTAGATCTCCACCGGCACATGCCGCGCGAACTCGACCAGCAGGGGATGCTCCTCACGGCACGACACGCACCACGAGGCCCAGACGTTGAGCACCCACACGCGACCCAGCATCTGCTCGCGCGCCACCGTCTGGGCCGGATCGTCGACCTTGGTCAGCGCGAACGCCGGCGCCGGCTTGCCGATCAGCGGCGACGGAACCTCGTGCGGATCGAGATACAGCCCGACATACAGGAACACCACCAGGACCAGGAACACGCCCAGGGGCCAGAAGCGCGTCATTTGAGACTCTCCGCACCGGCTGCGCCGATCGCAAGCGCATCCTCCGGCGATGACGGCGCCGGGGCGCGCCGCTCGATCCGGTAGCGCCGGTCGCTGATGGCCAGCGCACCGCCGAAAGCCATCATCAGGCAGCCGCCCCAGATCCAGTCGACAAAGGGCTTGTAGTACACGCGCACCGTCCAGGCGGTATTGCCCACCTGCTCGCCCAGCGACACATAGAGGTCACGCAGGAAGCCGGTATCGATGGCCGCATTGGTCATCGGATTGCGTTGTACCAGGTAGACGCGCTTTTCCGGTCCCATGGTGCGCACCACCTGCCCGTCGCGCAGCACTTCCATGTTGCCGCGCTGATAGTGATAGTTGGGCCCTTCACCCTCGCTGACGCCGTTGAAGCGGAACACGTAGGGACCGATGGCAACGGTATCGCCCACGTCCATCTGCACGTCTTTTTCGACATCGTAGCCTTTGACCATGGTCACGCCGATCACGAAGGCGGCAACGCCCAGATGCGCCGCCAGCATGCCGTAGTAACTGCGTGACAGTCCCGCCAGGCGCTGCGGGATGCCCTGCGTGCTGCCCGGCACCGGACGGATGCGTGCCCACAGCGTGACGGCGGAACTGCACACGATCCAGATCGCGAGCAGCAGTCCCAGCGCGATCAGCAGCGAGAAACGCCCGCTGAGCAGGCTGAGCAGCAGCGCCGCCACCACGCTGACCGCTGCCGCCCACTGCAGGCGCCGGCGCAGGTCGGGCAGGCTTGCTTCCTTCCAGCGCGTGATCGGGCCAATGCCCATCAGGAACAGGGCCGGTGCCATCAGGGCCACGAAAACCGAATCGAAATACGGCGGCCCCACCGAGATCTTGCCCAGACCGAGGGCATCGAGCGTCAGCGGATAGAGCGTGCCGAGCAGCACCGATCCCGCCGCCGCGGCAAACAGCACGTTGTTGCCCAGCAGCATGCTTTCGCGCGACACCGCCGCGAAGCGCCCGCCGAGTCCGACGCGCGGCGCGCGCCAGGCGAACAGCGCCAGCGAACCGCCGATCACCACCGCCAGGAACACCAGGATGAACAGGCCACGCCGCGGATCGCTCGCAAAGGCATGCACCGAGGTCAGCACGCCCGAACGCACCAGGAAGGTGCCCAGCAGCGACAGCGAGAACGCGAAGATGGCCAGCAGCACTGTCCACACCTTGAAGCTGCCCCGTTTTTCAGTCACTGCCAGCGAATGCATCAGCGCGGTGCCCATCAGCCAGGGCATGAACGAGGCATTCTCGACCGGATCCCAGAACCACCAGCCGCCCCAGCCCAGGGTGTAGTAGGCCCAGGCGCTGCCCAGGCAGATGCCGATGGTCAGGAATACCCAGGCTACCGTGGTCCAGGGACGCGACCAGCGCGCCCAGGCCGAATCGAGTTCGCCGCCGATCAGCGCCGCAATGGCGAAGGCAAACGCCACCGAGAAGCCCACATAGCCCATGTACAGCATCGGCGGATGCGCCACCATGCCGGGATCCTGGAGCAGAGGATTCAGGTCCTGGCCGTCGCTGACCGCGTCGAACAGGCGGCTGAAGGGATTGGAGGTCATCAGGATGAACAGCAGAAAGCCCAGGCTCACGAAACCCATCACGCCCAGGATCCGCGCCAGCATGGCATCCGGCAGATGACGGCTGAACACGCTGACCGCGGTCATCCAGAAGGACAGGATGAGCAGCCAAAGCAGGATCGAGCCCTCGTGGCCTCCCCACACGGCCGCCACTTTGTACTGCACCGGCAGCATGCGGCTCGACGTCATCGCCACGTAGCGTACCGTGAAGTCGTTGCTCAGGAAGCAGTACACCAGGCATATCCAGGCCACCACGATCAGCACGAACTGGAGGCGTGCGGCAGGCCGCGCCACGGCCATCCAGGCGCGATTGCCGGTATGCGCGCCGGCGATCGGCACCACGATCTGGATCACCGAAACCAGCAGGGCCAGCACCAGCATGAAATTGCCGATCTCGGGAATCATTGCAGTTTGCCCCCACCTTCCGTCACCAGCGACCGCGAAATGCGCGCGTTGGTCTCAGCGGCCTGCTTGAGGGCCTCGGCTGCTTCGGGCGGCATGTAGTTCTCGTCATGTTTGGCGAGCACTTGGCTGGCGCGGAAATCGCCCTTCTCGTCAAGGCGTCCCTCGGCGACCACGCCCTTGCCTTCCTTGAACAGGTCGGGAAGGATGCCGACGTAATGGACCGGAATGGCCTGTCGGGTGTCGGTGACGATGAACTCGACTTCGGTTCCGCTGCGTTTCAGGCTGCCGGCCTGCACCAGTCCGCCGACACGGAAGGCCCGGCCCACTGGCGCCTCCTTGGCGGCGATCTGACTGGGTGTGAAAAAGAACACCAGGTTGCTGCGGAAGGCATTCAGCACCAGGGCGGTGGCGATCCCCACCGCGGCGATGCCGGCGACGATCCAGGCAAAACGTTTGCTGCGTGGTTTCATTGGCTTGCTTGCTGATCAGGAGAATGGGAGTGCAACTGGGCCGGAAGCTGCAGCCGGCGCTGCCGAAGCAGCCAGAGTTCCAGCGCCAGGGCGGCGGCCGTGACCAGCACCGAGCTCCACACGAAGAACGCGTAGCCGCCCATGGCGAAAAAGTCCTGCAGGCTGTTCCAATGCATCGGGGATATCCGTCGGTTCGGTCAGGGCCAGATTGGCGCCTGGCAAAGGCTTGATTGTCTCACTTTCACGCGGCGCCGCCACGGTGCGGCGGGCCTGCTCAGGCGGGACTGCGCGTGTGTGTTCAGCGGAAGTCGTAGCGGTAGCCAATATAGAAAAAGGCGTTCTTGGCATCCTCGCTGGTGGCAGGTCCGGTGACCCGTGACACCTCGAAAATGGCTTCGGTCTCGACCGAGGCTTCGGGTCCCAGGCGATAGGCGGCACGCATGCCGGGCGTCACGCGGGTGGTATGCAGGCCACCAATGCTGTTATCGACATACAGCCGCAGTGAGGGTTCCAGCGACAGGGTGTTTTCCCAGAAGCCGGTCAGATTGTTGTAGGCGAGCTGGCCGGCATGCAGCTGGGCGCTGTTGAGCACCGACAGGTTGAACACGTTGGTATCATGCGCCGAATACAGGTTGGTGCCGGTGGCGACCAGGCTGTAGCCCATCTGGGCCCCGGTGGCGGCCTGCGCCGGCGCAAGCCCGATGGCGGGCAGCGCGCCGACGTCGGTCCAGCGCACGTCGGCGTTGCCCTGCCAGCGCTCAGCCAGGGGACGCGCATAGCTCACCACCACCTGGCGCGAGGTGGCGGCCACTTGCGCGGCGAGTTGCTGGGTCTGGGCATAGCCGATCTGGGCCAGCATGGTCTGCAGCGAACTGAAGGTGCTCCCGATCAAGGCATTGCCCAGATCGAGGCTGGGCACCCGACGGTGGTCGAGCAGCAGACTGAACACTTCCTGCTGCTCGGTGGTCATGGTGCCCTGCACCACCAGGGAATTGGTGGCCTTGAATGCGGTGTCGTAATCGCTGGCGGCATACAGCGAATACTTGGGCGTGAAAAAGCGGAAATCCAGACCCAGTGCACGCCGGCTGACGGCACCATCCACGGTCTGGTTGATGCCGTAGACGCCCACCCCGAGGCCAGGCAGCACTTCGTCGACCTGCGCATCGAAGCCTTCGAAACGCTGGTGCGCCGCGATCAAGGGGTCGGATGGCTGTCCTGCCGAGAGCGTCAGGCGTACCTGGGAGGTCGCCGAATAGCCGATGGCAATGCCATCGAACAATCCGATCGCACCGGCCGTCGCAGCAGACTGCCTTCCGACCCGCACGCTGAGCGAGGTGTTCAGGTTTTTGTAGTCCAGATAGGCCGCCGAGAGCAGGTTGCTGCCGTGGGCCGAACTGATCAGACTGGCCGAATTGGTGTCGCGCAACACCATGCGCGAATCGCTGTCGGCGTCCTTGTAGCGCGCGGTGGCATCCACATTGGTGACCACCGACGACTGCGTCAGGCCGTTGAGCGTGGACTGGCTGATCCCGGTCGGTGCCGCGAGCAAGGTGGTGGTGCGCGTGGCGCCACCGTAGTAGAACTGCGAGATCGAACCGGTCACCGAAGTCTGCGTGGCCGCCGGCTTGCCGGCGCCCGCTGCCGGCGACGCAGCCGCTGCCACAGCAGCCTCCGAAGCCGCAGCCGGCGCCGCTGCGGCGCCGGCCGCCGGCGGCACCGCTCCCGGCGCGGTCGCAGCGGCCTGGCGCGTATCCGGCAGGTTGGCAATGCGCTGGCGCACGCGGTCT
>JAGWIJ010000049.1 GCA_028873535.1 Pseudomonadota bacterium
CGAACTGCAACGGGGGCAGGGCGCGCTCCAGCCGCACTCGGCACACCACAGCGCCGGTGCATAGCCACGCCGATTGATGAACACCAGGCTCTGCTCGCCACGTGCCAGGGTAGCGCTCAGCAGCGCCAGCGCTGGCGCCGACAGCCCCTCGGGCGCCGGATGGCTGCGCAGATCAACGAGATCGATGCGTGGCGGACGCGCACGCGGATCGGCGCGCTCGGCCAGCACATGCAGCCGGTAGCGGCCACGCTCGACCTGCGCCAGCGTTTCCAGACTGGGCGTGGCCGAGCCCAGCAGCACCGGGCAGCCGGCGTCGCGTGCGCGCACCAAGGCCATGTCGCGCGCGGAATAGCGCAGCCCCTCCTGCTGCTTGTAGGAAGGATCGTGCTCTTCGTCGACCACCACCAGGCCCAGACCGGGCAAGGGCGCCAGCACCGCCAGCCGCGTGCCGACCGCCAGCAGCGGGCCGGGCTCGCCCAGCTGCAGCCAATGCTGCACGCGCGCATTGCCGGCCAGTTCGCTGTGCAGCGCCAGCACGGGTGTGTCAGGAAAATGGCTGCGCACCCGCGCCTCGAGCTGGGGCGTCAGGTTGATCTCGGGCACCAGCAACAGCACTTTGCGGCCCTGTGCCAGGGCCTGCTGCGCCAGCGCCAGATAGACTTCTGTCTTGCCGCTGCCGGTCACGCCGTGCAGCACGTGGACGGCGAAATGAGGGCCGGCGACGTCGGCGCTCACCGCTTCCACCACGGCCGTCTGGCATGGATTGAGCGCATGCACGGCGTGCGAAATCGGGTCGGCTGATCGCGCCGGGCGGCGCCGCAGCGGTTTCCATGGTGCCGGCTTGCGCAGGCGTGGCGGCAGCGCCTGGGCCAGCACCTGCCCGTAAGGATGATGGTAGTAGCGTGCGCAGAATTGCAGGAAGGCCAGGCACTCGGCCGGCAGCGCCGGTGTTTCACGGTGCAAGGCTTCGATCGCTTTCAGTTTGTCGAGCGGAACCGCGCTGGCGTCGCCCACGCCCACCACAACGCCGACCAGCCGCTGCCTGCCGAAGGGGACCGTGACACGGCGGCCGATGTCGTCGGCCTGCAGATCGTCGGCCAGATAATCGAATTCGCGTGTCAGCGGCACATCCAGGGCCACTCGGGCGACCTTCAAGGCCCCACCCCGGGACCCTGTTCCCGCTTGTGGATAACTTTGTTCATAAGTGCCCGACGTGCAGGGTCAGATCGGGCTGTGGTGCCGAAAAGCGCTCCGCCTGGTTTCCGCTGCCCTCGCTCATAGTCATTATGAAACAAGGGCTTGCCATTTTTTCCCTGTAGATTCAGCGGGAGGGAAATCCGGTATTGCGTTTTGTTGACCAGTGTGAATAATCAAGCGCGGCAAGGGTTTGCGCGAGATCGTTCAAAGTCAAGTGGGACTGCCGGCGGGCTGATCGTGGTGATACGCCCGGCTGAGCCGGTGCACCGCGTCGACCAATGCACCCACATGTTCCGGCGGCGTGAACTGGGACACACCGTGGCCCAGATTGAACACGTGTCCGCTGCCCTTGCCATAGCTCGCCAGGATGCGGCTCACTTCGACTTCGATCGATTGCGGCGTCCCGAACAGCGCCATCGGGTCGCAGTTGCCCTGCAAGGCCACACGATGCCCGACGCGCCGGCGCGCTTCGCCGATATCGACCGCCCAGTCCAGACCGAGCGCGTCGTAGCCCGCGCCTGCCAGACTTTCCAGCCACAGGCCGCCGCCCTTGGTGAAGACGATGCGTGGCACTATCCGGCCTTCCGCCGCTGGCGTCAGGCCTTCGGCAATGCGTGCCAGATACGGCAGCGAGAACTCGTGGAAAGCGGCATGCGACAGGCTGCCGCCCCAGCTGTCGAACACCATCACGGCCTGGGCGCCAGCGGCGATCTGGGCGTTCAGGTAGTCGATCACCGCCTGGGTGGTCACTTCCAGGATCCGGTGCAGCAGGTCAGGGCGCGCGTACAGCATGCCCTTGATGTGACGGTAGTCGTCCGAGCCGCCGCCTTCGATCATGTAGCAGGCCAGGGTGTACGGGCTGCCCGAAAAGCCGATCAAGGGCATGCGCCCGTCGAGCGCGCGGCGGATCTGGCTGACGGCATCGGTCACGTAGCGCAGGCTTGCCGCCGGGTCCGGAGCACGCAGTGCGCGCACCGCTGCTTCGTCACGCAGCGGCCGGTCGATCTTGGGACCCTCGCCGGCGGCAAAGCGCAGGCCCAGCCCCATCGCATCGGGAATGGTCAGGATGTCCGAGAACAGGATCGCGGCATCGAGCGGAAAACGCTCCAGCGGCTGCAGCGTGACCTCGGTGGCAAGATCAGGGCTCTTGCACAGCGACAGGAAATCGCCGGCGCGCGCACGCGTGGCGTTGTACTCGGGCAGGTAGCGCCCGGCCTGCCGCATGATCCACAGCGGCGTGTAGTCCACCGGCTGGCGCAGCAGCGCACGCAGGAAAGTGTCGTTGTGCAGGATGGCCATGTCAGCGCGGCAGGCTGCTCGAGCCCATCAGGAACTCGTCCACGGCGCGCGCGCACTGGCGCCCTTCGCGGATCGCCCACACCACCAGCGACTGGCCACGGCGCATGTCACCGGCCGAGAACACCTTGGCCTGCGAGGTCTGATAGACCTCGGTATCGGCGGCGACATTGCCGCGCCCGTCGAGCTTGACGCCCAGCTGCTGCAGCAGGCCTTCGTGACGCGGATGCAGGTAGCCCATGGCCAGCAGCACCAGCTCGGCCGGGATCTCGAACTCGCTGCCGGCAACGTCGTTCATTTTCATCTGTCCGCTGACCGCATCGCGGCTCCAGTCGACGCGGTTGGCGCGCAGCTTGGCGATCTTGCCGTCCTTGCCCACGAAGGCCTTGGTCACCACCGACCAGTCGCGTTCGCAACCTTCTTCCTGGCTGGACGAGGTGCGCAGCTTCATCGGCCAGTTGGGCCAGGTCAGCTCCTTGTTCTCCTGCTCGGGCGGGCGCGGCATCACTTCGAACTGGGTGACCGACAGCGCGCCCTGGCGGATCGAGGTGCCGACGCAGTCGGAGCCGGTATCGCCGCCGCCGATCACCACCACGTGCTTGCCCTTGGCGCTGAGCTGGCCCGGGACCTCGTCACCGGCCACGCGTTTGTTCTGCTGTGGCAGGAAGTTCATGGCGAAGTGCACACCGTCGAGCTCGCGGCCGGGCACCGGCAGGTCGCGCGGATGCTCGGAGCCGCCGCTCAGCACCACGGCGTCGAACTCGGCGAGCAGGGTCTGCGCGTCGACGTCCACGCCGACATGCTGATTGGTGCGGAATTCCACGCCTTCGGCCTGCATCTGCGCGACGCGGCGGTCGATCAGGTGCTTTTCCATCTTGAAGTCGGGAATGCCATAGCGCAGCAGGCCGCCGATGCGGTCGTTCTTCTCGAACAGCACCACCGCGTGGCCGGCGCGCGCCAGCTGCTGCGAAGCCGCCAGACCCGAGGGGCCGGAGCCGATCACCGCCACGCGCTTGCCGGTCTTGTGTGCCGGCACCTGCGGCGTGACCCAGCCCTGTTCCCAGGCGTGATCGATGATGGCGTGCTCGATGTTCTTGATGGTCACCGGGCGGCTGTTGATGTTGAGCGTGCACGCGGCTTCGCACGGCGCCGGACACACGCGTCCGGTGAACTCCGGGAAGTTGTTGGTGCTGTGCAGCGTGTCGATCGCCTGGCGCCACTTGCCGCGGTACACCAGATCATTCCAGTCCGGAATGATGTTGTTGACCGGGCAACCGGTCTGACAGAACGGGATGCCGCAGTCCATGCAGCGCGCACCCTGCTCGCGCATCTGCGTCTCGCTCAGGTCGAGCGTGAACTCCTTGTAGAACTTGATGCGCTCGGCCGGCGCCAGGCTGGCCGGCTCGACACGATCGATCTCGAGGAAACCTGTGACCTTACCCATGACTGCTCCTGACGTTGTGCTGGGCCGCCTCGTCGTTGGCGGCCTGTGCGCGCTCGGCGGCCATCTCGGCCAGGGCGCGGCGGTATTCCATCGGCATGACCTTGACGAAGCGGCACAGCATCGCTTCCCAGTTGTCCAGGATGCGGCGCGCGCGGCTGCTGCCGGTGTAGCGCGCGTGGTTCTCGACCAGGCGCTTGAGCAGCACTTCGTCGGCCTCGCCCAGGTGGCGCACGTCCACCTTGCCGTGCGATTCGAGGTCTTCGCCTTCGGCCGCCGCAATGGCGGCTTCGGCCGGCACGGGTTCGAGTTCGACCATGGCCAGGTTGCAGCGGCGTTCGAAGTCGCCGGCCTCGTCGAGCACGTAGGCCACACCACCGCTCATGCCGGCAGCGAAGTTGCGTCCGGACGGCCCGAGCACCACCACGGTGCCGCCGGTCATGTATTCGCAGCCGTGGTCGCCCACGCCCTCGACCACCGCCGTCGCACCCGAGTTGCGCACCGCGAAGCGTTCACCCGCCACGCCGCGGAAATAGGCTTCGCCACTGATCGCACCGTAAAGCACGGTGTTGCCGACGATGATGTTCTCCTCCGGCACGATCGGGCAGTTGGCCGGCGGGTAGATCACCATGCGCCCGCCCGACAGGCCCTTGCCCACATAGTCGTTGGCCTCGCCCTGCAGTTCCAGCGTGACGCCCTGCGCCAGGAAGGCGCCGCAGCTCTGGCCCGCGATGCCGCTGGCCTTGATGTGGATGGTGTCGTCCGGCAGTCCGGCATGACCGTAGCGGCGCGCCACTTCACCCGACAGCATGGCGCCGAAGGTGCGGTTGAGGTTGCGCACCGTCACCGGGATCTCGACATGGCTGCGCTGCTCCAGCGCCGGCTTGGCGGCCGCGATCAGCTGGTGGTCGAGCGCCTTTTCGAGGCCGTGGTTCTGGCGTTCGGTCCAGCGGATGGCGGTGGGCTTGCTCATTTCCGGACGATGGAACACGCGCGAAAAGTCCAGGCCCTGCGCCTTCCAGTGCTCGATGCCCTTGCGCGTGTCGAGCATGTCGGCGCGGCCGATCATTTCCTCGAAGGTGCGGAAACCCATCTGCGCCATGTACTCGCGCACTTCCTCGGCAAGGAAGAAGAAGTAGTTGATGACGTGTTCGGGTTCGCCCTTGAAGCGCTTGACCAGTTCCGGATCCTGGGTGGCAATGCCGACCGGGCAGGTGTTGAGATGGCATTTGCGCATCATGATGCAGCCTTGCACCACCAGCGGCGCGGTGGCGAAACCGAACTCGTCGGCGCCCAGCAGGGCGGCGATCACCACATCACGTCCGGTCTTCATCTGGCCGTCGGCCTGCACGCAGATGCGGCCGCGCAGGCGGTTCAGCACCAGGGTCTGCTGGGTCTCGGCCAGGCCGAGCTCCCACGGCGAGCCGGCATACTTGACCGACGACAGCGGCGAGGCGCCGGTGCCGCCGTCATGTCCGGAAATCGTGACGTGGTCGGCGTGCGCCTTGGAGACACCGGCCGCGACCGTGCCGACGCCCACTTCCGACACCAGCTTGACGCTCACGCGTGCCTGCGGATTGACGTTCTTCAGGTCGTGGATCAGCTGCGCCAGATCCTCGATCGAATAGATGTCGTGGTGCGGCGGCGGCGAGATCAGGCCCACACCCGGCACCGAATGGCGGATCTTGGCGATGTACTTGCTGACCTTGTGGCCGGGCAGCTGGCCGCCTTCGCCGGGCTTGGCGCCCTGGGCCATCTTGATCTGCAGGTCGTCGGCATTGACCAGGTACTCGGCCGTGACGCCGAAGCGCCCGGCCGCCACCTGCTTGATGGCCGAGCGCATCGAGTCGCCGGATTCCAGCGGCCTGAAGCGGATCGGGTCCTCGCCGCCTTCGCCGGTGTTCGACTTGCCGCCGATGCGGTTCATGGCGATGGCCAGCGTGCTGTGCGCCTGATGCGAGATCGAGCCGAGCGACATGGCGCCGGTGGCAAAGCGCTTGACGATGTCCTTGGCGGGCTCCACTTCGGCCAGCGGCACCGGCTGGGCGCCATGGCGGATCTCGAACAGGCCGCGCAGGGTCATCAGCGCGCGCGACTGCTCGTTGATGACCTGGGCATATTCCTTGTAGGTGCTGTAGCTGCCGCTGCGCGTGGCATGCTGCAGCTTGGAAATGCTTTCCGGCGTCCACATGTGCGCTTCGCCGCGGATGCGGTAGGCGTAGTCGCCGCCGGCGTCCAGGCGGTCGCGATACAGCGGTGCGTCGGACCACGCGAGCTGGTGCAGGCGCAGTGCCTCGTCAGCCACCTCGAGCACGCCGATGCCTTCGATGTTGCTGGCGGTACCCGTGAAGTACTGCGCGACAAAGCCGCTCGACAGGCCGATCGCTTCGAAGATCTGCGCGCCCAGATAGGACTGGTAGGTGGAGATGCCCATCTTGGACATCACCTTGAGCAGGCCCTTGGAGATTGCCTTGGTGAAGCGCTTGCACGCTTCCTTGCCGTCGACGTCGGCCGGCAGGTATTCGCCGGCCATGGCTTCGATGGTCTCGAACGCCAGGTAAGGGTGGACCGCTTCGGCGCCAAAGCCTGCCAGGCAGGCGAAGTGGTGCACTTCGCGCGCCGATCCGGTCTCGACCACCACGCCGGTGCTGGTGCGCAGGCCGCTGCGCACCAGATGGTGATGCACGGCAGCGGTGGCCAGCAGCGCCGGGATCGCGACCCGGTCCGGGCCGCTGTCGCGGTCGGACAGGATGATGATGTTGCAGCCGCCACGCACGCGCGCCTCGGCCGCCTCGCACAGCGCTGCCAGCGCTGGCGCCAGGCCGTCGCGGCCGCTGGCCGCGGACCAGCACGTCGACAGTTCGCAGGAACGGAACTGCCCCTTGGTGTACTCGTCGATGCGGCGCACCTTGGCCATGTCGGCCACCGACAGCACCGGCTGATGCACTTCCAGGCGCGGTTGCGGCTCGGCCGTGTCGACGGCCAGCAGATTGGGGCGCGGTCCCAGGAACGAGACCAGCGACATCACCAGTTCCTCGCGGATCGGGTCGATCGGCGGGTTGGTCACCTGCGCGAACAGCTGGCGGAAATACTGGTACAGCGGACGCGCGCGATTGGACAGCACGGCCAGCGGGGTGTCGTCACCCATCGAGCCGATGCCTTCCTGCCCGGTCGCGGCCATCGGCTGCATCACGAACTTCAGTTCTTCCTCGGTCACGCCGAAGGCCTGCTGGCGGTCGAGCAGGGTGGCGGCATCGCCCTTGGGCAGTTCGGCCGGCACCGGCAGTTCTTCCAGGCGCAGCTGGGTGCGGTCCAGCCATTCGCGGTAGGGATGCGCCGCGGCCAGTGCCTGCTTGAGTTCGGTGTCGTCGATGATGCGGCCCTGGGCCAGATCGATCAGCAGCATCTTGCCCGGCTGCAGGCGCCACTTCTTGACGATCTTTTCCTGTGGGAAATCGAGCACGCCCATTTCCGACGCCATCAGGATGGTGCCGTCGTCGGTCAGCAGATAGCGCGCCGGGCGCAGGCCGTTGCGGTCCAGCGTGGCGCCGATCTGGCGCCCGTCGGTGAACGCCACGGCGGCCGGGCCGTCCCACGGCTCCATCAGCGCGGCGTGGTATTCGTAGTAGGCGCGACGATCCTCGTCCATCAGCGGATTGCCGGCCCAGGCTTCCGGGATCAGCAGCGTCATCGCCTGCGCCAGCGGATAACCGCCGGCCACCAGCAGTTCCAGCGCATTGTCGAAACTGGCCGAGTCGGACTGGCCTTCGTCGATCAGCGGCCACAGCTTGACCAGGTCGTCACCCAGCGCCACCGAGGACAGCGCCTGACGGCGCGCCGCCATCCAGTTCACGTTGCCCTGCAGGGTGTTGATCTCGCCGTTGTGGGCGATCATGCGGAACGGGTGCGCCAGATCCCAGGTCGGGAAGGTGTTGGTCGAGAAGCGCTGGTGCACCAGCGCCAGCGCCGTCACCATCGTGGCATCGGCCAGGTCCAGGTAGTACTCGCCGACCTGATGGGCCAGCAGCATGCCCTTGTAGACCAGGGTGCGCGAGGAGAACGAGGGCAGGTAGAACATGTCGCCCTGCTTCAGGCCCAGCGCCGCCACGCCGTGTTCGGCGCGCTTGCGGATCACGAACAGCTTGCGTTCGAAGGCATCCTGGTCGGCCAGGCTGGGCGCACGCGCCACGAAGACCTGCCGGATCACCGGTTCGACCAGCTTGACGCTCTCGCCCAGACCCGCGTTGTCGACCGGAACATCGCGCCAGCCCAGCACGGTCTGGCCTTCCTCGGCCGCCAGCTGCTGGAACAGCGCTTCGACCTGCGCGCGGCAGCCCGCGTCGCGCGGCAGGAACACCATGCCGACACCGTAGTGACCTTCGGGCGGCAGCGTGATCCCGAGCGCCTGCGTCTTGCCGCGCAGGAAGGCATCGGGCATCTGGATCAGGATGCCGGCACCATCGCCGGCCAGCGGGTCGGCGCCCACTGCACCGCGATGCGTCAGGTTCTTCAGGATCTGCAGACCCTGCTCCACCAGCTGGTGGGACTTCTGGCCACGGATATTGGCCACGAAGCCGACGCCACAGGCGTCGTGTTCGTTGCGCGGGTCGTACAGCCCCTGGCGTGGGGGCAGGCTCGGGTGATTCACGACGGACCTCTGGTGTCGAAGCGAAAAGCGGTGCAGATATCTGGTAACCCGTGGTGGCGCTGCTGTCCTGGACGCGGTCGGGCACCAGGGGAGGGCACCAGGGACGACATCCTTCTGGGAGGCCGGACGCAATTAACGGGCCGGTAATGATACCGTCAATGCCCCTGGCCGCAAAGCACCCGCAGCACGCGTGCCCGTGCGCAGCGCCGTGGCCGGCTCCGCGCGCTGCCGGTTCAGGCGGCGATCGCCGTGGCGCCCGCCGAAAGGCAGCGCCGCAGCACGTCTGCCGGCACTTCGCAGCCGGCCATGGCATGGTCGGCTGCGTTGAGCAGCACGAAACGCACGCGTCCGGCGTCGACCTTCTTGTCGGAGCCCATCAGCGTCAGCCAGCGCTCGAAGCCCAGGTCGGGCGCCTGCACCGGCAGTCCTGCGCGCGCGATCAGTGCGCCGATGCGCTCGCATGCACCGCGATCGAGCATGCCGGCGGCACACGACACTTCGGCTGCCAGCACCATGCCGGCGGCGACCGCTTCGCCGTGCAGCCAGCTCCCGAAGCCCAGGCCGGCCTCGATCGCGTGGCCGAAGGTGTGGCCCAGATTGAGCAGCGCGCGTTCGCCGCTTTCGCGCTCGTCGGCCACCACCACTTCGGCCTTGTTGCGGCAGGACTGGTACACCGCTTCCACCAGCGCCGCCGGATCGCGCGCCAGCACGTCGTCCAGCCGTTCTTCGAGCCAGGCCAGGAAGCGCCCGTCACGGATGAAGCCGTACTTCAGCACTTCGGCCAAGCCGGCGCGGAACTCGCGCTCGGGCAGGGTCGCCAGCGTATCGAGGTCGGCCAGCACCAGTCTTGGCTGGTGGAAGGCGCCGATCAGGTTCTTGCCCAGCGGGTGGTTGAGGCCGGTCTTGCCGCCGACCGAGGAATCGACCTGCGCCAGCAGCGTGGTCGGCACCTGGATGAAAGCGACACCGCGCAGGAAGGTGGCCGCCGCGTAGCCGGCCAGGTCGCCGACCACGCCGCCACCCACGGCCACCACCGTGGCCTTGCGCTCGAAGCGCGCCTCCAGCAGGCGATCGTGGATATGGTCGAAGCTGGCGCGCGTCTTGTGCACCTCGCCATCCGGCAGGTCGATTTCCAGCACCTGCACGCCGTGTTCGCGCAGGCGCGCTGCGAGCGGTTGCGCATAGATCGGTGCGACCGTGGTGTTGCTGACCAGCGCCACCTGCGGACGCGCCAGTGCCGGCAGCAGGTGCGCGGCCGGATCGGCCAGCAGGCCGTGGCCGATGATGATGGGATAGGCTTGGCCTGGCAGGGCCACTTCCAGCAGACGTGTCATGGCACCGGTGCTCCGCGCAATTGTTCGAGTTCACGTTCGATCCGGTTGACCAGGCGCGGCACGCCCTGCTCACCGGTGTCGAGGATCAGGTGGGCGACTTCTTCGTAGAAGGGCTGGCGCACGGTCAGCAGTTCGCGCAGGCGCGCCAGCGGATCGGCGGTCTGCAGCAGCGGGCGCTCACGGTCGTGACGTGTGCGGCGGTAGAGATCCTCGACGCGCGCGCGCAGGTAGATGGTGATGCCGCGCTCATGCAGCAGGCGGCGGTTGGCCGGGTCGATCACGGCACCGCCGCCGGTGGCCAGCACGATGCCCTGGCGTGCGCTGAGTTCCTCGATCATGGCCGACTCGCGTGCGCGGAAGCCGGCCTCGCCTTCGACCTCGAAGATGGTCCGCACGGGAACGCCGCTGCGCGCCTCGATCTCCTGATCGCAGTCGAGGAATTCCAGGTGCAGGCGGCGCGCCAGGGCCCGGCCCACCGTGGTCTTGCCGGCACCCATCAGGCCGACCAGAAAGATGTTGGAGGGGCAGTTCATGCCGCCATTCTAACAGGCCCGGCGCAAGCGCCCGTGATGCAGCGCGGGCTGGCGGACGATCCCTGTCACGCGCCGGAGCGCGCCGCCGGACGGCCGCAGCCGGTCCGGCGGCGCGGCGGCGTGACCCTCAGCGGACGGCCAGGCTGTCGCGCAGCACGCGTGGCGTGATGAAGATCAGCAGCTCGCTTTTGCTTTCCTCGCGATCGGTGCTCTTGAACAGATTGCCGACCCACGGCAGGTCGCCCAGCCCCGGCACCTTGGATTCGGAAATGGTGTTGTTGATCTTGTAGATGCCGCCCAGCACGGCGGTCTCGCCGTCGTCGACCAGCAGCTGGGTCGAGATGCGATTGGTATCGATCGACGGGATGCCGCTGTACTGCGCACCCACGGCGTCGTTCTTGATGTCGAGGTCCATGGCCACGCGCCCGTCAGGCGTGATGCGCGGCGTCACCACCAGGCTCAGCGTGGCGGGCTTGAAGGCCACGTTGGTGGCACCGCTGCTGGAATTCTGCTGGTAGGGAATCTCGGTACCCTGCTCGATGGTCGCCTTCTGCTTGTCGGAAGTGATCACGCGCGGGCTCGACACCACCTTGCCCTGGCTGTCGGCCTCGAGCGCGCTGAGCTCCAGGCTGAGCAGGTTGCCGCTTGAGCCGTTGATCAGCGTCAGTGCGATGGTGCCGGCCGGGCTCGCCACCGGCAGGTTCACTGCCGGCTCGATCGCGGTCGTGAACGAGTTGGTGGTGGCCGGACCGAAGGTGGTGTTCTGCGGTTGCACCAGGCCCGGCGTGACCGAGTAGAAGTTGTTGCCCTTGGTGGTCGAGCCCGCAAAACCCAGACGCACACCCAGCTGGCGGCTGAACGTGTTCTTGGCGACCACGATACGGGCTTCGATCATCACCTGGCGCACCGGCACGTCGATCTTGCTGATCAGCCGCCGGATCTCCTCGATACGCGCATCGGTGTCATGCAGGAACAGCGTGTTGGTGCGGGTATCGACGGTGGCCGAGCCGCGCTTGGACAACATGGATTGCTTGTCGCTGGTGATCAGCTTGAGGATGTCCTCGCCGCGCTGGTAGTTGAGCTGGACCAGCTCGGTATGCACCGGCTCCAGGTCATTGCGCGCGTTCTGCACCTCGAGCGCCGCCTTTTCCTTGGCTGCCAGTTCCTCGGCCGGCGAAATCAGCACCACATTGCCCTCGCGCTTCATGGTCAGGCCGCGCGTCTGCAGGATGATGTCGAGCGCCTGATCCCAGGGCACGTCCTTGAGGCGCAGCGTGATGCTGCCGTTGACCGAATCCGAGGCGATGATGTTGAGCCCGGTGAAGTCGGCGATCACCTGCAGCACATTGCGGATTTCGACGTTCTGGAAGTTCAGCGACAGCTTGTCGCCGTTGTAGCTCTTGTTGGGCCCCTGCACCAGCTTGTTGGGATCCTCGACCGTCTTGCGCACTTCGATCACGAACTGGCGTTCGGCCTGGTAGGCCGAGTGCTCCCAGTTACCGTCGGCCTGGACCACCAGATGGACCATGTTGCCGCTCGCCGAGGCGTCGACGAACTGCACCGGCGTGCCGAAATCATGCACGTCCAGCTTCTTCTCAAGATCGGCCGCCAGCTTGGAGTCCATGAAGTCGACCAACAGGCTGCGGCCCTGACGGCGGATGTCCACTTCGACGCGCGGGTCGGACAGGTCCAGCACCACCCGGCCTTCACCATTGCTGCCGCGGCGGAAGTCGATCTTGCTCACGGCATGCGACTCGCCCACGACCGGCTTGAGCGCGGCGAAGCGCTCCACCGTCGGCGCGGCCTCCGCGCTGGCGCTGGTGCTGAGCAGCACGATGAGCTTGGTGCCTTCGAGGCGCGTTTCGAAACTCATCGGGTGCGCCAGGTTCATCACCAGACGCGTGCGCGTTCCGGCCTGCACCACGTTGACGCTGCGCAGGTCGCCCTCGCCCGAGCTGATGGTGTTCTTTTCCAGCCCGCTGATGGTATCCGGCAGGTCGATGGCGATGCGTGCCGGATTGCTCACGCTGAAGCCGGCAGGCGCCTGGGTGAGCGGAGTCTTGAGGTCGAAAGTGACCATCACCTTGCCCGGTCCCTGGCCGGCGAAGGACACGGCCTGCACGGCATTGGTCGCGGCCGGCACGGTCTGTGCCAGAGCGGGTTGCAGGCCCAGCGCCACACTGACGGCCAGCGCCGCCGCTGCGTGCCGCAGGCGAAGCACTGCTTTGGCCTGGGTGCAGGAAAAGAGGGGGGGCATCGACTTCATTTGTGGCTCTCCTGGGCAGCGTCGTTCAGCTGCAGGCGGGAATCCCGCAGGGACCAGTCCCCGGCGGCGTCCTGGATGTTTTCCTTGATGGTCATTTCGTGGTCGCCCACAGCGGTCACCACACCGTAGTCCAGGCCCAGGTGCTCGCCGGCACGCACGCGGTACAGCGCACCGTCGGCACGCACCAGGGCAAAGGTCTGACCACGCTGCTGCAGCACGCCGACCATCTTCAGGGCGTCCAGCGGGAAGCGCTCCAGCGGCTCGCGCACGCGCTTGAGGTCCGGCGCGTTGGCACCCGGCGCATGCGCCGTCTCGGTGGTCATGGCGCGCGGTTTGAACGGGTCGGCCAGTTCGAAGTCCGCGTAGGTGAAGGGCTCGTAGGCCTTGACCGGCGGCAGCGGATCGATCTGATGCGGCAGCGTGGCTTCGGTCTTCTTCATGAAGTCGCGCAGATCGTCGAAGCTGTCGCCGCTGCAGGCGGCCAGCAGCAGGGCCAGCAGGGGAGTGAGCGGGAGCAGGCGCTTCATTTCTTGCCTCGTTCCTTGGCGGCGCGCTGCTGGCTGGCGATTTCGGCCTCGTCCAGGTAGCGATAGGTGCGTGCGGTGGCTTCCATCTGCAGCAAGGCATCCTTGCCGGTGTGATCCTTGGGCGAGGGCGCACTCACCACCGCGATGTTCATGTCCTGCAGCAGCACGATCCGCGGCAGGTGCGACAGGTCGCTCGCGAAGGCGCCCAGCTCGTGGTAGTGGCCGGTCACCTTGAGTGTCACGGGCAGTTCGGCATAGAAATCGGACAGCGTTTCCTGGCCGGCCGGCTTGAACAGCTCGAACTGCAGGCTGCGGCCCAGACCCGCCTGGTTGATGTCGTTCAGCAGCGCGTCCATTTCGGACTTGTTCGGCAGCTGGCGCAGCAGCGCGCCAAAGGCCTGCTGGATGTCGACCAGCCGCTTCTTCCAGGCATCCAGGTTCACTGCCATGCGCTTCTTGTCGCGCCAGGTGTCGCGCAGCGCCTGCTCCTGCCGCTTCTCCTGGTCGATGTGGTCGAGCTGGTCGCTCCACATGAACCACCAGCCGCCGGCCACGATCACCGCGAAGGTGAGCGCCAGCAGGCTGGCCTTGGCACCCAGGCTGAGGTTGCCGACCCGTCGCAGGTCGATGTTGCGCAATTCGTCGAGGTTCATTTCACGCCTCCGCCGACCGGCTGCACCCGGCGGATCTTCACATTGATGTTGAACTCGGCCACGCGCACGTCGTTGGCCATGGCGGAACGGATCTCCACCAGTTCACCGCTTTCGAGCCACGGCGATTCGTTCAGGTTGTGCAGCAGCGTCGACACGCGTGCATTCGACTGCGCGTAGCCGGTCAGGTTGATGCTGCCGCCAGTCTGGCGCATGCCGTGCAGGTAGCAGCCTTCGGGCATCACGCGCAGCAGCTGGTCCAGCACATGCACCGCTTCGGAGCGGTTGGACTGCAGCTGCTCAACCACCTGTTTGCGTGCGATGAGGGCCTGGGTCTCGTCCTTGACGCGCTTGATCTCGTCGATCTGCTTGTCGAGGCTGGCGATTTCGCTGCGCAGGAAGGCGTTGCGCGCCTGCTGGTTTTCCAGCTTGGCGTTCAGGATGGTGTAGCCCAGGATGACCGTCAGCAGGGCGAGGCCGGCCATCATGGCCAGCAGCGTGATCATCTGGCGTTGGCGCTCGCGCCGCCGTTCCTGGCGGTGTGGCAGCAGGTTGATCCGGATCACTCGTCGAAGCTCCGCAGCGCCAGTCCACAGGCCGTCAGCAGCGCCGGTGCATCAGCGGCCAGCTGGCGCTGCTTGATGCCCGGGGCCAGCGTCATCCGGGCGAACGGGTTGGCAATGAAAGTATTGACCTGGGTACGCGTGCTCACCGCTTCCTCAAGACCCGGCATGCCGGCACAGCCGCCCGCCAGGATGATGTGGTCGACGTGCGAGAACGGCGTGGAGGTGAAGAAGAACTGGTGCGCGCGCGCGATCTCGACCGCGATGTTCTCGCGGAAGGGCTGCAGGATCTCCGGCAGGTAGCTCTCCGGCAGGTTGCCCTGGCGCTTGGCCGTCTCGGCCTCCTCGGCGCTGATGCTGAAATGGCGCGCGATCTCGTTGGTCAGCGTGTTGCCGCCCACCTGCTGTTCACGCAGGTAGACCTGCACGCCCTCGTGGAACATGGTGACGCGCATGGTGGTGGCGCCCAGATCGACCAGGGCCAGCACCTGCTTGCGGCCGCCGCCGGGCAGGCGCTTCTGGATCAGCTCCACGGCGGCCTGGGTGGCATAGGCCTCGACGTCCATCACGTGGACCCTGAGGCCGGCGGCCTGCGCGGCCGCCACCCGGTCCTCGACCTTGTCTTTGCGCGAGGCCGCGATCAGGACTTCCACCTCGCCCTCAGCACCGTCCGGGGCCGGGCCGAGGATCTGGAAGTCCAGATTGACCTCTTCCAGCGTGAAAGGAATGTACTGGTTGGCCTCGCTCTCGACCTGGATCTCCAGATCGTCCTCGCTGGCCGCCGCCGGCATCACCACCTTGCGGGTGATCACCGCCGAGGTCGGCAGGGCCATCGCTGCGCCCCGGGTGCGGGTGCCCATGCGACGCCAGGCGCGCTTGACCGCGTCGGAGACGACTTCCAGATCGGCCAGATTGCCCTCGACCACCGCATCCTTGGGGAGCGGCTCGGTCGCGTAATGCTCAACCTGAAACCCGCCGCCGCTTTGCGAGAGCTCGATCATCTTGACTGCCGAGGAGCTGATGTCGAGCCCGAGCAGCGGCTTGCTGCGAGGCGTCAGCATCTTGATCAGCTCGTTGAACCGTTCCTGAAGCATGGGCGGGTAAGTTCCCGAATATTTAAGAATTCAGGGGCGATCCTATGCCACCCCACCGATGGGTGTAAAGAATTTCCACGTGAGAAAGACGCGAATTCCGAGCCGCCCGTATAATGCCCCATCAGCCGCCAACGATGCAGCTTCGCTCATGCATCCCCGCCAATTCCTATACCCCCTGGCTGTCCTGTGTGCCATCGGCGCGATCTGCCTCGCCGTAGGCGTCCTGACCCTCGCCCTGCTGTACCCGGAAATCCCCAACGTCGACGCGCTGCGCGACTACCGGCCCAAGGTTCCGCTACGCATCTACACGGCCGACGATCAGCTGATCGGCGAGTTCGGCGAGGAGCGCCGCGAGGTGCTCAAGCTGGCCGATGTTCCGCTGCAGATGCGACACGCCATCCTGGCCGCCGAGGACGAGCGCTTCTACAGCCACGGTGGTATCGACTGGGCCGGCGTGTTCCGCGCGATGCTCGCCAACGTGTGGGCGCGCGGCGCCAAGGAAGGCGCCAGCACCATCACCATGCAGGTGGCGCGCAATTTCTTCCTCAACAATGAAAAGACCTTCGCGCGCAAGATCTCGGAGGCCATGCTCGCGGTCGAGATCGAGCGCCGGCTGAGCAAGGACCAGATCCTGGAGCTGTATCTCAACCAGATCTACCTGGGCCAGCGTGCCTACGGCTTCGGCGCGGCGTCGATGGCCTACTACGGACGACCGCTGTCCCAGCTCGGCGTGGCCGAGATGGCGATGCTGGCCGGCCTGCCCAAGGCGCCGTCCAAGTACAACCCGATCGTCAATCCGCGCCGTGCTGCCACGCGCCAGCAGTATGTGCTGCGACGCATGCACGAACTGCGCTTCATCAGCGATGCGCAGTTCGACGACGCGCTGAAGAACCCCGGACATGTCTCGCCTGCACGCAGCGGCACCTCCTACAGCAGTCATGCCGACTACGTCGCCGAGATGGCGCGCCAGTACATGGTCGAGACCTACGGCGACGCGGCTTACGCGCGTGGCTACCGGGTCGTCACCACGCTGCGCCGCGTCGACCAGGACACCGCCTGGGCCGCTGTGCGCAAGGGCGTGCTCGACTACGACCGCCGCCATGGTTACCGCGGACCTGAGGGCTACGCCGAGCTGCCCGCGGGGGCCGGCGAAGACGACTACGAGGATGCGCTGGCCGATCGCGAGCCCAGCGACAACCTGATCCCGGCGGTGGTGCTGTCGGCCGATCCCAAGTCGGTGCAGGTCTATCTCAAGACCGGCGAGGCAATCACGGTGAACGGCGACGGCCTGCGTTTTGCACGCAATGCGCTCACCACCAATCCGGCCGCCAAAGGCAGCCTGCGCCGCGGTGCGCTGGTACGCCTGACGCGCAACGCCAAGGGCGACTGGGCCATCGCCCAGCTGCCCAATGTCGAGGCCGCCATGGTCAGTCTGGACCCGCATGACGGCGCGATCCGCGCCCTGGTCGGCGGCTTCGATTTCTCCACCAGCAAGTTCAACCATGTCACCCAGGCCTGGCGCCAGCCCGGCTCGAGCTTCAAGCCCTTCATCTACTCGGCTGCCATCGAAAAGGGCTACACGCCGGCCACCGTGATGCGCGACGAACTTGCCACCTATCCCTCCGCCGACAACGGCGAGGCCTGGGAGCCGCACAACTACGAACCCGAGTACGACGGCCCGATCCGTCTGCGTGTGGCGCTGGCCAAATCCAAGAACACCGTGGCCGTGCGCCTGCTGTCGGCCATCACGCCGGCCTATGCGCAGCAGTACATCACGCGCTTCGGCTTCGACGCGCGCCAGCATCCGGCCTATCTCAGCATGGCGCTCGGTACCGGGCAGGTCACGCCGCTGCAGATGGGGGTCGGCTACTGCGTGTTCGCCAACGGCGGCTACCGCGTGCGCCCGTATTTCATCGACCGCATCATCGACCAGCGCAATTCGGTGATCAGCCAGGCGCGCCCGGTGGCCGCTGGCGGCGAGGCACCGGTGATCGATCCGCGCAATGCCTTCCTGATGACCAGCATGATGAAGGACGTTATCCGCATGGGAACGGCCACCAGGGCCATGAGCCTGGGCCGCAGCGACCTGGCCGGCAAGACCGGTACCACCAGCGACCATGTCGATGCCTGGTTCTCCGGCTTCCAGCCTTCAGTGGTGGCGGTGGCCTGGATCGGTTTCGACACGCCCGCCTCGATGGGCGCCAACGAGACCGGCGCCCAGGCGGCGCTGCCGATGTGGATGGACTACATGGGGCGCGTGCTGCAAGGGGTGCCCGAGGCCGAAATGAAGGCACCTGAGGGACTGGTCCAGGTGATGGTGGATCCCGCCACCGGCCATCAGGATCCCTCGGCTGCCAGTCACTACGCCGAGTGGTTCTACGCCGAGACGGCGGGCAGCGAACCCGTCACCGAGACGGTGCCGAGCGTGCCGGCCGTGGTGATTCCCGGCCTGACACCGCCACCCGCCGGCGGCCAGCCGCCGCCCGTGGCGGTGCCGACGCCAGCGCGCGTGGGCGCGGCACCGGTGAACAGCTTTCCGACCGATCCGCGCCACCAGGGCGAACCGCACTGACAGGAGTCATCGCATGGCCAGCCGCAAGCAGAGTGCAAGCCGCCAGCACCTGGCCTACCTGGCGGCGCGCATGATGGCCGAGAACGGCGTGCCTGACTGCACGTCGGCGCGCCGCAAGCTGGCGCGCCAGCTCGGCATCGCCTGGCGCGACCTGCCCGACGACCGCGAGATCACGGCAGAGCTGCGCAGCTTCCAGGCCCTCTACCAGGCAGACAGCCAGCACCTGGCGCTGCAACGCCTGCGCAGCACCGCTGTGCAGGCCATGGAGATGCTGGCAGCCTACGACCCCTGGCTGGTCGGCGGCGTGCTCAGCGGCACCGCCGGGCCGCATTCCGAAGTGCAGCTGCAGCTCTACACCGACCGCGACAAGGAACTGCAGATGTTCCTGCTCGGCCAGCAGATCCCCTGCCGCTTCCGCGAACGCCAGGTCCATCTGGGCGGACGCCAGGCGCAGATCCCGGTGGTCGACCTGGATTTCCCCGGCGGGCACGTCGAGGCCAGCGTGTTCTCCGAACAGGATCTGCGCGCCGGCGCGCGCCCGGTGGCCGCCAACGGCCCGCTGACCCGCGCGCGGCTCGACAAGGTCCGCGAACTGCTGCGCGAAGCCTCCTGAGGAAATGCGAGGCATGAGCCGAACCGCCGCCGTCGTGCAAGCCCGGTTCGACGCCTGCAATGCCAGGGATCTGGAGGTGGTCGAGGGCAGCATCCGCCGGGCATCGTTTGCTACCGGTGAACAAGGGCTGGGCGGTGAAGTGATCACAAGGACGGCATGAACATGACGCGTATCAGGGTCGCGGGATTCACCATTTCGCTGGACGGCTACGCAGCCGGGCCGGATCAGGACATCAACCATCCTCTCGGCGTGGGCGGAACGGATCTGCACCAATGGCTGTTTCCGACGCGCACCTTCCAGCGCGCCCTGTTTGGCGCCGACGGTGGCACGACCGGGATCGACGACGACTTTGCCGCGCGCGGCTTCGAGAATGTCGGCGCCTGGATTCTGGGCAGGAACATGTTCGGGCCGATCCGCGGTCCGTGGCCCGACATGGAATGGAAAGGCTGGTGGGGAGACGAGCCGCCCTATCACGTGCCAACCTTCATCCTCACGCATCACGCGCGGCCGCCCATCCGCATGCAGGGCGGAACCACCTTCCATTTCGTCACGGGCGGCATGCACGAGGCGCTGGACCGCGCGCGCGACGCCGCCAAGGGACACGATGTGCGCATTGGCGGCGGACCAGGCACGGTCCGGCAGTATCTGAGGGAGCGCCTGATCGATGAACTGCATATCGCCATTTCGCCGGTGCTGCTCGGCAAGGGAGAGCCGCTGTTCGAGGGGATCGATACGCGTGCGCTGGGATACGAATGCGTTGAGTTCGTGGCGTCGGACAAAGCCAGTCACCTCGTGCTCCGGCGCCGGACACCCTGAGCAGGCTGCGTCACTCAATCGGCGGCTGTTGATCGGCGCCGTCGTCATCCGCAGCATGGCCGTCAGAGCGACACCACCACCTTGCTGGCCGAAACGCCGCGGCGAAGCAGCGCCAAGGCTTCGGCCAGCGCGTGCAGGGAATGCCCGGCCACCAGCGGCTTCGGTGCCGGAACGACACGTCCGCTGGCCAGCGCCGGGCCAAGGAAATCATTGAAAATCGTCGCGCCGAGCGCGCCCTTCATGAGTGCCGTTCCCCAGATCGATCGGGTCGAGACGCCCCGGAGGCGCGCGCGAATGGCGAGCCCCACGAAGCCGGCAAGGAGTCGCGGAAGCCGCCTCAACTTCCAGAGCAGCTGGCTGCCCAAGGGCGCGTCATCGATCGGCACGGGAGGACTCGCCATCGACACGATGCGACGCCCCCGGCACCGGCTCATGATGTCGATGCACGGCGCACCGGATCCGACGGCGATCGCCAAGGCGCCCGCCATGTCGCGCTTGCCGAGTTCCTTCGTCATGGTCGCGACGACATCCGTATCGTTGTAGTCGAACACCCGGCTGGCGCCGAGTCCCAGCACGTAGTCGAAGTTCCTGGGCGAAGCGGTCGTCACGACCTCATAGCCGGCTGCGGTGGCGAGCTGGATTGCCGCGCTGCCCACGCTGCTCGACCCGCCCCAGATCAGCACGGTCTTGCCGGTCGGCATCGGCGCTTCCACGCACGGTGTCCGCAAGCCCAGCTGATCCTCCAGAAACAGCCCGCACGCCGCGGTGGCGATTGCCAGCGGCAGCACGGCGGCTTGCTCGAAGCTCACCGAGTCCGGCAGCACGGTGGCGGCCTCCTGTCGCAGGATCACATGGTTCTGGAACGCGCCTTCGGCAGCCCGGTTGGCCAGCTTGTCGATGCCCAGCGCCAGACCGAGCACCCGGTCGCCCGGCTTGAAGCGGGATACGGAAGGCCCGACGGCGACCACCTCGCCGCTGACGTCCGACCCCAGGATGGCCGGATACCTCAGCCACGGCGTGACCAGGCTGCCCAGCGTCTGGACGATGCCGTCGAAAGGATTCAGGGCGACCGCGCGATTGCGAACCAGGATTTCGCCAGCGCCAGGCTGCGGCATGGGCACATCGGACACGGTCAGTGCCTGACCCTGGGCCTTGATCCAGGCCGCATGATTTGAAGTGTTGGGCATCAGATATCTCCATTGGGGGGTGACGCAGCGGCCGGCGGGCTCTTGGCATTCCCTGGCGCTGGCGTCCATGGGGGCACTGTAGGCGCCAACCTTGGAATGATCTATGATGATTCGTGCAAATTGCATGTTTGTTCGTTCGGGCTTCCATGGATCCGCTGTCAGAAGTCATCCGGCTGTCCAAGCCACGCAGCATCACCGTCGGTGCCACGGATGTCGGCGGGGATATCGCGATCCGGTTCGCGGCGCATGAGGGTGCATTCCTCTACTGCCTGGAGTCGGGCGAGTGCTGTCTGCAGGTCGAGGGCGACGCCGACGTCATCCGGCTGGGCGCGGGGGATTGCGTCGTGCTGCCCAGTGGCCGACCTTTCGTGCTGGCCAGCGACATGGGCCTGCCGCCGCTCGATGCCGACCGGGTTTTCGATGGCCGACCCAACGGCTCGGTCGCGGCCTACAACGGTGGCGGGCGCTGCCTGATGTTTGCGGCCCACTTCGAGTTCGAGAGCGGCTTCTCACGCTTCCTGTTCGGCGTCCTCGACGCCGTCGTGCGCGTCAACGACCCCGCGGCCAAGGCCACGCTTCGAGAGGCGATCGGGCAGATGATTGCTGAACTCCAGCAAGGCCTTCCGGGAAGCGAAGCCGTCGTCGATCATCTGGCGCACATCGCGCTGGTCAAGATCCTGCGGTTTCACTTGTCCGAGGCCGCTCATGAGCGGTCCGGGTGGCTTTACGCGCTTGCCGATCCGCGCATCGGCGCCGCCATTTCCGCCATGCACGACGCCCCCTCCCGGCGTTGGAGCGTGGCAGCGCTGGCCAGCGTCAGCGCCATGTCTCGCACCGCCTTCGCGACACGCTTCAAGGCCACGGTGGGCAAGGCGCCGATGGACTACCTGACGCAATTGCGCATGCTGATGGCGGCCAAGCGCCTGGCCGAACCTGGAGCACGCGTGTCGATCGTGGCCCAGGAGTTGGGCTACGAATCGGAAAGCTCCTTCAGCGCAGCCTTCAAACGCGCAATGGGGCTGCCGCCGCGACGCTATGCGGAAAGCGCGCGGCAGTGAACGTCAGCTGTTGGCTGACTGATTGTCCTCACCCTGCCGCTTTGCATCAGCGCCGATGACGCGAAGGCAAGGTGACTCGCTTCGACATCCGGGATGAAAAATAGGCATCCCTGATAAAATCCCGGCGGCTCCAGGTACGTGGCGTGCGCGGCCCAGCCAGCCGCCCAGCACGGCAAATTCACCCGACAGAGCGCGCTCGCGGTGGGCCCTCACCGCAGCACGTCGTGCAGCGGCACGAAGATTGGCAACGGGTGTAGGCGGCTGAGCAAATCCGCGTAATTCTGGCTTTGTGCGCGGAAGGGGCTCCGCGGTGGTGGAACTGATGAAGGGTGGGGGGCTGTCCGTCGGGGTGTGAGCAGCAGAGCCGGACGGGAGGTCTCGCGCTATGCTTGGGGGACCAACGCCAGTTAAAGCGAAGGCCCGGGCACATTTCTCGGCAGAAACCCCGGGCCTTCTACACGCAGACCTTGCGGCCAACTTGTTTGGTTGTTATGCCTGCGTCGCTTGGCGTTGTCCAGTCCTTTGGGCAACGTGGATGCTTCCCAGCCAGACCTCATATCGACTTTACAGCTGCGCGCGCTGTCGCGCGCAGGTGCGGATCTGCCGCAACTGTGACCGCGGGAACCAGTATTGCGGGCTGGCGTGCGCGTCACGCCGCCGCCAGCAGTCCCTCCAGCGTGCCGGTTCCCGGTACCAGCTGACCCGCCGCGGAGCACGGCAACATGCCGACCGCCAGCGCCGATGGCGTGAGCGCCAACTGCAGGAAGTGACGCATCAGGGTTCCGCCCTGACCATCGTCGAATGCACGATCCCGGTCATCGTCATTCCTGCCCCGGTGGCCCGTGCCCAACTCCAAACCGCCAACACTTCCGCCGTTCACAGCGGTGTCACCGCCGCCGAGCGGCCGTCCCTCTGCAGCTTCTGTGGCAGTGTCCTGCCCAGGCTTACCCGACTCGGTCATTTGCGCGGCGGACCGTGATGTCGGCGGCTCGCCATGATCTCGCGCGAGCTCGAAGTGGAGATTCTTCGTCTGCACCGGGCCGAGCATTGGAAGATCGGGACGATCGCGGCGCAGTTGCACACCCACCACAGCACTGTGCGGCGCGTGCTGATGCAGGCCGGCCTGGTCCAGGCGCCGGAGCTGCCCCGTGCGTCGATGGTGGACCCCTACAAGGGGTTCATCCTGGAGACGCTGACCAAGTACCCGACCCTGCGTGCGAGCCGGCTCTACGCCATGGTGCGCGAACGCGGCTATCGCGGTTCGGCGACGCACTTCCGGCATCGTGTTGCCCAGCTGCGTCCGCGCCCACCGGCTGAGGCGTATCGCTCGATCGCGGCACGCCCATGACCGGGGTGTCCTCCATGACCGCCGAACAGACCGAGGTGCTCCATGCGCTGAAAGTCACGAAGCCGAACGACAGTCGTCAGCTGAGCCTCTTGTAGGGGCACGTTTGAGATCTCGCCTCAACGAGATCAATGCTTTACAGCAACGAATGTCGAACCCCGGTGGTCACCACTGTCGAACAGGCGCCCACCCTGGC
>JAGWIJ010000050.1 GCA_028873535.1 Pseudomonadota bacterium
TGGTGGCGATGACCATCGCCGGACGGATCATCCCCAGCTTCACGGCGGCGGCGATTCCCGGCCTGGTGGCGGTGGTCACTCCGCGGCGCGAGCGCATCGTCTTTGTGGCCTCGCTGCTGGCATTCGGCGCCAGCGCGCTGGGCCTGCCCGGTGCCGCGGTCGCACTGGCGGCCTTCGCTGCTGCAGTCGCGCACCTGTGGCGCATGAGCGGATGGAACAGTCTGGCCACGCGCCATTCGCCGATCCTGTGGATCCTGCACCTGTCCTACGCCTGGGTGCCGGCGGGCTTCGCCTTGCTGGGACTGGCCGGCCTGGGCCTGGTCTCGCCCATCGCCAGCTACCACGCCTTCGGCATCGGCGTGGTCGCCGGCCTGATCATCGGCATGATGACGCGCACCGCGCGCGGCCATACCGGCCGTCCGCTGCGTGTGGGGGCTGCTGAAACCATGGCCTACGTCATGGTCCACCTGGCCGCGCTGATCCGGCTCGCTCCCCTGCTCGGACTGAACCGTCGCTATGGCGAGTGCCTGCTGCTGTCGGGCCTGCTCTTCGCCGCCGCCTTTCTGATCTACCTGGTCGTGTACCTGCCCTTCCTGCTGCGACCACGCCTGGACGGCAAGCCAGGCTGAAGCCGCATGACAGCTTGAAGCGCACGCGCGGCGAAATCGCTTGTGCATTGATCCGTTCGAGCCGCTTTGAGTCTGGCTCAAGTCGATTTAACATGAGCGCTTCACCTTGTCGTCCCGCCGTCATGACAGCACCGAGCCTTGCTGCCACGCGGTTCCGTGCCTTGCCCCCCTGACAGGAGTCCGTCCATGCATCCGAATGTCCGCAGGTCCCCCGGTCTCGTCGCAGCTGGCTTCATGTTGTGCATGGCAGCACCTGCGCAGGCCACGACCACCTTTACGGACAGCACCTTCAACCTGGCCAACTACACGGGCAGCAGTTCCGTGCCGAGCGGCGGCACGGCGCAGATCCAGCAGAATCCGGCGCTTGGCAACCCGGGCGCAGCCCTGGAGTTCCTGTTTTCGATGCCAGCCACGTTGCCCGGCGCCTTCTATGCGGATGCCTACGTCATCAACACGACCTTTGCCTACAACGCCGCCACGCTCGGCGCGCTGGGCACGATCGTCGGTGCCATGGATGTCGAGAATACCTACACCGGGCTCACCGCGCTTGGCAGCACCACTGGCTTCACCTACGCGCTGCAGCAGGGTGCCAATATCTATATCGCCAGTGGTGGCAGCTACACCGTGGCCGCGCCCGGCGTGTTCCAGACCGTCACCAGCCCTGGGCTCACGGCGGGCAACTTCGCGCTGCTGACCAATCTCGCCACCGGCGCCACCGATGCCGCCCAGCACCCCGATCTGGCCGGCGGCAGCTTCCAACTGGGCGTTTTCGCGTCGATCAGTTCGAGCGTCGCCAACACCGCGATCACGCGCGACTATATCGTCGACAACCTCAACTTCACGCTCACACCGGCCGTGCCCGAACCCGCCAGCTGGGGCCTGCTCGCAGCCGGCCTGGCGCTGCTCGGCATCAGCACCCGCAGGCGCCTGCGCGTCTTAGAATGAGGGCTTGCCTGGCGCGCCGGCCCTGACCGTCTTGCTGCCGGGTTCAGATCGGAGCTGGGCCATGAATCTTCCGGAAGTGCTGCCGCCCCTCACCCTGCCCGCGCAGGAAATCTCGGTGGATGTGCTGCGCGAAAAGTACGCCAAAGGCGCCGAAGCCGGCATCGACGACGTGCGCTGGCGCGTGGCGCGTGCCCTGGCGGCGGCCGAGCCGGAAAGCGAGCGCGAGCACTGGGCACAGGTGTTCCACCAGGCGCAGGTGGACGGCTTCATTCCCGGCGGGCGCATCAACTCCGCCGCCGGTACCGAACTCAAGGCCACGTTGATCAACTGCTTCGTGCAGCCGGTCGGCGACTGCATTTCCAGCGACGGCGGCGAGGTCGGCATCTATGACGCGCTGGCGCAGGCCGCCGAGACCATGCGGCGCGGCGGCGGCGTCGGCTACGACTTCTCCCCGATCCGTCCGCGCGATGCGCTGGTGCGCGGCACCAACAGCCGCGCCTCGGGACCGGTCTCCTACATGCTGGTGTTCAACCAGTCCTGCGAGACGGTCGAGTCGGCCGGCGCACGCCGTGGTGCGCAGATGGCGGTGCTGCGCTGCGACCATCCCGACATCGAGGACTTCATCCATGCCAAGCGCCACGGTGGCCTGAGCAACTTCAACATGTCGGTGGCGGTGACCGACGCCTTCATGGGCGCGCTCGAGGCCGGCCGCGACTGGCCCCTGGTGCATCGCGCGCGCCCTGGCGAAGCGCTGATCGAAGCCGGTGCACGTCAGCGCGACGACGGCCTGTGGGTCTACCGCAGCGTGCCTGCCGCCGCGCTGTGGCAGCAGATCATGGAAAGCACCTACAACCATGCCGAGCCCGGCGTGCTGTTCATCGATACCATCAACCGCGACAACAACCTGGCCTGGTGCGAAACCATCGCCGCCACCAATCCTTGTGGCGAAGAGCCGCTGCCGCCCTACGGCTGTTGCGACCTGGGCTGTCTGGACCTGACACGTTTTGTGGCCGATCCCTTCACGCCGCAGGCGCGTGTCGACCACCCGCATCTGGCGGCCGTGGCGGCCGTGGCCGTGCGCATGCTGGACAATGTGCTGGATGCCACCAGCTGGCCGCTGCCACAGCAGCAGCAGGAGGCGCTCGCCAAGCGCCGCGTCGGCCTGGGCTTCACAGGACTGGGCGATGCGCTGCTGATGCTGGGACTGCGCTACGACAGCACGGCAGCGCGCGAGGCTGCCGCACAACTGGCATGTACGCTGCGCGATGCCGCCTATCAGGCGTCGGTGACGCTGGCGCGCCTGAAGGGTGCCTTTCCGCGCTTCGAGGCCGAGCACTACCTCGCTGCGCCAACGTTCGCCTCGCGCCTGCCCGATGCCCTCAAGGACGCCATCCGCGCCGACGGCATCCGCAACAGCCACCTGCTCGCGATCGCGCCGACCGGCACCATTTCGCTGGCCTTCGCCGACAACGCTTCCAACGGCATCGAGCCCGCATTCAGCTGGCGCTACACGCGCAAGAAGCGCATGCCCGACGACAGCACGCGCAGCTACGAAGTCGAGGACCATGCCTACCGTGCCTATCGGCACGCGCGCGGGCTCGACCCGGCCACCGAACTGCTGCGCTGGGATCCGGTCCTGGCCGCCCAGGCCCGTGTGACTGCCGGCGAACCCTTCGAGCACCACGGACGGCTGGCGGCCCTGCTGCCGGAAGCCTTTGTCACGGCCCTGGAACTGCAGGCGCTCGATCACCTGTACATGGTGGCCGCGGTGCAGCCCTACGTCGACACGGCGATCAGCAAGACCGTCAACGTGCCGGCCGACTACCCCTTCGATGCCTTCAAGGAACTCTACCGCGAAGCGTGGCGCCAGGGACTCAAGGGCATCACCACCTACCGGCCCAATGCCGTGGTCGGATCAGTGCTCGAAGCCTCGCCGGCAGCCAGCGCGCCGCAGGACCTCGACCTGTCGGATCCTGACCGCCGCATCCGGCTCGACCAGGCGCCGCAACCGCCACTGGCCAGTCTGCGCTGGCCCGGCCGCCCCACCCTGCCCAACGGCAATCCCTGCTGGACCTATTCGGTGCGCCATGCGCTGGGCAATTTCGCGGTGTTCATCGGCCACGTCGAGGACGGCGAGCGCTACCCCTTCGAAGTGTGGGTCAACGGCGGCGAGCAGCCGCGCGGCCTCGGCGCCATCGCCAAGACCCTGTCGATGGACATGCGCGCCGAGGACCGCGGCTGGCTGGACCGCAAGCTGCGCACGCTCGAGAAGGCCAGCGGCGACGATGCCTTCGACCTGCCGATGCCTCCGAACGGCGAACCGGTGCGCGTGCCGAGCCTGGTGGCAGGCTTCGCGCGCCTGCTGCGCTACCGCTGCAACGAACTCGACGCCTTCAGCACAGCACACGCCACCCACACGCCCATGCTCGACGCGCTGATCGGCAAGAAGGAGCCCAAAACCGGTCCCGACGGCACGCTGTCGTGGACCGTCGACGTGCTCAATCCCGCCACTGGCGACGACTTCGTGCTGTTCCTCAAGGAACTGGTGATGCCCGACGGCCGCCGCCGCCCCTATTCGATGTGGCTCGCCGGCGCATACCCGCGCGTGCTCGACGGCCTGTGCAAGATCCTCAGTCTGGACATGCGCGTGCTCGACCCGGCCTGGATCGGCATGAAGCTGCGCAAGCTGGTCGACTACGCCGAGACCAATGGCGCCTTCATGGCGCGCACGCCGGACTCGGCCAAGTCACAGACCTGGCCATCCACCATCGCCTATGTGGCGCGCCTGATGATCCACCGCTATGCCATGCTCGGCATCCTGAGCGAGGACGGCTATCCCCTGGCGGCCGCCGGCATCCTGGAGGTGCCGCCCGGCGAACAGCAGGTCAGCCCCCTGATGAAGCCGCTGCCCGGCCGCAAGTGCGCCGAATGCGGCAACACCACCCTGATCCGCAAGGACGGCTGCGAGTTCTGCACGGCCTGCGGCCATATCGGTGCCTGTGGCTGACGGTGGCTGCGGCGCCTATGCTGAGGCATCGACAGCGAGGATCACCATCATGGCAAGCGAAGATCCCTTCCCGGCCTTCCCGGCGCAGCCGGATCTGCCACACGGTGATCGCGCACTGCTGATCGGCGATACGCCCGTCTTCCCGACACCACGCCGAGTCAGCCTGGAGCCGATCGCCGACGCCACGCTGCGGCGCGGCTGCCGCGTGATCGCGATGGTGCATGAGCTGCACAAGGTGGGCTACCAGCGACTGCGCATCAGCCCCTTCGCGCAGGGCATCAGCGACTGGGGCTGCGCCGTGACCGACGCGCGCAACGTGCATGCCGACGGCCACTCGCTGATCAAGCGCGATGCGGTGCTGGCTCCCGTCTGCTGCTCGAGCAAGGGCCACTGCTATTTCGACTGGCATGATGCCGCGGGATTCGGCGCGCGCCAGCTGGCCGAACTGTTCCTGGAGCGCTACCCGCTGGTGGCCGAGCGTGGCCACGGCCAGGACTGGACCTATGCCGGCTGGCTGAGCGCCGTGCTGGGCGTGGCCGAACACGGCCGCCTGCCAGTGATGTACCCGAGTGCCGACGCGCGGCTGTTCCTGCCCCCCGATCCACCGCCGGCCTGAAGGCAAGCCGCCGCCCGCCTGGACGGCACTCCGACCCTCCGTATCCGGGAGGTCTGTGGCACAGGAGGAACACCATGAGTGCGTACGTGGTCTTTGATGTGGAAATCCGCGACATGGCCCGCTATCAGGGCTTCATGGAGGCGGTCACGCCCGTCCTGCTGGCGGCCGGCGCGCGCTACCTGGCGCGCGGCGGCGCCCACCAGGTCTATGAAGGCGACTGGCAGCCGCGGCGCCTGGTGATCCTGGAGTTTCCCTCCATCGGCGCGTGGGAGCAGTTCTACCATGGCGCCGCCTACCAGGCGCTGAAGGCGATGCGCGACACCTGCAGTTCGGCGCGGCTGGTCTGCGTGGACGGCGTGGCCGAGTAGCGCAGCCTATGGAGGCCAACCGCGCGCTCGACGACCCGCGCCACGGTCGATTCGAAGGTGCCGCCGTGCTGATTCCCTGGCGCGGCGGCAGCCCTGCTCAGCCGGGTCGGTTCGCGCCCGGCAGGCCGTTGCGGTGATCGAAGTAGTGGCGTGCGCGCGCCAGCAGCTGGGCGTCGGTCGGGTGGTCGACGGTCTCCCAGTTGACGATCTGGCTCGCCAGGGCCGGGCGGTGCTTCTGCACGTAGTGGTGGAATTCGGCCTGTCCCTGGTGCGAACCGGTCACCAGGATCTCGGCAATGCCCTTGAGGTGATCACACACCTCGGCAAAGAACTCGTGCTCGGCGCGCACGGCACCACGGTGTTGCCGCGTGACGATGGCATGCGCCTTGATGATTTCGAGATGCGATTGCTCGGCATCGAACTGCATGATCTTGACGGCCTGATGGTCGATGAGTACGACAGCGTGCGACATGGTCATTTGAACGCCCTCCTTTGAATTCCAGTCTGCGCGGCACGCCCGCGGCAAACCTTGCGCCAGATCAAGCCTGCCCAGGCTACAGGGGACGGAACTCGCGATCGAAGCGCTCCAGATCGGGCATCGCGAGGCTGGCACGCTGGTCGCGCTCGCGCAGCGCCTGGCGCCACGCGGCCAGGATCGCGGCGCGGCCGGCGTCGTCCAGGTAGGGTACGTGATAGCCGAAGAACGGCGTCAGAACCTCCATGCCGACGTAAGCCAGCGAACCCTGCAGCAAGGGCCGGAACATCTGGATCAGGTCGCCATGCAGTGCGCCAGTACCGAACATGTGCTCACGGCCCCCCAAGGTGGCGCACACCAGCGCGCGCTTGCCGCGCATGCCGCCCTGGCCATAGATGCGACGTCCGCCGTAGAACAGGCCCGACACGAACACGCGGTCGATCCAGCCTTTCAGCATGGCCGGCATCGAGAACCAGAACACCGGGAAACTCAGGATCAGCAGGTCGCAGGCCAATACCTTGTCGATCTCGGCCTGGATCTCGGGCAGCAGCGTGTGCTGCTCGACGGCATGGCGCTGTTCGAGCGCATAGACCAGGTAATCGGGGTCACGCCGCACACGGAAATCGTCGGCGGCAGCGACCGGGTTGAAGCCCCGGGCATACAGATCGGACACCTCCACCTGGCAGCCTGCCGCACGCAGTTCGCTGACGGCGGCGTCGCGCAAGGCTGCGCAGAACGAATGCGGTTCGGGGTGGGCGTGGACAATCAGCACCCGGCACGGCCGCGCTGAGGCGGCCGGCATGCTCGCGCCGTGATCCGTTCCGGCAGCACTCACGGAATGCCGCGCCGGCGTCCGGCGTCCATGAACAAGGTGCTGCCGGCCAGCGCGTCGGCCTCTGGGTCGAGCAGCATGGCCACGCCCCAGGCGATCTGTTCGACCGAGGTGAAGGCCCCGATGGCGGACTCGCGCCGCATTTCGTCGAGCACCGTAGCCAGGCTGGCACCGGCGCGCGCTGCGCGTTCCTGCGCCACCCGGCGCAAGCGTTCGGTATCGGCCGGTCCTGGCGCCACCAGATGCGCCGTGACGCCACGCTCACCGTAGGCCCAGGACAGCTGGCGCACCAGGTTGGCCAGCGCTGCATTGGCCACGCCGGCGGTGGCGGCGTAGGCGCTGGGCTCGAAGCCGTAGTGACCTCCGATCGCGATCAGCCGCGCACCGCGCACCAGCGCCGCATCGGCGGCACGCACCAGACGCAGCATGCCGCCGACCTTGATGTTGACCGCGTCAACCACCGCGGCCGTGGCCGCCGTGAGCACGCCGCCGGCCGTGGCCACCCCGGGCCCGTGCACGACCGCGCGCACCGGTCCGGTGATGGCGGCACGGATGGCCGCGATCGCGGAGTCGTCGGCGATGTCGGCGATGCACGGCACCACCATTGGCAATTCGGCCGCCAGGCTTTCGACGGCGGCGGCCGTGCGTGCCACCGCCAGCACGCGCAGACCACGCGCCGCCAGGCGGCGCACGATCACCTGTCCCATCGCGCCGGTGGCGCCAACGACGATGGCATTCTCGATCTCACCCACCGCAAGCTCCTTGCCGACAGGACCGCTGTCTGGCCCGCTCACGCGGCCCTGGACACGTCGATGCCGCGTTCCCTGGCCATGGTCATGGCGGTGTCCTGGATCATGTCTTCCTGGCCACCGATCATCTTGCGCCGGCCGAGTTCGACCAGGATGTCGCGTGCCGGCACGCCGAAGCGCTCCGAAGCCCGCCTGGCGTGCAACAGGAAGGTCGAATACACGCCGGCATAGCCCAGCGTGAGCGACTCGCGGTCGACGCGCACGACGTGATCCATCATCGGCACCACCAGGTCTTCGGCCACATCCATCAGCTTGAACACGTCGATGCCGGTCTGGATGCCCATGCGCTCGCACACCGCCGCGAACACCTCCAGCGGGGTGTTGCCGGCGCCAGCGCCGAGACCGGCCGCCGAACCGTCGATACGGCTTGCCCCTTCCTCGATCGCAGCCAGCGAATTGGCGATGCCCATGCCCAGGTTGTGGTGGCCATGGAATCCGATCTCGGTGGCGGGATCGAGCACCTCGCGCAAGGCCGCGACGCGCGCGCGCACGTCATCCGGCAACATGTAGCCGGCGGAGTCGGTCATGTAGATGGTGGTCGCGCCGTAGCTCTCCATCAGCTTGCCCTGGCGCGCGATGCCGGCCGGATCGTTGAGGTGCGCCATCATCAGGAAGCCGATGGTGTCCATGCCCAGCTTGCGCGCATAGGCGATGTGCTGGGGCGCGGTGTCGGCCTCGGTGCAGTGGGTGGCCACGGTCACGGCGCGCGCGCCACTGTCGAAAGCCGACTGCAGTTCGCGCATGGTGCCCAGCCCCGGGATCAGCAGCACCGACAGCGTGGCGCGCTTGAGCTGTGCTGCCACGGCGCGGATGTATTCCTCGTTGCTGTGCAGCGCGAAGCCGTGCTGCAGCGAATTGCCGCCAAGGCCGGCGCCATGCGTGACCTGGATCATCGGCACGCCGGCGTCGTCGAGCGCCGTGGCGACCTTGACCATCTGCGCCACGCTGATCTGCTCGCGCTTGGCATGCATGCCGTCACGCAGGCACATGTCGTGCAGCAGCACCTTGCGGCCCTGCAGGGAAACGGGTGCGACATACGGGCTCATGCGGCCTCCACGACGTTGAGTTGGATCTTTCCGGCCAGGATCTCGGCAGCGAACATCTCCGCGGTGCGCGCCGCGGCCGCGGTCATGATGTCCAGGTTGCCGGCATAGCGCGGCAGGTAGTCACCCAGGCCCTCGACTTCGAGGAACACGGTGACGCGCTTGCCGTTGTAGTCCGGGCCGTTGACCAGCTTGTAGCCCGGCACGTACTTCTGCACTTCGGCGATCATCGCCAGCACCGAGGCGTTGATGCGCTCGCGGTCGGGTTCCTCGTCGGTCAGGCAGTACACGGTGTTGCGCATGATCATCGGCGGCTCGGCCGGGTTGATCACCGCCAGCGCCTTGCCACGCCGCGCGCCGCCGACCGCGCACAGCGCGCTTGAGGTGGTATAGGTGAACTCGTCGAGATTGGCGCGCGTGCCGGGACCGATCGAGCGCGAGGACAGGCTGGCCACGATCTCGGCGTAGTCCACCGGCTGCACGCGGCTGACCGCAGCCACGATGGGAATGGTGGCCTGGCCGGCGCAGGAGATCATGTTGACGTTCATCTCGACGCGATCGGCGTGCTCGCGCAGGTTCACGGGCGGCACGCACAAGGGCCCGATCGCCGCCGGCGTGAGGTCGATCATCATCACGCCGAGCGCGTTGAGCTTGCGGCTGTTCTCGGCGTGCACATAGGCACTGGTGGCATCGAAGGCGATCTGGATGCCGTCCTCGCGCACGTGCGGCAGCAGGCCATCGACCCCTTCGGCGGTGGTCTTGAGGCCCATCTCGCGCGCACGCGCCAGGCCTTCCGACGCCGCGTCGATGCCGACCATCCACACCGGCTCCAGCACCGGACTGCGCTGGATCTTGTAGATCAGGTCGGTGCCGATATTGCCCGAGCCGATCAGTGCGCATCTGATCTTGTTTGCCACGCCATTCCCCTCCACGGATTGTTCCTGTCCCGGCCCTGAGCGGACCGTGTGCGGAAAATCTACGCAGCCATGCCCATACCGTCCAATACCGAATGTGAGGCGATTCGATACCTTCCAGGTATGTGCATGGCGCGTCGAGACGGCCGCCTCAGGACGTTCCCGATGCCTCCGGCAACAGGCTGTTGTGCCCCCGCGTGCGGAAGCGGATCTGGTCCTTGTGCCCGATGCCGTTGTCGCTCAGGCTGCGCGCCGGATCGGGTGTCCAGGGCCGGTTCGACTTGAGCCATTCGACCATGCTCCAGTCGATCGCGGCAGCATCCGGGTCGGCCTGGATGAGTGCCGCGATGGGGCCTTGCAGCAGTTCGCGGAAGGACGCCTGCGGCTCGATGCAGATCAGGAACGGCGACGCGAACAGCAGGTGGTGGTCCCAGCTCACGTACACGATCTGCCTGCCGTTGAAGTTGGCCACGCTGTCGCGTGGCACGCCGATGTAGGGCTTGCGTGCGGTGACACTCACTGCGCTTCTCCTTCGCGGTGGTTGCGGGTGGCGTTGCGTCGCCATTGCTCGAAATTGCGCTGGTCGGGCGACCCGGCGAAGTCGCCGTTGTCGAGGCCGTCCTTCAGGCCCACCCAGGCCATCCACGCCCCCACGTCACCGTTCAATGGGGCCTGGAACAGCTGCGGCATCGGCAGCCAGGCCTGCACGTACTTCTCGGCTTCGTCCTCGAAAATCCGCAGACAGTGGTCCGAGCAGAAGTGGTACTTCTCCTGCTTGTACTCGAGCTCGCGGTGGCAGCTCAGCGTCGGATCGTCGGGCTCGGTGAACACCACCGGCAGCTGGCAGCACTGGCACAGCTTGGCCAGGCCGAAGTTCTTGAACGGCGTGCCGGCGGCGGCGAGCTTGCGCAGATGATCCCAGCGCGGCCGATACCAGCGCTCGAAGGTGGTCGGATACTTCTCCGCCAGCCAGTCCATTTCCTCCTCCGACGGGATCCAGCTGTGGAAGGACGTGCCGAAACTCCACTGGTAGAGCCCCAGCATGAACTGGTGCGACATGTGGTCGATGGCCTTGCCGGCATCCTCCCAGCCGGCCGGCGGCCGGATGCCGTAGCGGGCCAGGTCGGCGAACAGCGCACCGCCGTTTTCCACGCCGTAGATCTCCCAGGCTTCGCGCCAGGACATCACGCGCTTGGGCAGCATGTAGTCCATCATCGTGCTGACCAGACCCAGCACGCGGAAGCCGCGCCAGAACCACTTGTCGAACCAGCGCTGCACGATGGGCACGTTGGCGGGATCCTGCTCCAGCATGAACTTGATGCATTCCAGGCCCAGCGTCATGTGGCGCGCTTCGTCGGACTGCGCCGAGAAGCCGAAGGTCACGGTCGCCATGTCGCCGTTGTAGGCCGCCCCCGACATGAAGGGCACGAACAGCAGGTTGGTCAGCACGTACTCGAACGAAAAGCCGATCGCGATCATGAATTCGAAGGGGCCGGCCGACATGGCGTCGTCGAAGAAGGAACGCGCCACCGAGGTGTACCAGATGCGGTCGCGCGCATCGGCAAAGGCGTGGAAGCCGTGGTAGTAGCGGTTGTAGTTGGACAGCGCGTGGATCTGGGTCTGCGCGTGGCGGATCTCGTCGATTGCCTGCATCTGGCAGGCAACCTGGGTGCCGACACCGGGAAACTCGCGCCCGACCCGCGCGAAGCCGCGGTGCGCGGCGTATTCGCCCGGGCTGATCGCCTGCAGGAAGATCTTCAGCGCCGACAGGTAGCGTGCATCGGTGATGTTGAGGTGGCCGTTGTTCTGCGCATGCGCGTCGATCACCGCATAGAACTTGCGCTCTTTTTCCGCCTGGTATTTCCAGTAGGCGTCCATGGTCAGGCGGAACGGGTCTTCCCAGCGGTCCCAGTCGTGGATCCGGATGCCTTCATAGCCCGCATACGGGAACAGCGCCTCGCGGGTCTGATAGGAAGGCTCCCAGCCCAGACCGCGCGTGAGGTGGCGGTACTTCTCCTTGAGGCCGAGCTTTTTCGGTACGGCTTTCACATCCATGGCAATTCTCCTGGTAAGCCTGCTCGTGCACGCAGCCTCAGGCCGCGACGCCGGCCTTTGCGGTGCGCGCCGCGAGCGCGGCAAGCTGTTCGGCAACGATCTCGTCGGCGGCCGGGCCCAGCGCCTGGGCCACCACCGGCAGCAGAGCTGCCGCGGCGCGACGCGTCCACGCGTCCAGCCACTGCGCCAGAACCTCTCGGTTGCGGCCGGATTCGGCGGCGGCCACCTTGAGCACCGCATCGACCCATCGGCTGCTCTCCTCGTACCAGTCGCTCATGAACTGCGTCAGCATGGCCACCGCCGATCCGCCGCGCGACGCCAGTTCGTCATCGACAATGCGCTGGTAGACCAGGGGGTAGAGCAGACCGTCGAGCGCCACGTTCTGCGCCACGAACAGTTCGAAGGGATCGCGCACCGCCATGCTGTCTTCGACATAGCGGCGCAACGGCTGCCACACCGGGGACGCCATCCATGCCCGCTTGCCGGCATCGAGCGCCGCGGTGTCGCCCAGCAGCAGCCCGATGCGCGACAGGTACTGCGCGATGCCGAGCAGGTCCATGGCGTGGTACATGCAGGGCTGGGTGAAGGTGACCCCGTAGCCATAGCCGCACATGAAGGCATTGTTCTGGTTGGCACCCCAGGCGGCATGGCGCAGCGGGACCAGCAGGTCCAGCGCCAGGGTGCGCAGTTGCGGTGGCAGCAGCGCGACCAGACCGCGCGACTCGACAAAGCTGAAGTTGGCCTCGGTGGCGTCCTGCTGACGCGCGCGCGTGACCGTGTAGGTGTTGTAGTAGAACTGGCGCGGATCCTTGAGCGCATGCCAGTCCGCCATCACGATCCGCGTGATGCCGGTGTCGTAGAGTGCCTGGTCGGGATCCCAGGTCGGGCGGTAGTGCAGGTTCTCGGCAGCCTGGAGGTCGTAGCTGCCCTCCTGGTAGCGCGATGCCGGCTTGTCGCCGAAGCGTCGCGCAAGATGGTCGAAGGTCTGGTGCACGGGCTCGATCGTGACCGTGCGAAGGTCGATCTGCATGGGTTCTCCTCTGGTATGGGGCGCCGCGGCGTGTGCACCGCAGCTGCGTGACGGTCCGCGCTGCGCTGCGGTCGACTGTCATGCCGGCAGTCCAATGCAGACAGCGTGCCAGGCCGCGCCGCTGCGCCAGATCGCTGATCCGGCGCGACAAATGCCGCCGCGATCGGCGCCACCGCAGCGCGCAGCGTGACGGAATGGTCGCGCGCACCGAACCGCCTTACCAAAACGTCACGGTGCAACGCAGCAGGTGCGCCGCGCAGCGTGCCTTTGGCGGCACGCTGCCGCGCGGCTCAGCTGGTCTGTGGAACGCCGCGTGCGGCCAGACGGTAGGCCAGTTGCCGGCGCGTGATGCCGAGCAGGCGCGCCGCATGGGTGAGGTTGCCCTTGGCGCGCGCCACCGCCAGGTCCAGCAGCCCGGCCTCGTGGCGCTCGAGATCGAAGCCGGGCTCCAGGATCGCCTCGCACAGCTGACGGCGGCGCGCGTCGTCCGGGCTTGCCAGCAGGCCCGTGGGCTGCAACTCGGCATCCGAATCCTCGGTCGGGGCGTCGCCAGCGAACAGGTGATCGATCTCGATCAGGCCGCCGTTGGGCGCCAGCAGCGTGCCACGCTCGACCAGGTTCTGCAGCTCGCGCACGTTGCCAGGCCAGCGGTAGCGCATCAACGCCTGCATGGCACGGTCGCTGAGGCCCTGGAACTTCTTGCCGAGCCGCGCTTCGCTGGCCGCAATCAAGGCCGCCGCCAGCAGGGGAATATCGCTGCTGCGCTCACGCAGCGGTGGAATCGTCACCGGGAAAGTGGCGAGGCGGTAGTAGAGGTCGCTGCGGAAGCGGCCGGCCTTGATCGCCTGTTGCAGATCGATATTGGTCGCCGCCACCACGCGCACGTCGACCTTGCGCGTCTCGACATCCCCCAGGCGCTCCACTTCGCCGGTTTGCAGCACGCGCAGCAGCTTGACCTGCGCGGCCGGCGAGAGGTCGCCGACCTCATCCAGGAACAGCGTGCCGCCATGGGCACGCTCGAAGCGTCCGGGACGTGAGGTATCGGCGCCCGTGAAGGCGCCCTTGCGCACACCGAACAGCTCGGCTTCGATCAGCTCATGCGGAATCGCCGCGCAGTTGACGGCCACGAAGGGCTGGGCGGCACGCTCGCTCTGTTCGTGCAGCCAGTGCGCGAACATCTCCTTGCCGACTCCGGTCTCGCCCAGCAGCAGCACGGTGATCGGGCTGCGCGCCGCCTTGCCGACCAGATCGAAGGCCGCCAGGAAAGCGGGCGCCTTGCCGATGATGCGGCCGGCGGCGGGCTGGCCCTGCAGGGTGTCGCGCAGGCGCGCGATCTCCGCGCGCATTTCCTCGAATTCGCCGGCGATGTCTTCCGGCTTGAAGTAGCGCAGGTAGTCATCGTCGCCCCAGGTCTCGGCGGGCTTGCCCACGATGTGACAGTGGGGGTCGCCTTTGGCGACGCAGTGGGTCTCGCGGAACACGATCAGGCGGTTGAAGAACTGGGTGACATAGCCCGAGGCATAGCCGACCAGGCTCCAGCAGGCGGCTTCGCTGCCCAGGCCGAACTGCTGCAGGTGGCTGTCGGCCTCCCAGGATTGCGCCCAGTCGACCGCTCCGCTGAAGCTGCCGTGCTCCCAGTCGAAGTCGGCCTGCACGATCTCGGCACGCACCAGGCCCTCGAAGGCATGCAGTTCGGGGCCGATGCGGAACACGTCGCCGGGGTCGCCGGAGCCCAGCAGCTTCTTGGCAAGTTCGGCATCCTGGCGGCCGGAAGCGAAGCCCATGCGCACCAGCAGGCCGCGCGCACGTTCCTCGCCCAGGGAATCGAACAGCTCGCGGCGCAGCGCACCCATGGACCTGGCATGCAGCAGCAGCATGCGGTTCTCGTCCAGCCAGATCTCGCCACGATCCAGCAGGAAGCGCAGGCGCGAGCGCAACCGGAACTGCTCGATCGGCCGCTGCTGTTGCGTCATGAAAGACCCCCCTGCGCCTCTGCGGGCCGCATCGATCGGCGCATTGCCGCCTGCCATGATGATGCCATCGGCAGCGCCGCGTGTGGGCGCGCGCTGCGCCGTGCGCTCAGGTCAGGACCGTCAGGAAGCTCTCGCGCGGCATGTTGTCCTGCGAAAAAGTCGCCTTGCCGAGCTCGTTGGTGTCCCACACCAGGGTCGGATTGTCCGGATAGTGGACATAGCCTTCGGCGAAGACCTCGTTGCGGTTGCCCGAGGGGTCGAAGAAGTAGATCGTGGCGCCGCGCGTGACGCCATGCCGGTTCGGTCCCACGTCGACCGGAATCCGGTGTTTGCCGATCTTGTCGGCGGCCTTCATGACGTCGTGCGCCGATTCGAGCAGGAAGGACACATGATGGAAACGGTTCGCTTCGGGCTGCAGCACGAAGGCGATGTCGTGCGGCTTGGTCGAGCAGCTCAGGAACACCGCCAGCGAGATCCCGCTGCCGGCATCGACCAGCTTCTCGCCCAGATCGAAGTCGAACACCTCGGTGAACAGGCGCACGTTGTCGTCGATATGGGTGCCGCCCAGCAGGCAGTGGTCCAGGCGGTTGATGTTGAAGCCGCGGATCACGCCCTCGTCGGGCACCACGCCGGGATTGAGCACGCCAAGCGTGTTGCCGCTCTGCTCCTTCCAGGCATAGAGCTGCATGGTGTGGCCGCTGGGCAGCACGAACTGCAGGCGCCGCCCGCTCTTGGGATAGACGCCGGCCTCGATATGTTCCACGGCCAGACCGAAGGCACGGATCCGGCCCTCCAGCGCCGTCAGTGTGGCATCGTCATAGACCTTGAACGCGAAGTAGTCCATGCCGGCACGATCGGTCTCGCGCAGCACGATGCAGTGGTGATCGAACTCGTCCCAGGCTTTGAAATAGACACGCCCCTGGGCGTCCTCCATGACCTCGTGCAGTCCCATGCGTTCGCCGTAGTGCCGCCGTGCGGCCTGCATGTCCATCACGCGAATGGCAACCTCTCCCAGACGCATTACGCCTCGTAGTGACATGTGTTCCTCCCTTTTGTGCTTGTGCAGGCGGACCGCTGGCTGCGGTCCTCAGATCCGGCGGAACAGCGGACTGCGCGCCTGCTGCGCGTCTGCTGCCGACAGGAATTTCTCGGTGTAGATATCGCGCTCGAACAGCCGGCCCTGCATCAGCGCGTTGATGCAGGCATCGATCATCACCGGCGGTCCGCACAGATAGGCCTGATGGCCGCGGAAGTCGCTGTCGAAATGCGCCGCGGCAGCCTCGTGGACGAAGCCACGGAAGCCGGTCCAGTCCGCATCCGCCGCCGCGTCCGACAGCGCCGGCACATAGCGGAAATTGGGATGCGCCGCGGCCAGCGCCACGAACTCCTGGTGGTAGTAGAGCTCCTCGCGCGAACGCGCCCCCTGCACCAGCGTGATCCCCTCGGTGGCGCCAGCGGCCAGCAGGTCGAGGATCATCGAGCGTGGACTCGACAGACCGCTGCCACCGGCCAGGAAGATCATCGGCGCGGCGGCCGAGCGGCGCACGTGGAAGCGGCCATAGGGACCGGCCAGCCGCACGCGGTCGCCAAGCCGCAGCTGGTCATGGATCCAGCCGGTGCCCTGCCCGCCCGGGACGCGGCGCACGTTGAGTTCGATGTGACGGCCGTCAGCGGGTGCATTGGCGATCGAAAAGGCGCGCCGCGCGCCGGCCGGCGCCGCCACCTCCAGGTTGACGTACTGCCCGGCCTGGAAATCCATCGCCTGGTCGAGATCGATGAACACGCCCTTGATGGTCGGCGTCAGGTCCTCGATGCGTGCCACGGTGCCGACGAAGTCGCGCACGGGTATGTTGCGCGCGTCCTCGTCGTGATCGATGTCGGCCTCGATGGTGGCATCGCTTTCCAGCCGCGCGCAGCAGGCCAGCAGCTTGCCCTCGTCACGTTCGAAGTCCATCAAGGCGAAGCTCGAGGCCTCGCCGTGATCGATCTCGCCGTCCAGCAGCTGCACCTTGCAGGTTGCGCACAGTCCGTGGCAGCACGCGTGCGGCAGCCAGATGCCGGCACGCAGGCTGGCGTCGAGGATGGTCTGGCCAGGCGCCACTTCGATCTCCTGGCCCAGCGGCTCGATGGTCAGCCGGAAGCTCATGTACCGCTGCCTCCGATGCCGTCGAGTCCCGGCGTGCGCAGGCGCAGGCTCTCCTTGTGGCCGATGCCGTTCTCGGCCAGGCTGCGCTCGGGATCCGGCGTGAACGGCTCGCCCGAACGCAGCCAGACGGCCCGGCTCCAGTCGATCTGCGCCCACTGCGGGTGTGCCGCATAGACTTCCGCGACCGGTCCTGCGACCAGATCGCGGAAGCGCATCGCGGGCGGCACGCACAGGCACATCGGTGCGTAGAACATCAGGTGCTTGTCCCAGCCGACGTAGACCAGCTGATTGCCGTGAAAATGCTCGACGGTATCCTTGGCGACGCCGACGAAGTCGCCGATTGCAATGACTGCCATGTGCGTCTCCTCAGTTGCGGGTGGCCTGATCGCGCCAGGCGGCGAAGTTCTTCTGGTCCTCGGAGCCTTCGAAATCCATGTTGTCGCGGCCGAAGGCGATGTGCCAGTAGTCGAGCACCGACTTCTTCGGATCGAAACCCGCTGCGGACGGATCGTCGCCCGGGTTGAAGCAGTTGCCCATGAAAATCTGGTGCGCCGGCAGCCAGGCCTCGACGTACTTGTCGGGTTCGTGGGTGAAGATGTCGCGACAGTAGTCCGAGCAGAAGTGGTACTTGTCGCCCTGGTGCGTCACCTGGCGGTAGGCGATCTGGGTGGGATCGTCGCCTTCGGTGAACAGCATCGGGATCTGGCACACCTGGCACAGCTGCGGCAGCGAGGTGTTGTAGAAGCGCTTGCCGGCCTTTTCCAGCTCGCGGTAGTGCTCGAAGCGGGGCCGGTAGTACTGGTCGAAGCTGTCCGGGTACTTGGACGCCAGCCAGTCCATTTCCTCGGGCGTGGGGATCCAGGTATGGAAGTTGGTCATCATGCCGGCGGTATAGAAGGCATTCCAGGCCTGGTGCGACAGGTGGTCCTTCTCCTTGCGGATCAGCTCGGTACAGTCCGGCAGCTTGATGCCATAGCGCGCGAGGTCGTTGAACAGCGCCATGCCGTTCTCCTCGAAATACAGCTCCCAGGCCTCCTTCCAGCTCATGATGCGCTTGGGCAGCATGTAGTCCATCAGCATCGCGACGATGGTGAGCAGGCGCACGCCGCGCCAGGTCCACTTGTCGATCCAGCGCTGGATGATCGGCAGGTTGGCGGGATCCTGTTCGAGCATGAACTTGATCACCTCCAGGCCCAGCGTCATGTGGCGCGCCTCGTCGGACTGGGCCGAAAAGCCGAAGGTCATCGCGCCGAGGTCACCGTTGTAGGCCGCACCCGAAATGAAGGGCATGAACACCAGGTTGGTCAGCACGTACTCGAAGGAGAAGCTGATCGCGATGATGAATTCGAAGGGTCCGCAGGTGCAGGCGTCCTCGAAGAAGGACTTGGGCACCGACAGGTACCACACGCGATCGCTCATGTGCTTCCAGTCGTGGAAGCCGTTATAGAAGCGGTTGTAGTTGGACAGCGAATGGATCTGGGTCTGGGCGTGGCGCAGTTCGTCGATCGCCTGCATCTGGCAAGCGATCTGCGGTCCCACGCCGCGCATCTCGCGCCCCAGCCGCGCGAATCCGCGATGCGCGTTGTACTCGAGCATCGGCACCGCCGACAGGAAGATCTTGAGCGCATTGATGTAGCGCGCATCGGTCACGCCCAGATGGCCGTTGTTCTGCGCGAAGGCATCGATGATGGCGTAGAGCTTGCGCTCCTTCTCGGCCTGGTACTTCCAGTAGGCGTCCATGGTCATCCGGAAGGGATCCTCCCAGGCGTCCCAGTTGTGGATGCGCAGGCCCTCGTAGGCCATCTGCGGATAGACCGCCTCCATCGGCTCGTAGCTGGTCTCCCAGGCCAGACCGCGCGTCATCAGCGCGAACTTCTCCTTGAGCGCGAGCTTCTTCTTCACTTTCATGTCCATGTGCGGAATCTCCTAGCGCGCCCAGCTCAGCGTGAATTCGTCTTCGCTCTCGTCGACGTGGCCCGACAGCGAGATCAGGTGCACGTGGATCTCTTGCAGGTCGAAGGGGCGTCCGACTTCTTCCTCGATGGTCTCGCGCCGGATCACCATGCGGTCGGGCACATCGATCTTGATCATCGCGGGCTGGCGGTTGACGATGGCATCGGGGTTGTCGGCCAGGATCGCCTGCACGATGCAGCGGCTGGCTTCGTTGGTCTGCAGGGCTATGAACACCTTGGACATCAGGCGGCTTCCTTTGCGAGCGGCACGCCCAGGCGCGCGCAGCGCGCCTCGAGGGCCAGGTTGAGATGTTCCATCACGGACGCGGCCGATTCGCCCAGCGCGAGTTCGGCCACCGGCTCGAGCGCATCGCTGGCGCGCTGCTTCCAGCGGGCGATCCATGCCGTGATGAGTGCGGCGTTGGCGGGACTCTCCGCCGCCGCGGTCTTGATGGTGGCGTCGACCCAGCGCGCCGCTTCGCTGAACCAGTCGTTCATGAAGGCGGTCAGCACGGTCAGGCTGACACCGCCCGCCGCGGCCAGGCGCTTGTCGATCACCTGCTGGTAGACCAGGGGATACAGCAGGCCGTCGATCACCAGGTTCTGCGCCACCAGCAGCTCGAACCAGTCCTTCTGCACCAGGGTGTTCTCGACCAGGCGGCGCAGTTCCTGCCAGCGGCCGTCGCCCAGCCAGCGGTTGCGGCCGTCGTCGAGGTCGGCGCTGTCACCCAGCAGCAGACCGATCTGGGTCAGGTACTGCGCGATGCCCAGCTGGTCCATGGCCTGGAACATGCAGGGCTGGGTCACGGCCGTGCCGTAGCCGTAGGCGCACATCGCGGTGTTGTTGAGGTTGGCGGCATACGCCACATGGCGCAGCGGCAGCAGCAGCTGGAGCGCGGTGTGGCGCGTTTCGGCGGGAATCAGGCTGCCCAGGTCGCGGCTCTCGAACAGCGCGAAGCTCGACTCGACGGCCTCCTGCTGGCGCGCCCGTGCCATCGTCCAGGCGCCATAGTAGTACTGGCGCGGATCCTTGAAGGCGTACCAGTCGCGCATCACGATGCGTGTGCGCGCGGGATCATAGAGCTGACGCGCCGGGTCCCAGGTCGGACGGTATTGCAGGTTGTCACAGGGCTGGATGTCGAGCGTGCCCTCCTGGTAGCGGCTGGGCTGGCGGTCGGGCCCGAGCCGCCGTGCGATGTGGTCGAAGGTCAGGCGCAGCGGCTCGATGGCCACTGTGCGCAGGTCGATCTGCATCAGTCGTCTCCTCTCATCTGGACGTGGTTGCTTGCGCAGAATTCGGCGAAGGCCGCTGCCGGCAGGATCATCTCGACACAGGTGTCCGGGTCGCCCAGGGCGAACTCGAATACCACGCAGCCCGAAGGCAGGGTCTTCAGGACGCGCACGTAACGCCGATCGAGAACACCGGACAGGGACCGTCCGGCAAGGTCATGGTGCATGGCAGGATCTCCTCCGCTCGCAGACGTGGTCCGGGTCGGGCGATGCCGCCGCGGATTCTCACGCCCATTCTTCTAGCGGCTATCGTGCCAACCTGGCCTGGATCCAGTCGCCATGCGCCTTGCGAGCGCAGGAGGGCACCATGCGCGGGAAGCAGCGGGCGCGGCTTTTGACATTGGTGTCGAACGTGTCAAAGCGGGAATCGACGTTTTCGTCAAGCCGCTGCGCCTTTGCGGCGCAGCATCAGCCGTCGAGCTGCTCGATGTCCTTGAGTCGGTAGGCCACCTGGCGGCGCGTGACGCCGAGCAGGCGTGCCGCCTCCGAGACGTTGCCGCGCGCCTGCTCGAGCGCTGCGCGCATCAGCTGCAGCTCATGACGGTCGAGGTCGAAGCCCGGCACCAGCAGGGCCTGCGCGGCGCCGGCATCGAGTGGTGCGGGGGCATCGCTGGCCACTGCGGATTCGGTTTCGTCGGCACCGGCAAACAGGTGGCCGACCTCGATGGCAGCGCCCGGCGGCGCCAGCAGCACGCCGCGCTCGACCATGTTCTGCAGTTCGCGGATATTGCCGGGCCAGTCGTAACTCTTGAGACGCTGCAGCGCGCGTTCGCTGATGCCGCCGATCTTCTTCTGGTAGATCGCCGCGTACTTCTCGACAAAGGCCGCCGCCAGCAGCGGGATGTCGGCGATGCGCGCGCGCAGCGGCGGGATCAGCACCGGATAGGTGTTGAGCCGATAGTAGAGGTCGGCACGGAAAAGTCCGTCGCGCACCGCCTTCTTGAGGTCGACATTGGTCGCCGCGATCAGCCGCACGTCGACACGCCGCGTCTTGAAATCGCCGAGGCGTTCGACCTCGCCGGTCTGCAGCACGCGCAGCAGCTTGGCCTGGGCCGCCGGCGAGATGTCGCCGATCTCGTCGAGGAACAGCGTGCCGCCGTGGGCACGTTCGAACCTGCCGGGCCGCGACTTCTGCGCGCCGGTATAGGCACCGCGTTCGGCGCCGAACAGCTCCGACTCGATCAGGTCATTGGGAATGGCGGCGCAATTGACCGCCACGAAGGGCTTGAGCTGGCGTGGACCATGATCGTGCAGCCAGCGCGCGAACATCTCCTTGCCCACGCCGGTCTCGCCCAGCAGCAGCACCGTGATCGGATTGTCGGCTGCGGCACGGATCAGTGCGAACGCCGCATGGAAGCCCTGCGAGACGCCGATCAGGTCGCCGGGGGTGCGCTGGTCCTGCAGCGAGGCCCGCAGTTGCGACACCTCCTCCTGCAGGTCGAGCAGGCGCCCGGCGATGTTGTCGGGCTCGAAATAGCGGATGTAGTCGGGATCGTCCCAGTCCTCGGCCGGCTTGCCGACGATCGAACAGTGCGCGTCGCCACGGCAGCGGCATCCGGTCTCGCGGAACACCACAAAGCGTCCCATGAACTGGGTCACGTAGCCGGAGGCGTAGCCGATCATGCTCCAGCATGCGGGCGCGTCGCCGATGCCGAAGTCCTGGATCTGGACATCGGCTTCCCAGGAGTTTTCCCAGATGAATTCGCCATAGAAGCGCCCCTGGCGCAGATCGAGCTCCGAGCGCACCGTGCGCACCTTGACCATGCCTTCCAGGGAATGCAGCTGCGGTCCCAGCAGGAACATGTCCTCCAGGGCCCCGTCGCCCACCAGGCGCTTGGCAAGTTCGGCATCCTGCTGACCCGAGGCGAAGCCCATGCGGATCAGCAGCGCACGCGCCCGCTCCTGACCCAGCGAGTTGAACAGCTCGCGGCGCAGCGCGCCCAGGGCACGCGCATGCAGCAGCAGCATGCGCGTCTCGTCGAGCAGGATCGTCCCTTCCTCGGGACAGAGGTGCAGCCGGCTGCGCAGTGCCAGGCTGTCGATCAGTTCATCGGCAGACACGTCCTCCCCCAGGGTGCTTTGGAATGGTTTTTGCCATTCTAGCCGCTGGGCCGCTTCCCATCAGCGCGGCAGCGCATCAGTTGGATCGCTCCGACTGCAGGGCGCGCTCGCGCAGTTCGGCCGCACGCAGCACGCTGGCAGGCTGACCGGCGATGCCCCAGTCATCCGGATCGACGCGCCGGCAGGTGCCGCGCACCACCGTGCGATCCACACCGAGCACATCGACCAGCAGCTCGGTGAATTCGGCCAGGATACGGTGACGCTGCTCGACCGGGCGGCCGTCCATCACGATGCAGTCGAAGAACGGCGCCGGTGCGCCGCCTTCGCTTGCCAGACGGCCGCCGACCATGAACTGGCTGGCCGGGTGCTCGGTGATGAACACGCGGATGCGTTCGACCGGTGCTGCCAACAGGTCGGCATACAGCGCCGTAGCGCGGCGCAGCAGCTGCGCGTGCTGCGCGGCATTGGCCTGGCCGCTGACCAGATGGAAATTCACGACCGGCATTTCAATCCCCTCCGCGCATGTACTGGACCTGGAACATCTGCGGCGGGTTGGACTTGAACTCGACCTCGCCGCGGAACTGCCCGGTGGTGCAGTGGCGCGCCTGCAGGTCCACCACCGAGAAGGCGTCGTCGATCCCGATCCCCGCGCCCTTGTTCAGCGCCAGGTGATGGTCGGCGTGCGACTTGCCCACCGAGAAGGTCTTCCACAGCTCGCCCTTGCGGTCGTAGATCTCCTCCGCACCGTTGATGTTCTGCAGCTGCGCGTCCATGTACATCACGCGCTTGCTGATCGGGTGGTTCGGGTTCACCGGCACCGCCTCCAGCACGTACGCCTTGCGCAGCTGCCACGTGCCCTCGAAGAAGCATCCCCCCTGCCCGCCGAAGTTCACGTACTGGTAGCCGTCCGCCTCCTTCGGCAGGTCGCCCGCCAGCGTCAGATCGTTGTGGTTCCACATCGGCAGCAGCACGTTCTTCGTGACCTTGTACGTCCACTTCATGTC
>JAGWIJ010000051.1 GCA_028873535.1 Pseudomonadota bacterium
GCCAGCGTGTGCTCGGTCAGATCGGGCTGGCACAGGTGGCGTGCCGGCGTGTGCGAGCCCGGCGCCACATAGCAGCAGCGCAGACAGCCTTGCTGGCGGCGTGCCACCTTGACTTCGCCGAGCAGCAGGCTGTTCTCGGCCAGCGCCAGCGCGTGCAGGTGCAGGCAGCCGAACACGGTGCAGCGGCGCAGCGTGAGTTCCAGCGCGGCCAGGCGCGCCTCCTCGCCCGACACGGCCACGCCCTCGTCGGCGTCGCCGCCGTCGAGCACGCTGTCCTCGATGCGGCAGGCGCCGGGCGCCAGGTCGGGGCGCGTGCGCAAGGTGCGCAGCGCACCGCACAGCGAGCGCACGATCTCCAGCCGCACGGCGGTGTCGAGCAGCACCAGGCTCGGCGCCAGGCTGGCCTCGACGCCGGCCTCATGGCGCAGATCGCGCTGCGGCAGCAGGGTGCAATCGGCGATGCGCAGCAGCACCAGCTCGCCGCTGACCTCGAGCGAGCGTCCGTGCAGCATCAGGCCTTGCAGCTCAAGCACGCTGCCGGCCGCGCCTTCGACGGCAAAGGCGTCGGGACGGTTGCCGCGCCGCGCTGCCGGACGGATCAGCGGCCGTGCGCCGCTGGCCGCGCGCAGTACCAGATGCTGGCCGGCGCCGATGCGGATGTGCAGGGTCTCGGGATACACCTCGCTGTCGACGATCTCGATGATTGCGCTTGCCGGCGCGGCGTGCCGCCAGTGCTCGAGCGCTGCGCCCACACTGGCGAACTGCATGCCGACGCCGACGCGCCAGCACGCCGTCTGCGCCGGATAGGCCAGTGCGCGTGGCCAGGGACCGGCACCGAGCTGCGCCGGACTGGCGCTGCAGTAGCTGACCCACACGCCGTCATCCGGCAACTGGCCGGGCGGGAAGCTCAGCCGGCCGCGCTCGGGATCCACCGCCACATGGCCCAGCGGAGGCTCGAATGACCAGTCCCCCAGATCGGCCACCACGATGCGCTCGACCGCGATCGGCGCGTCCGCCGCGGCGTGCTCCCAGCCCGGCGCCCATACCGCCAGACTGCGGCCGGCTCCGTACAGCGCCGGGCTGGTGCGCAGCCGGCTGCGGTGGCCGTGGCGCGATTCGCGCGTCAGCGCCAGACGCGTGATGGCGCCCGGCAGCACGGTGTCGTCGTCCACCGTATCGGGGCGCGCCTGCAGCGGTACATCCAGTCCCAGCACATCGAAGCGGAAGCAGCGGCCGTCGTCGTGATCCAGGCAGTGCGCCGGCACGCGCTCGTGCAGATGCACGCCCAGGCGCCACAGGTGCAGGCGCACGCGTTCGACGGCTTCGCTGTCGCCGGCCTGGAGGGCGTCAGCGGCGCGCAGCTGCACGCTGCGGCTGCTGTCGTCGAAGGCGGTATCAAGCCGCGCCAGCGCGCGCCGGACGCGCAGGTCGACGCTGCGACCGCGCTGCGGCCGCGCATGGTCGGGCACCTGCGTGACGGCGAGCCGCGGCGCCCATTCCTCGGCGCGCACGCGCCAGCCACTCAGGTCGGCGACCTGGGCAGCGAGCCCGGACAGGCTGCCTCGGCGCAGACGCGCGGTGATGGTGTTGGCGACTTCGCGACGCGGCACCAGGGCCTGTTCGAGCAGGCGCGCACTGTCGTCATCGAGCGTGGCGGGCAGGCTGGCAGGCGTGGCGACCCGGTAGCCGATCAGCGCACCGAGATAGGGCACCGCCCAGTCCTCGCAGGTCTCGATGAACCAGTTGCGGTAGAGCTGATCGATGTCGGCGTCGACGCGGTCGACCTGCTCGCCGATGACGCCGAGCAGGGCCTGCAAGGCACCGCCGGTCTCGGCATCGCGTTGCTGGTGGATCGCCGGCAGCAGCCGGAACAGGCGGTCGGGATCGGGGCTCATGATCAGCCTTGCACCAGGATCAAGGTGTCTGGAAGGGTGGCGTCAAGCAGCAGCAGCTGCGCCGCCAGGAAGCCGGCCTTGCCTGGGCCGGCGCGGCCGGGCAGGGCCGGCACCTGCTCGGCCGGCGCGGCTGCACGCGCGATGCTGGCGAGCTTGGCGGACAGGCTGGCGGGTGTGGTGGCGTCGGCAACGGCAATGCTGTCCAGCATCAGTACTGCGACATTGGCGACACCGCGGACGGCGCGCGCGGCGGCCTCGAACTCGGCGCGTGTCACGGCCTGGCCGAGCGCGCGCCGGGCGAAGCCGAAACGGTCGAGCAGGGCGCTGCGCACGCGCGGCACGAGTTCGTCCCACAGCACGTCGGCCGCGCTGCTGATGCGCAAGGCTGCCACCAGCACGCGCAGCTCGCGCTGACGCACCGCCAGGCGCTGGCGCGGCCCGGCGGCCTGTTGCAGCGCGCCGGCCAGGTTGAGCAGCAGGCTGGCCTGCGCCGGCAGCTCGCCGCCGCCGTTGGCAGCGACCGTCAGCGCCACCAGCGCCTGGCTGCCGCTGCCCAGGCGCACGGCGGCGGCCTTGCTGACCCCGGCAAAGCTGCGCGCGCGCGCTGCATAGTCCGCCAGCGTGACCAGCCGGCCCGGATCGGCAAGGCCGCCAGGCACGTTGGCGCGTGCCTCGTCGCGGCTCTCGGCATCGGCGCCGCCGACTGCCGGCATGGGATTGACGATCTCCTTGACCCCGGCCGGCCGCGTCATCTGCAGGCTGACCCGCCCGGCATCGACATTGCCGTCGGCGCCCAGGCCGGAACGGTACTGCGCGCGCACATTGGCCACGCCGCTGGGCAGGCGCGCACCGTGCACGCCGTCACCGAAGCGCACAGTGGTGGTGCCGCCGGCGTCGGTGCGCGTGGTGTAGACGCGGTCGCGCGGACCCGCCGTTGCGAGCGTCGCGACCTCCTGCCAGGGCTGCTCGTTGACCAGGATCGCCAGCGTGCTCTGGCGGCCGTCCGCGCCCGGCGCCGGCACCTGGGTCAGCGGCGGAATGTGCAGCACGAAGGCCTGTCCAGCCTGGCTGGCGTCACCGTGTCCCAGGATCTCGAAGCGCGTCTCGCCGTGGGTCGCACGCGTCACGTTGGCGTGGATGCGTACGGTGTCGCGCCGATACTGATAGCCGAGCGGGCTGGTGAGCCGCAGGAAGGAGCGGGTGGTCTCGCCCGGACGCGCGCCCGCATCCGGCACGGCGGCGCGCGTGGCGCTGTCGCCGAGCAGGCCAGGGCCCTTCTGCGGCCGCACGTCCTGCAGCAGCGACTGCAGCATCACGCGCTCGGCAGCCTGCACGCCGGCCGCGCCGGGGAGATCGCTGCGCTCGCCCTGCACGATCAGCCAGCGTCCCGACTCCAGCCCGGGATACAGGCCGTCTAGCTCCAGGGTGTCGCCGGCCACGGCTTCGGTGATCGGCTCCTCGGCCAGCGGCAGCGGCTCGGACTGCGCGCACACCACGGTGCTGCGCACCTTGCCCAGGCTGCGGTCGCGCACGGGATCCAGCCAGGGCTCGTCCAGCGTCAGCTCGGTGACGCGCGCGGTCTGGTTGTAGCGGCTCACGGTGGTGCGCCGGCTGGCGGCGACCCGGGTGAGCACCCTGGCCAGCGCAGCGTAGGCGGGATCCTGGTCGGCGGCGGGTTCCGGGCGTTCCAGGCTGACCCAGCTGCCGGGCAGGATTTCGTCGTACAGGCTGTCCAGCGCGATCACGCGCGGGTCCGGCGCCAGCGCACGTTCGTCGACGATCAGCACACGCTCGCCGAAGGCGAGCGTGATGTCCTCGCCGTCCCCGGAGCGTTGCGTGCTCTCGCCATGCGCCACGTCGATGCTGTCGGCCGTGGCGTCGAGCAGCAGCGAGATGGCCTCGCCGCGGTCGAGCACGCGCAGCACGAGCTTGCGCGTGACAGGTGCCGGGCTGAAGCGGAACTCCAGGCTGGGCACCGCTGCATTCAGCGCCGGCACGATGTCGACGCTCCAGGGGCCGACCGGCACCGTGCGATCGGTGTCGGGAAGGGCCAGCGCGACGCTCGCGTGCACGCCGCCGGCATCGATGGTGATCCCGAGTTCGGACTGGCGCGTCTTGCGGCCGATGCTGAGGCTGCCGATGCGCAGCTCGGCGCCGGCCGTGCCCTGCTCGGGCGCCGAGGCGTCGAGCTCGATGCGGATCTGCACGCTGTCGCCGATCGCCCATTCCTCGCTGGCGATCACCACGCCCTTGGCGTCGGTCACCTGCCGGCGCGGCGCCGCGTGCCCGAACGGCGCCGCCTGGATGCGCAGCGCGTGCACCGTCGCCGTGGGCGGCGCTGCCACGTCGGTCTGGCCGAGCGCCGGATACAGGGTGCCGGCCAGCCCGGGCAGCAGGCGCGTGAGCAGCGCTGGCGTGGTATCGGCGAAGACGCGATAGGTGGTGGCAGGCGTGCGGCGCAGCGCTGCCGCACTGGACGGATGCGCAGCGGGCGCCTGGGTCAGCGGATCGACCAGCTCGATCATGCGCAGCAGTGGCGTGCCGACCACGTCGGGCACGCGCCCTGCCACCGCCAGATGCGCCGGATGGCGCGCGGCGCGGGCCTTGGCCGCGACGGCCGGCGCCGCCGCCGCCGGCAGCAGCACGAGCTGGGTGCGATTGAGCACGGGATCCGGCGTCAGCGCGGCGACTCTCCGCAGCACGGCGCTGCCGCCCGCATCGAGCACCAGCGCAGCGTTCTTCTTGAGCTGGCTGCTGGTGCCGGCCAGGTACACCGTATCGCTTGCCGGCGTGACCAGCTGCGGTCGGCTCATGCGCAAGGCCAGGCGGTTCCAGTGGGCGTCGGCCTGCAGCGGGTCGACCGATTCGAAGGTCTGCGGCTGGTCACCCGGCGGCGGCACGGTCTGCACGCGGTGTCCGGGCGCCACCAGCGCCTGGGCGCCCGGCGCCAGGGTGTAGGCCAGGAACACCTCGGCAGCCACGCCGGGACGCAGCGCATAGCCGGTCATGCGTCCCAGTTCCTCGATCGAGGCGCGCTCGCGGGCGGTTCCCAGATAGCCTTCGTTGGCGATGCGCTCCTGGTAGAAGCTCAGCACGTCGGCCACCACCGCCCAGGCATCGCACAGCGCAATGGCGGGATCGTCGGACTCGCGCGTGCGCAGGCCCTGCAGGGCCGGCCAGCGGCCGGAGGACATGGCCTGGCGCATGGCCGCAAGAAAGCTGGCCCAGGTCCCGACACGATAGGGAAGGCTGTCCAGTCCTGGTGGAATGCGGTGCGGATCGAGGTTCATGCGCGTCCCCTGAGCTCGATGCGCAATCGGCCGCGCTCGGGCTGGCCAGGCAGATTGTCGAGCTGGGCGATTTCCATCGGCCCGATCGCCAGCACGCCGTCGACCATGGCCTGCTCCGGAGTGCCGAACAGGCGTGCCAGCCTGCGTACCTGCACCGCGGCCACGCCGGGCAATGCCAGCAGGGTGGCCTGGATGCGTCCGGCCTCGATCGCCTGGCCGAAGCTCAGCCGGTCGGGATGAAACAGGCCCGGCAGCGTTCCGGCAGCCGGCCCGGCACCCAGCGCCTGGCGCACGGCGCACTCCACCTGGGCGCGCGCATGGCCTGCCCCCAGATCGACCTGCAGCCGCAGGTCGATCGGCACGTAGCGTGCGCCGACCACCACCACTTCATGTCCGATGCGACGGCGCGCGTCCAGCACGCGCTGGATGGCGCGCAACAGTTCCGGACGGGCGTGTTCGCTGCCCAGGGGGTCGATCGCCACGCGGACTTCCTGGCGGCTGCCGGTCCATACCAGCACCGCTGCCGCACGCTGCACACCGGGATACGCGCCGGCCAGCGCAGCGTAGTCGTCGGCGTCGAGCGCGGCCTCGAGCCGTCCGCGCGGACCACCGGCGCCCTGCAGGCGCGCATCGGCGATCGACTGCGGTGCGATGCGTCCCTGCGCAGGCAGGGGATTGCGCACGCGCAGCGTGCCTGGCAGCGCGGCGCCGTCACGCAGCAGCACCTGCGACAGGGCGCCGGCACCCAGGTGACCGGCGCTGGCAAGGCCGATGCGGTACTGCGCGTGGAACAGCTCGCCGGGCTCCGGCGCGCGTCCCAGCGTGCCGTCGCCGAAGCGCAGGCTGACATAGCCCTGGTCGTCGCACTCGGCCACGCAATGGGCATCCTGCGGACCGCTGGCCAGCAGATCGGCCACCACGCGCCAGCGGCGCACCAGGGCCGCCAGTTCGTCCAGCACGCGCGCGCGCAGCGCGGGTGGCAGTGGCGCTGCGTCGTCGCAGGCCGCCAGCGCGCTGCGCACAGCGGGCGTCAGGCGCGCGCGCAGGGCCCAGTCGCGCGCGGCGGCCGGCGTCCGCAGACGCGCCAGCAGCGCATCGGCCTGCTGCAGCTCGTCGAGCGTGAACAGCGGGCCGCTGCCGTCCGGGCAGCCGGGCACGCTGCGCAGAAGCAGCCACGGCAAGGCCTGCTGCGCGTCCTGCCGCAGCAGCGCGCTGGCCGCCGCGTGCGGCGGTGGCACGCTGCTGCTGACCAGCCCGGGCTGCTGCAGGGTCGGCTGGAAGACCGGCGCCGCCGCTGGCAGGGCGCGCGAGTGGCCGTCCCCCAGGCACACGAACCCGGGCGCCAGCAGCGGCACCGGCCCCAGCATTTCCTCGGCCAGACGCAGCCCTTCGTCGGCCAGCACGACATTGCCGCGTGCCAGCCACAGGTCCTCCAGCAGGGCGCAGCCGGGCGGATCGCCGATGGCGCTCAGCACCATGGCGAAAGGCAGCGCATCGTCGGCGTCCCAGCGGATCTCCAGCAGCGGCTGCGGCGGCTCGCACAGCGCGTCGATGGCTGCGCGGACTTCGCGCAGCCGCACCACATGACGCAGCAGTGGATCGGCATCCAGCGGCGCACCGCTGCCCGGTCCGCGCACCTGCTCGAAGCACAGGAAGTCGCCGGGGCGCAGGTCCAGCGCGCGCGCCGGCGCGCCGTCCGCCTGCCAGGTATCGCGCAAGGTGGCGTGCGTGGTGCCGCGCGGCAGCACGCGCCGGGCGCCATCCCAGGTATGGAAAGCGATGGACTGATGCGCAGCACGCAGCCGGACCGGTGTCGAATGCACCGGCTCGAACACTTCGAAATCGGCCGGCAGTCCGCGCGGCAGGCTGCCCGCACGCAGCGCTGCCAGGGTGGCGGGCGCGAGCTCGTCGCTGCCGCCCAGGAACATCAGCGCGTCGCCGTCCACCTGCCAGACGGCTGCCGGATCGTCGCATTCCAGCAGCGCCCAGGTGCGCGCGTTGCAGCCGTCGTGCATGCGGTAGTCGAGCAGGCGCAGATGGCGGCGCACCGAGATGCGCTGACGCGCGGTGCCCAGGTAAGCCTCGGTGCCCACGGCGTCCTGGTAGTAGCTGAGGTAGTCGCCGACATAGGCCAGGACCTCGACCAGCGTGATGCCAAGGTCCGGCACATGGCTTTCGCTCCAGTCGGGCAGGGTCTGTGCCAGACGGTCCAGGATCAGCTGACGGAAACTCGCGTAGTCCTTGGCCAGGTAGTTGATGTCGGGCGCTGCCGGCAGCGGCGGCGCCAGCGCGTCGCTCGCGCATGGTCGGCAGTCCTGCGCGCTCGCGCCCTCGGGACGGAACGAAAAGGCGGCAGCGGCAAACCAGGGGTCGAAGCCGGCCAGAGGCTGATCGAGCGGCACGCCGGCCGCGTCGATCTCGACCAGTTCCAGCTGGTAGTCGGACAAGTCGCCGCTGCGATCGAGTTCGAGCTGCAGGTCGGCATCGCCCACCGCGCCGCCGGGATGGCCAATGCGTAGCGCCAGCACCTTGAGCGCGGTCACGCGCACGCCGCCGCTGATGCGCACATTGGCCGGCTCGATGCGCGCGGGCGCCGGATGGAACAGCCAGACATCGACGACGCGCGTCGCGTGTCCGGCGCGGTCGCGCCGCACCTCGATCAGGTCGATGCCGTTGAGCGCGCTGGCGCGCACCCGGGCAGCGCGCGGCGCGAGCACGCCGGGGCAGGGAGGGGCGGGCAGCTGGCTCATGTCACACCGGCCGGGTCAGGACCAGCACGCCGCTCTGCTGGTCGATCAGACGCACATAGTTGACGGTCACCTGCAGCAGCGCATCGACCGCACTCACGTCCAGGCTCTGCACCTGGATCAGGTCGCCCAGCCAGCGCTGCAGCGCCGCGTGCATGGTGAACTGCAGTGCTGCCGCGAGTTCCTGGCTGTTGGGCGCGAACACCAGTTGCAGCACGCCGCTGCCGAAGTCCGGACGGTTGACGCGCTCGCCCGGATTGGTGAACAGCAGCTGCTCGATCATCTGGCGGATGTGCGCGTCATCGCCCACGCTGGCGGTGCGGCCGCGGCGGTCGAAGGCGAAGGGATAGGCAATGTTCATGCTTGCAGGCCTCAGCCCAGCACCGTCAGCGTGCCGTTGTTGAGATCGATGGCCGGTCCGATCAGCGTGAGGCTGGCGCCCTTGCCATTGTCGAGATAGATGCCGCTGTCGTTGACCACCAGGCTGGCCCCGGTCAGGCTCTGCAGCACGATGCCGCCGGTGGCGGGCGTGGGCGGCAGGTCGCTGATCACGATCCGGTGCTTGAGCAGCGACTGCAGCACCAGGTTGGGATCGCCCGGCACACCGGTCAGGCCGTCGGGTGGCACGTCGCGGGTGGACGGCAGCTGGCAGCCCACCCAGATCGGCTTGTTGACATCGCCGTGTTCGAATTCCACCCACACCGCCGCGCCGATCATGGGCACCAGATACGTGCCCAGCGGAAAGCCGGGCGGCCCCGACAGCGGCACGCAGGCCTCCGCCCAGCTGCTTGGCACCAGGGTCAGCACGCCCGGCACTTCCACCATCACGCGACCGCGCTGTTCGGGGTCCAGGTTGCTGACCACCGTGCCGCGGTACTTGCCATAGAATTTGCGGCCCTCGCTCATGTCACCACCACCGGCGTGTTGGAGATCAGTCCGTCGCGCGAGAGATTGAAGTTCTGCTTGTACTCGCCGCGCTTGAGGTTGTGCGTCACGCTGTCCACGTAGTACATGCCGTCGTAGCCCAGGCTGGCGCCACGCACGCCGACCAGCATGCGCGGCTGCAGCACCCGGCCGTAGCGCAGCACATCCAGCGTGCCCTGGCCGGAGATGGCGTCGGCGTTGTTCATGAGCCTGGCCAGGATGGCGGTCAGCGCCTGATCCGTCTTGAGCGCGCTGCCCTTCTGGTCGAACTCGATGCGTGCCGGCGGCGTCGGCCGCGCGCCCAGCGGCGGCTTGAACAGGTTGAGGTTGGGCACCGGGATCGGGATCGGGATGCGTCCCGTCGCGGGATCCATGATGGTGAACATGGTGATCTTCTTGGCCATGCCGTCGAGCGCAAAGCTCAGCGTCTCGGTGTTGCTGAGCGCGTCCATGTCGATGCTCAATGCCGGCTGCGGCACCGGCAGGCGGATGTCGGGACCGAAGTAGGCCAGGCTCTGTCCGGGCAGCGGACCCGGCTGGACGTAGAACACGTAGCCGACGCGGCTCGCCAGCATGCGGATGTAGTCGAGGTCGGTCATGTTGGGCTGGCTCTCGTAGCCTTCGGTGACCGGCGTCACCGCGGGCAGGAAGGGCGGAATCACCAGCGGCACCACGCCCAGCAGCAGGTAGGGCAACAGCAGCACATTGACCTGGGCGGTCACATCCATGGCCGGGAAGGGCATGGTCTTCTGCACCAGACCCATGGCCACACTGAGATCCTCCCCGGTGATGGTCAGCGTGGACTGGCCAGGATCGTTGCTGGGCATGATTTCCTGGCGCGTGACCAGCCCGTCCATCAGCACATTGGGAAAGCCGCCGATGGTGGCGATGATGATCACGCGCGTCACGATGGGGTCGAAGTAGCCCGCCGGCAGCATCACCTGCAGCAGCGGCGAGCGCTTGCTCACCGAGAAATGCAGCTGGAAGCCGCTGCCCTGCTTGCCGCTGGTCACCTGCACCGAGCTCAGCGCGTCCATCACCGGCTGCGGCGCGATCACCGGGACGGCCGGGCCGATCATCAGCGTCAGGCTCATCGCGCTGGCCATCTCAGGCTCCCGGCACGCCAGCGGGCAGCGTGATGCGCAGCACCCGGCCGATGCGCGCGGTCAGGTCGTCGGGACGCAGCGCGCCGTTGCTGTCGCACAGGCGCCAGAACTGTTCGGGATCACCCAGGAAACGCGCCGTGATGTTGTCGAGACGCTCGCCCTGGGTGACCGCGTAGGTCTGCAGCACGGCGAACCCGGCGGTCGGCGGCAGCATGCGGCGCGCCACGTAGGGGACGTCGTGGCCATCGGGCGTGGTCAGGGTCAGCACCGGCAGGCCACTGTAGCGGCTGGTCGCCGCGAAGGCGGTGCTGGACAAGGGCGCGGTGGTGGCGGTGGGCTGGATCGAGATGGTCATGGGATTCCCGGAATGCCGAGGGCGCCGAAGGAGCCGCCGGTGTTGAGGGCCATCAGCTGCTCCTTGCGTTGCAGGTAGGCCATGAACAGGTTGCCGCCCTTGTGCCGGTAGCCCAGATCGTCGACGGTGAGCACGCGCATGCCGAGCGAGACCTTGGCGCGGATGGGATTCAGGCGCGTGTCGAAGGCCTCTTCGGTGATCGAGAAGTCGGTCAGACGCACCGGCACCACGCGCACCTGGCTCCACACGAAAATCGCCAGCGGCGCTTCCATCGGCGCGATCTCCAGCGTGCCCAGCAGCGACTGCACATTGTTGGCCATCAGCTGCGCGCTGCTCGGGTACACCAGCGTCTCCAGCGCTGCCAGCTGTGGCTGGATGCCGAACTGCAGCACGGTCTGCGCGGGCTGGCTGGCCCCCAGCTGGTCGGTGGCGTCGATCTCGGCGTCGAGCTTGATGGTCTCGTGCGGCGGTGCCTTGAGGCGCAGCGCTTCGAGCCTGTCGCCGGGTTCGGGGCCGATGGTCTGCGCCTGCAGCGTGCGGCTCAGGCTGTCGGGGTTGTACTGCAGCACGATCAAGCGCTGCAGCGCACCGCTGTCGGGATCGATCAGCACGATGCCGCCCTTGAGGATGCGTGGCGAGCCCGGAAAGCTGCTCATCGCGGGCCTCCCAGGCTGGCGTGGACGCTGTGCGCGATGCCGCTGCCGAGCGCCGCCACGCCGGCCGCCGGCCGCCATTGCAGGCGCGGCGCGCCCAGGCGCTCGAGCTGCAGGCCGCAGCCACTGCCTGCCGCCAGCGTGGCGTTGCCGGCCTGGCCGGCAACCGCCGACAGCGCGTCGGCACGCGGTGGCTGCGCCGTCAGCAGCGCCGTCAGTTCGCGCTCCAGTTCGGCGCGCAGGGCGGGCAGCTGCGCGGCCGTGACGGGCAGGCCGTCGAGCACGATGCGTTCGATGTGCAGCGCGACTTTCATGCGGCCCCCTGGTCCGTTGCCAGCCAGCGGAAGTCCGTTTCGTTGACCGGACGTTCGAGCTTCAGGTATTCGCTGCGCACGGCGGCCAGCACCAGCGGCATGGTGACCGCGCTGCCGGCCGTGGCGGCCAGGAAGGCCGCATTGAGCGCCGCGCTGTGGATGTTGCCGCCGGTGAGATTGAGCCGGCCCAGGTGCTCGAAATCCAGGTCGAGCAGCGGCGTCTGCGGCGGGAAGGCACGCGCCCAGATGCGGCTGCGGTCGGCGGCGCGCGGAAACGGAAAGCGCACGATGAAGCGCAGCCGGCGCAGGAAGGCGGCATCCAGCGCGCTCTTCATGTTGGTGGCCAGGATCGCCACGCCGCGGAAGGCTTCGATGCGTTGCAGGAGATAGTTGATCTCGATGTTGGCAAAGCGGTCGTGGCTGTCGTTGACCTCGCTGCGCTTGCCGAACAGCGCGTCGGCCTCGTCGAAGAACAGCACCGCGCCGCCGTCCTCGGCACCGTCGAACAGGCGTGCCAGGTTCTTTTCGGTCTCGCCGATGTACTTGCTCACCACCGCCGACAGGTCGATGCGATACAGGCTGAGGCGCAGCGCATTGGCGATTACTTCGGCCGCCATGGTCTTGCCGGTGCCGCTGTCGCCGGCAAACAGCGCACTGATGCCCAGGCCGCGGTTCATGCTGCGCGCGAAGCCCCAGCGTCCGTACACCGTGCCGCGCTGTTCGAGCTGCGCGGTGATCTGGCGCAGCACAGCGGTCTCCTCCGCCGGCAGCACCAGATCGGCCCACTGCGCCTTGGCATCCAGACGCTGCGCCAGCTGGTCCAGGCGCGGCCGGGCATTCAGGCGGCAGGCCTCCCACAGCCGCTCGTCCAGCATCTGGCCATCCTGTGCGGGCTGCGCCAGACAGGCGCGCGCAATGCGCCGGATGTCCCACTGGTTGAGGTTGAACTGTGCGGCCAGCCGCTCGGCCAGCGCGCCGGCGCCCAGCGCCGCGCTCCAGGCGGCCTGCTGTTCGGCACTGTCGGCGCTGCTGACGTCGTAGGCGACGTGCGCGCGCCCGCAGCGCGGCAGCGCCTGCGGTGCTGCCAGGAAGGCCATGCCGCGCGTGTGCGCCAACAGGTGGCGCACGCCGGCCGGCAGGGCGTCGCTGGCGGCAGCGGCCGTCTGGCCTTCATCGGGATCGACATACAGCGCCAGCGGCATCAGCACACATTCACGCGCCCACAGCCGGGCCAGCAGCTCGACTTCACCCGCCTGCGTCGGCAGCAGGTCGCCGCCCAGACGCAGCATGCGCACGCCGAGGCGACTGCAGGCCTGCGCAGCCACCATCTGACGGGCCAGGGCGTCATGGCCCAGCAACTGCACCACTGGCAGCGTCTCGTCTTCCGCGGCGCTCAGCCATTGCGCCGCGATGCTGGCGGCGAGTTCGGCCTGGACGGTCGTCAGCGGCACCTCGGCCGACGGCTCGGGCAGCGGCGTCAGCACGGCGGCGAGGCGTTCGTCGAGCTGGTTGAGGCCCTTGATGAAATGCACGATGCGCTCATCGGCGCGCAAGGGACTGGCGGTCAGCGGACGCACCCCGGCCGCCGCCACCTCGATCAGATGCCAGTGGCGCAAAGGTCGCGCCGGCGAAAGCGCGTCCCAGCTCGGCTCCGGCAGGCAGGCCAGGGCCACCGCGAAATTCGGATACTCGTGCCCCGGGCCATCCGCCATGGCGGCGCACAGCAGCGCCATGCCGGGATCGAACTCCACGGCCGCGCACAGCAGCAGCAGGTCGCGCTCGAAGCTGCTCATGCCCAGGCGGCGCGCCAGCCATTCCAGCGCAGGCACTGCATGCATCTGCTGCACCAGCGCGCTGCGGCGTGCCATGGCAGCGTGCATGGCCTCGCGCTCCTGGCGCAGGCAGTGGCGCAGCCATTCCAGCGACAGCGCCAGGTACTCGCCATTGGCGCTGTCCCAGTCGGCAGCAGCCCAGTCGACGTCGTGTTGCATCACGCTGTCCATGTTCAGAACTCCACCATGCGCGTGTCGTCGAAGCCGGGTGGCGAGCGTGTCCAGTCGATGATCGGGCTGTCCACGCCGTCGACGCGCAGGCGCACGCGGAAGCGCGTGCCGGCCTGCACGCCGCTGACCACGAAGGTGGTCTGGCCCGACTGCACGCCACGATCAGCGGCCGCGATCTCGCGGTCGCCCAGCAACAGCGCGACGCGCTGGCCGGGGCGCAGTTCGGGCTTGCAATCCAGCGTCACCTTGGCCGTGCCGCGCAGCGGCGCCACCTTGAGCGGCAGCGGCGTGGTGATGGTCGGCGCCAGCGCCACCGCCAGCACATTGGTGCTGCGCGCATCCGCCCCCTGCGTGACGCGCACGCTGACACGGTAGAAACCGGCCACCCATTGCTGCGGGTCATCCGGGATGGTGACGCGCAGCGTGTCGTCGCTGCTGCCGGCTGCTGGCGCCAGGCTCAGCGGCTGGGGCAATAGCGGATGCTCGAACACCACCTGCGCGCCAGCCCCCAGCAGCAGCGCGCCGCGCAGCACCAGGGTGTCGCCGGGCAGCAGGCTGTCCTGACGGCCTGGCAACGCCAGCGTGTCCAGCGCCGGCCAGGTGGGCGCCAGCGAGGCCTGCACCAGGGCGCCACGGTCGTCGCTGCCACGCGCCAGCACCGGCAGCGGCGCGCGGATCGACTGGCCGCTTTCAATCAGCACCACGGTGGCCTCATACGCCATCGACAGGCGGAAGCCGGTCTGGAATCCCGTCCACAGCTTGGACAGTTCGTCCTGCGGCAGCGGCTGCAGCGTGAAGCGGATGCGCTCGACCTGCTGCCACAGGTCATTGCCGGGCAGAGCCGCCTTGATTTCCTCGGCTCCCAGCAGGGGATGGTCGAGCAGCACCGCCATGGCACGGCCCAGCAGCTGGTGGCTGAAGGGACGCTGCGCATCGTTGTCGCGACCATAGGCCGTGATCAGGTAATACAGATTGAGCGCCAGCGGTGGCGTGCCGGTCTCGCCCGGCCGCGCGCGGCTGGGCAGATCGGTGTTGCGCCAGGCCTGGCTCGGCAGCATGTGGTACAGGAACACATTGAGCTGGTTGGCCGTGGTGCCGTCCGGACGCGCGCGGTCGACCGGCTGCATGGTCACCGTGGTGTCGTCGAGATCGGCGTCGGCACGGATGCCCTGGGTCAGCAGATTGCGCAGGGTGGCGGTGACGGCGGCGATCGCCAGCGGATTGCTCATCGCCGGCTCCCGTCGGCGCGCTGGCGCAGGTACTCGTCCAGGCCTAGGCGCGGCGCCGCGCGCGCGCTGGCTGCCGGCCGCGCTGCGGCTGCAGGTGTGGCGGCGTTGGCGCGGATCTCCAGCGTGCCGATGCTCACTTGCACGCTGGTCGGCGCGCTGACGGAAGGCGTCGTGCCGGATACCGCGCCTGCGCCATGGCGTGCACCGCCCACCTGGGCGGCTGCGCCGCCAGCGGCCAGCTGCAGCGCGGCCACCAGTGCCTCGCGCGCCGCCGAACTGCTGTCGCTGTCCGCGCGCGGACGCAGGCGCGCCGCCTGCAACAGCAGTGCGCTGGCCTGAGGCGCGGACCTGGCTGCCGCGTCGGCCGCTGCCAGGTTGGCGGCGTGCTGTGCCTGCGCGGCCGATGCGACCGGGATGGGCGCCGCCGGTGCCGCCGTGGGCAAGGATGCGGCGTCGGCAGAAGACGGGCCGCCGGCCCGGTCGGGATGCCGGCCGACGGCGTTCGGCGTGGCCGCAGCGCGCGCTGCGGTCGACGCCGGCTGAGCTGGCGTCGCTGCGCCGGTGACCGGCGCTGTCGGCGGCGCTGGCGCGCCTGCGCGCGTTGGCAGCAGCGGCGCGGCACCGGCACGTGATGCCGTTGCAAGGCGGTGGGCCGGCGGTACGCTGGCCACTCTGCCGGCCGGGTCGAGTGGCGCAACGCGATCAGGGCCGTCCGGGAATGCCGGCGCCGACGATGGCGCCTGTGGACCGACAGCGCGGGCACTTGCCGCCGGATGTGCGCGTGGCACCGCGCTGGCGTCGCCTGCCGCCGCTGCCGACGGTGCCGCCGCCGCGCCGCGCAGGGCCGCCGCAGACCCTGCAGCGCTGGCAGCAATAGCGTCCACGTGGGCTGCCGCAACGGGTCCCCGTTCCGGCACCTGTGGCGCTGCGTGGCTGGCGCTGGATGCATGGTTGAATGCCGGCGCGCCGGCCGGATCCGCATGCGCCGACGCAGAGGGCGCGGCCGCTGTCCGGCCGTGCGCCGCTGGATCGACGCCGTCGCCAGCGGCCGCCCCGGCATCACGGTGCGCGCGCAGATGCCATTCAGGACCGGGCCGCGCCGGACCGAAGCGCGAGCCGGTGGCCGGATGCAGGTCGCCGGCCACGGCCTGTCCGCGTGCCAGCAGGCGGCTGAGATAGGCGCTCATGCGCTCAGCATCTCCAGGTAGCGCTGGCGCCGCCAGGGACTCATGTTGATCAGCACGTCCTCGCTCCAGGCATAGGCGCGTGCCAGGGCGTGCACTTCCCACAACAGGCGGCCGGCCCAGGCGTCGAGCCGGTGCCACAGGAATTCGGCCACGTCGAACAGCGGGGTCCAGCGGTGCGCGCACGCTTCGCAGGCCAGCTCGAACTCGGGCAGCGCCGCCACATCGCTGCGTTCGAGCGCATCCTCGAAGGCCGCGCGCAGCGCCGCTGGCAGCTCGGCCAGACTGCACGCAGCGCCCTGGCAGCGGCTGTCCAGCAGCAGCCGCGACAGCAGCGCATCGCGCCGGACTTCCGCTGTTGCGGGCAGGCGTGCAACGGCCTCGAGGTCGCTCGCGCCGGGCAGGCGGAAGCGCAGCTGCCAGTCTCCCAGTTGCAGTTCACCCGGCGCTGCCGGCGCCGCTGCCGGGTCGACGCCGTCCAGCAGCGCGCCGGCATCGAAGCCGAGCTCCAGCGCTTCACCGCAGGCCGGGCAGTCGGTGCGTGCCTCGATCATGGGGCCGAACAGCGTGGTGTGCAGCGCCAGCAGGGCGCGGTCGCGCGCCCCCATGGCGAGCTGGCCGCGCGCCTGCGCATCGAGGCCGGGCCGCGCCAGCGCCAGCAGCACATCGGCGCGCTGGAAGGCATCGCCTTGCGCGAGACCGGACTCCCAGGCGTGCAGCAGCACCGTCGGCGACAGCAGCCCCATGATGCAGCGCTCAGGCCGGAATCGTGAAGGTGGGCTCGGTGGGCTCGGTCACCGAGGTGTCGCGCTCCCAGCCCTCGTTCTCGAGCTTGATGTGCTGGATCGCCACTGCATTGGCATTGGCGTCCAGGTCAGGCAGCGCCTGGTATTCCGACACCCAGCAGCGGTAGAGCTTGTAGCTCAGCACGGGCTGGCCGGCCTCGTTGTAGACCTCGAGGATCAGGTCCTTGCGGAAGTCCTTCAGCGACACTTCCGAGCCCAGGCCGGCCTGCAGCGACCAGACCTTGTTGGCCCACTTCTCGAACTCGGTGTCGTGGGTGACCCCGCGCTCCAGCGTGATGGCGTCGTACTCGCTGCGCCCCGGCGACTTGCGGCTGCTGCTGGGATCGCCACCTTCGCGGTGCTTGACCACTTCGGTGGTGCGCTTGAGCCCGCCGACCTTGCTGACGCCGGCCACGTATCGGCCATCCCACTTGATCCGGAACTTGAAATTCTTGTAGGGATCGAAACGGGTCGAATTGACGGTGAACTGTGCCATGCCCTTGCTCCTTGTGCGCGGTCAGACCGCGATCTGCCCGGCCATCTGCTGGATCTTGATGACCACGAACTCGGCCGGCTTGAGCGGCGCGTAGCCGACCACGATGTTGACGATGCCGAGGTTGATGTCGTTCTGGGTGGTGGTCTCGGCGTCGCATTTGACGAAGTAGGCGTCCTTGGGCGTCGTGCCCTGGAAGGCGCCCTGCACGAACAGGCCGTGCATGAAGGCGCCGACGTTGAGACGGATCTGCGACCACAGCGGCTCGTCGTTGGGTTCGAACACCACCCACTGCGTGCCGCGGTACAGGCTCTCTTCCAGGAACAGCGCCAGGCGGCGCACCGGCACGTACTTGTAGTCGTCGGCCAGCTGGTCGGCGCCGCGCAGCGTGCGCGCGCCCCAGATCACACGGCCGCCGACCGGCGGAAAGGACCGCAGGCAGTTGATGCCCAACGGGTTGAGTTCGCCGTTCTCGGAGTTGTTGAGCTCGACGTCGAAGCCGACGATGCCGTTGATGCTGGCATCCAGCCCCGCCGGCGCCTTCCACACGCCGCGCGCGCCGTCGGTGCGCGCCATGATGCCGGCCACGATGCCGCAGGGTGCGAAGCGGTCCTGCTGGCCCTGCGACAGGGGATCGCTTTCGATCACGCGCGGAAAGTACAGCGCAGCATTGCGCGCGTCGGTGCCACTCAGGTTGAGACCGGGCAGGCCGGCCACGGCCGTCTTGGCCGCGGTGGCGGCGTTGGCACTCCAGGCAGACGGCGAGTCGACGATCAGCATGGCGCGCCGCGGCACGCAGATCGCGCTCAGCGCCGTCGCGTAGACGCTCGGATCGGTGTCGCCGTCGCGCGTGTCGGGCGGGATGCACAGCAGGTTGAAGATGTCGGCCGCCATCAGCGCATACAGGCCGGTCTTGCTGTCGGCGTCGCCGATCAGGTCGGCCGGCTTGAGGCTGGCCGCTTCACCGCCGCCACCGCCCGAACCCGAGGGATTGACCGGCGCCGCGGGCGCTGCCGGCGCCGGTGCTGCTGCGCCGCCCGGCGCTGCTGCACCACCAGGAGCTGCCGGCGCCGCAGCGGCGGGCGCTGCCGGGGCCGGCGGTCCGGCCGGCAGGTCGGGTGAGCCGTCGGCCTTGCTCGCCAGACGGATCAGCTGCGAGGACTGGATCAGCACGCGGTCGATGCGGCGCGCACGCCCGGCCGGATTCGGCACCGCGGCGTCCGCCTTGACCGACAGGTTGCGCAGGCGCTCGCGCGCACTGAGCTGACCGTTGACCGTCAGCGTGACGGTGAGATTGAACAGATCGGCCGCCGCCAGTCCGTACTGCGCTGCGACCGCATCGGTGATGCTGTCGGTGTCGGACACCACGTTGAGTCCGTTCCCCCAGCTGCCGGGCGAGGCCGCCACCAGGTTCAGCTTGTCGACGGCCAGTGTGGCCACCCCGTTCTTGTTGCCGGCGGCCGGCGCGCCGAACACGCGCACGATCAGCGCCAGGCTGCCGCCGTTGAGGTAGAAATCGCGCACCGCGTAGCTCAGCGGATAGTCGGCGGCGAGGCCGCCGAACAGGCCTTCGAATTCGCCGAAACTGCCCACCAGGGTGGCATCGTTGGCCGGCCCGAGTGGCGTGCGCCCGACAAAGGCGGTGATCGAGGTGGGCACTCCGGTGATGGTGCGGACGCCGCTCGGAATCTCTTCGACGTAGACGCCGGGATAGGTGAGTGCAGCAGGCATGTAAGGCGCTCCTTTGATTAGTTGGTGCGATGGAACTCCGCACTGGCATTCCGCAAGGCCTCCACGCTGGCGTGGCGGCGATAGCGGGATCGACCATCGGTCGCGGTCTGGACCTGCAGGTAGCCGTGCCGGACCATCCAGTCCAGTGCACCACGGAGTGCCTGCGTGACATCGCCCTGATCCATCAACCACCAGCGACCGATGCCCTCGGCGGAATCACAGGCATGCGGATTGGCGGCGAGATACGACGCCAGCGCTGCCACGACTTCCGCGATGTGAGGGTTTCCTGCCATCGTTCGCCGCTCCCGTCATGGCATTGCAAGGACGGTGCCAGCTGCACTCGAAGCTCAGATGCTTGATCCTTAAGGAAAGATCCTTGGGCTGCCGCGGGTCGGGCGGACATTTGCAGCCAGTCACCATGGCGGGACCCCGGCCCCGGGTCGCGGCACAAAGCGCGTCAGGGTGGGGCAGGACGAATTTGTCCTGCCCGTGCGTGGAAATGTCCTGGCTGCCGGGCGGTCAGTGACCGCTCAGGCCGGGCCTGCCGTGCGGAACTGGCTGGGCTCGATCTGGTGCTTGCGGATCAGCTCGAAGAAGGCGCGACGGTTCTTGCGCGCCAGTTGCGCCGCGCGCGTGACATTGCCGCCGCAGCTGGCCAGCACGCGCTCGAGGTAGTCGCGCTCGAAACGCTGGACCACGCGTGCCTTGGATTCGCCGAAGGGTTCGCAGCCCGGGTCGGCGCCTTGTGCGTCCTCCAGGTCCAGGTGCTCGGCCAGCACCACCGGCGGATCGAAGGTCAGCACCGCGCGTTCGATGGCATGTTCCAGCTCGCGCACATTGCCCGGCCAGTCGTGCGCCATCAGCCGGCGCAGCGCCGAAGCTCCCAGCGCCGCGGCGGGCCGTCCCAGGCGGCGCGCGAACAGCGCCAGGAAATGCAGGCTCAGCGCACGGATGTCCTCGCTACGCTCGCGCAAGGCCGGCAGATTGAGCGTGAGCACGTTGAGCCGGAAATACAGGTCCTGGCGGAACGCACCCTGCAGCGCCAGCCGGTGCAGGTCGCGATTGCTCGAGGCGATGACGCGCACGTCACAGCGCCGCACGGCATTGCAGCCGACCGGACGGTATTCCTGCTCCTGCACGAAGCGCAGCAGCTTGGCCTGGGCGGCCAGCGACAGGCAGTCCACGTCGTCGAGCAGCAGGGTGCCGCCTTCGGCCTCGGCCACCAGTCCTTCGCGCGCGCCCTGCGCGCTGGTGAAGGCGCCACGCACATGCCCGAACAGCTCGCTTTCGATCAGCTCGGTCGGCACTGCGCCGCAGTTCACCGCCACCCAGGGCCGCGAGGCGCGCGCCGACAGGTAGTGGATGCTCTGCGCGCAGATCTCCTTTCCGGTGCCGGTCTCGCCCAGGATCAGCACGCCGGCATCGCAGGCGGCGAAGGTGTGGATGCGTTCCTTCTGTTGCAGGAAGGCCGGACTGTTGCCGACGAAATTGCGCAGGCAATGCGTACGCCCGGATGAGGCGTCGTGCACGATGTCACAGCTGGGTGGACTCATGATCAGGACTCCATTACTCGGTGGATGCGATGCCGGCCCGGCTGCACAGCCGGGGCAGCTGGCCCGGGTCTGGCGGTGACGGGCGCACATGCGTGTGCAGGGTCTCGTCCAGCACATGCACGAAGGGCTGACGCGTCGGGTCGGGACTGGTCTGTCCCAGCGCGGCCTGGCGCAGCGACGGGTCCAGCTGGGACAGCGCCTGCAGGGCGCTGCCGTATTGTTCGAGAAGTCGCGTGACGTTGTGCTGCAGTTCCTGCACCTGGCGGCCGAAAGCCTCGGCGCGCGCCGTGTCGGGGATCTGTTCGGCGAGGTGCTGGCCTGCGCGCTTGCGCGTGATCTCGGCCGACTGCTGGCACAGGATCTCCAGCAGCTGCACGCTGGACAGCACCAGGCTGCGCGCGCTGGCCTGTTCGGCCTGCAGGTCGCGTTGCTGCGGCGGCAACGGACGCGTGCCACCATCCGGAAGCTGCCCGCTGTGCCCGTCGTGCCCGCTCGGCTGCAGCACCCGCGTGAGCGACGGCCAGGCCAGCAGCAGCGCCAGCACCGCCAGCACGCCGGCCGCGCGCGCAGCCCAGGGCTGCCAGCGCACTGGCGGTGCGCGCTCGCCGCTCAGACAGCGGCGGAAGTCCTCGCAGCCCTGGAAGCGATGGGCCGGATCCTTGGCCAGCGCGTGCAGCAGGATGCTGCTCACGCGTCGCGTCAGCAGCGGATTGATGCTGCGCGGATCGGGCACGCGTGCCTTGATGTGCTGTTCGTGGATGGCGAAATCGCTGTCGCCGTCGAAGGGCACCGTGCCGGTCAGCATCTCGAACAGCACCACGCCCGCCGCATAGACATCGGCGCGCTGGTCGATCTGGCCCGGCGTGCGGATCTGCTCCGGGCTCATGTAGGCGGAAGTGCCGACGGCGGCCGCGCCGGTGGCCGTGAGCCGGGTCTCGCCGGCACGGATGGCGATGCCGAAGTCGGTCAGGCGCGGCCGCATGTCGCGATCGACCAGGATGTTCGAGGGTTTGACGTCGCGATGGACGATGCCCTGGCGGTGCGCGTGGTCGAGCCCCAGCAGGATGCCGTCCATCAGCGCCAGCGCCGCGCGCTCGTCCATGGCGCCGGAGCGCTCGATCAGCGCACTGAGGGGCTCGCCATCGACGTAGTCCATCACCAGGAAGTACTGGCCGTCCTCGCGAAAGAAGTCGTGCACCTTGACGATGTTGGGGTGGTCCAGACTGGCCTGGTGGCGCGCTTCCTCGTTGAAGCGCTCCTGGAAGATCGGCCGGCTGGTGATGGCGTTGAGCAGCACCTTGATGGCGAAGCGCTTGTCCGGCAGGTTGCGGTGCTCGGCCAGGAACACCGCGCCCATGGCGCCTTCGCCGATCAGCGCGCGGATCAGCAGCGTGCCGTGCAGCGTGCGCCCGATCAGTGCGGAGGTCTCGCTCATGGCGGCCGGGCCTCCTCCGAACGCGCCAGCCAGGGTGCCGGATCGTCGCCGCGCGCGACCACGCTGCGCTGCGCTTCCAGACCCTGGCCGTCGATGGCACGCCCCAGCGGGCTGCGCACTTCCGCGGTGCTGAGGATCAGCGCTGCGCCGTCAGCCAGCGCGATCAGCTCCTGCACGCTGCCCTTGCCGAAGCTGCGGCGTCCCACCGTGATCGCGCGCGCATTGTCGACCAGCGCCGCGATCAGCACTTCGGCCGCGCTGGCAGTGCCTTCGTCCTGCCACAGCACCAGCGCGCCGCCGAACGGTGGCGCGCGGCGCGTGCAATGCCAGGCCTGCACCTGCCTGCCACGCTGCAGGGAGCCCAGCGGGGTGCCGCGCACTAGGAACAGCATGGCGCAGTCGATGGCGGCATGCAGGTCACCGCCGGCACAGCCGCGCAGGTCGAGAATGCAGGGCTGCCCGGCGGGAATGGCGTGCAGCAGGTATTCGAGTGTCTCGCGCGTATCCGGCGTGAAGGCCGTGATGCGGATCACCGCCCGCCCGAGCAGGTGTTGCAGCAGCACCGAAGGTCCGTTGGCGCGCGTGCGCGGCAGCGCGAATTCCAGCGTGCCGCCGTCGGGCGCCGCAAGCTGCAGGCGCAGCACGCTGCCGGGCACACCGGCGGCCAGCGCCGCCACGCTGGGCAGCGCCAGGTCCTGCACGGCATGGCCGTCGATGGCCAGCAGGCGCGCGCCGTCCGGCACGCCGGCACGCGCCGCCGGGCCGTCGGGGTCCGGCAGCACGCGCAGCACACCGGCAGCGTCACGCTCCAGCTGCACGCCGATGCCGGCATGATCAGCGCGCCCGGCGCGGCGGTATTGGCGCAGTTCGGCGGGCGTCAGATAGTCGCCATGCGGATCGTGGTCGAGGATGTAGCGCTTGAGGTTGCGGATGGGATCCGCGCCGGCGGTGAGCGATGTCAGCGGGAAGCGCGCATGGCGCGCCAGCGCGCGCACGGCAAGCGCAAACGCCTGGCGATCGGCGCTGCCGGCCGCAGCGTCCAGCGCGCGTGCGCCGCCGTGCCAGCCGGCGCAGGCGGCCAGCAGCAGGCCGCCCGCCAGCGTGCGGCGCCGGGGCGTCGGGGATGACGGCGGGCGGCTGCGGTGCGGCAGGGCTTCCATCAGTGCATCAGCAGATCGAGCTGCCGTTCCAGTTGCTGCTTGAGAAAACGGATGCGCGCGCGCCGCTCCTCGCTGTCCGGGCCACCGGCAGCCTGCAGCGCGGCCAGCTGGACGTT
>JAGWIJ010000052.1 GCA_028873535.1 Pseudomonadota bacterium
CGCGCCCGGTGTGACGGACAGCAGATGGGCCGACTACCGCCGTCAACTTCTGCAGGCCTCGCAGGATGTGTTCAACTTCACTGACGGCATGACCGAGGCAGATTTTCTGACTGACCGGCGCACGCAAAATGCTGTGGTGATGAGCCTTCGAAAGGCCGGTTTGATCCTGGTCAGGACGCTTGCCACCCCACGAACCCATTCTGGTCCAGAGCGACATCCATGGAAGCCGTTGCAGTTCTCGATTTCGAAACAACCGGCCTGTCGCCGGCACAGGGTGATCGCGCCACGGAGATCGCCATCACGCGGATCCAGGATGGCGTCGTCACCGATCGCTTCCAGAGCCTGATGAACGCGGGTCGCCGGATTCCCGCCGAGATCACCGTGCTGACCGGAATCACCAACGCCATGATCGCCTCCGCTCCGCCTGCGAGCGAGGTCATGCGCGCGGCGGCGAATTTCGTGGGGGACTGCCCGCTGGTCGCGCACAACGCTGCCTTCGATCGCAAGTTCTGGCTAGCGGAACTGGCGCGTTTGCCTGTGTCTGCGCCACCTGCCGATTTCGCCTGCACATTGCTGCTGTCACGGCGGGTCTATCCCCAATTCAGCAGCCACCGGCTGGGCGCCGTGGTCGCTGCGCTTGGCTTGCCTGCTGCTGGCCGGGCCCACCGGGCCATGGCCGATGCCGAAATGGCGAGTCACCTGTGGATGCAGTTGCAGCGTGAGCTCTGCGAGCGCTACGGCGTCCGCCACCTGCAGTTCGCGCATCTCATGGCGCTGCAACGCCTGTCCAGGCACCGGGTTCCCGAATGGGCCAAGGCCCTGGCATTGGCCAGCTGAGGCGGCGCCGGCTTTCTGGGCGAAACCGAGGCCACGCTGTTGTGGCGAGGCTCCCGATTCGGATAGGATGAGCATACACATAGGCAGGTGTATATGCGGACCAATATTGTGCTCGACGACGAGTTGCTGGCCGAGGCCATGAAGCTCACCGAAGCTCACACGAAACGCGAGGTGGTGGACTTGGCCCTTCGTGAAATGGTGGCGCGCCTCAAACGAAAGGACGTGCTTGACCTGGTCGGGCAGGGTCTGATCGCCCCGGACTACGACGTTAGAGCCGTGCGAACGGGCATGGACCGAGCCAGTCCCCGTGGTGCTGGTTGACAGCTCAGTCTGGATCGCCCTGCTGCGAGGCAGCAGTTCTGCACAAGTAATCGCGCTCCGTGCGTTGCTCGCATCCGAATCGGCAGCTCTGGCGCCAGTCATCTACCAGGAAATCCTGCAAGGGGCAGCTTCGGCGCAAGCGGCTGCCGTGAAATTGATTTCCATGCCGGGTCCCGACGGATCGCTGAAACTCGTCGACGTCGGCGTGATGCCTGCCAGCTTCGACAAGGGAATGATGGTGATCCTGTGTGATGCGCAGTGCCAGGGGGTTCTGCATCTGGTCGGCAAGCCCACGGCAGACAGCAAACAGGTCGCAATGGGCGTCACGCTCTACGTGGATGCCCACAGCGCCGCGGCAAAGCTGCTTGGCGGTCATTGAGCCGGTTTGACCGGCCGCGCCGATCCTGCAAGACTTCGGCGGACCTCCATCCGCCGCCTTCCCCACCATGAATCGTCGCCCCCTGGGCCGCACCGGCCTCGATGTCAGCACCATTGCCTTGGGCACCATGACCTGGGGCGAGCAGAACAGCGAGCAGGATGCGCACGCCCAACTCGATCTCGCGCTGTCTGCGGGCGTCAACCTGATCGATACGGCGGAGATGTATCCCGTGCCGCCGCGCCCGGAGACGCAGGGCCTCACCGAACGCTACATCGGCAGCTGGCTGCGTCGCAGCGGGCGGCGGCACGACATCGTGCTGGCCACCAAAGCGACAGGACCGGCGCGCACGGCGGTGCGGCCCAGCCACGTGCGCGACGGCGACCTGCTGTTCACACGCGCCAACCTCTTCCGTGCCGTCGATCTCAGCCTGCAGCGCCTGCAGACCGACTACATCGACCTCTACCAGCTGCACTGGCCGGATCGCTCGACCAACATGTTCGGGCAGCTGGGCTACCGCCATGTCGCTGACGAGGACACCACGCCCATCGAGGAGACGCTGGCCGCGCTGCAGGAACTGGTGCAGATCGGCAAGATCCGCCATTTCGGGGTTTCCAACGAGACGCCCTGGGGGCTGTCACGTTTCCTGCACCTCGCCGGCCAGCAGGGATTTCCGCGCGTCGCCAGCATCCAGAATCCCTACAGTCTGGTCAACCGCACCTTCGAGATCGGACTCGCGGAAATCGCCATCCGCGAGCAGACCGGTCTGCTCGCCTATTCACCGCTTGCCTTCGGCGTGCTGACCGGCAAGTACCTCGACGGACAGCGTCCGGCAGGTGCCCGGCTCACGCTATTCGAGCGCTTCGTGCGCTATGCATCGGCCAACACGGGACAGGCGGCGGGCGAATACGTGCGGCTGTTCCGCAAGCACGGAATCGATCCCGCACAGGGCGCGCTGGCCTTCGTCACCGGCCGTGAGTTCGTGACGTCGAACATCATCGGCGCCACCACGCTGGAACAGCTGCAGAGCAACCTCGCCAGTGCCACGCTGGAGCTGTCCGCCGAGGTGCTCGAAGAGATCGAGGCGGTTCACCAGCGTTGGCCGAATCCGGCGCCTTGAATGCGGTGGTGTCGGACCAGGACCTGGCACTGAACCCTGGCGGCAACGCGTGGTCCATGCCAGACCAGGTCTGACTGGTCCGGCGCGCGTCCTCGCTGCTCTGCCGGCATCCCCCCCGAACCTGTAAGGACGACCACCATGAATCGCTCACCACCTGTTCGCAGCGTTGCCTGCGCCATGATGCTCCTGATGCCGCTGCTGGCCCCGCCGGTCCACGCCGCCGGCGCGGAGCAGGCTGACGTCGCCACCAGCATTGTCGACGCGCTGCAGCGCCTGGGGGGACCCAAAACCGGGCTGCGCAAGGCGCATCCCAAGGGCGTTTGCTTTAGTGGCAGCTTCATGCCGGATGCGGCGTCGGCTGCCAGCGTGACGCGCTCGCCGGCCTACACCGCAAAGGCGGCCTATTCCGTGATCGGCCGTTTCAGTCAGGCAGGTCCGAATCCCGCCGCCGCGGACAACACCCACGACGGGCGAGGCTTGGCCGTGCGCCTGGCGCCGGATGGCGACAACCGGATGGATCTGGTGCTGGTGTCGACGCCGATGTTCCCGGCCGCCAATCCCAAGGATTTCCTGGAGCTGCTGCAGGCCGTGGGACCGGACCCCGCCACCGGCAAGCCGGACCAGGCCCGGCTGGACGCCTACCTGGCTGCGCACCCGGCCGTGGGCCGGCAAGCTGCCTGGCAGAAGTCGCACCCGGTGTACGCGAGCTACGCCGCCACGCCGTATTTCGGCATTCACGCTTTCCGTTTCACCAACGCCCAGGGGCAGTCGATCAAGGGCAAGATCGTGGCTGAACCGGTCGGCGGCGCGGTCGGATTGGACGACGACGAGGCCAAGGCACGCGGTGCCGACTTCCTGCAGTCCGAGCTGGCGGCACACGTGGCCAAGCAGCCGGCCGCGATCGACATCTTCGTCCAGATCGGCGAGGCCGCCGATCCCACCGACAATCCCAGCGTGGCGTGGCCGGATGAGCGCCGCAAGGTGCACCTGGGGCGTCTGAGCATCGAGAAGGCCACTGGCCAGGAATGTGCTGGCGAGTTGTTCATGCCCACCACCCTGACCACGGGCGTTGAACCGATCGACGATCCGCTGCTGTCGGTGCGTGCCCAGGCCTACGCGGTCTCGTTCGGGCGGCGCGTCAGCGGTCAATAGCGCGAAAATAGCCTACCAGCGCCGGGCTGGTGACCGCGTCGATCTGAACGTCATCAGCCCCGTCCGTCACCAGCAGGCCTGCTGGCACCGAGTACACGGCATATGCACTCTGCGATCCGATCCGGCTCCCATCGATCTGCTCGAACTCGCGTGCTTCGACGGGAGCTGCCATCGGGCTATGCAGGTCCGCGTTCTTGCAGGCATCGATCGGATCGCGTGCATCACCGATCCACCACATATAACCGGTGAGCTGTTCGATCACTGCGAACTTCTGCCAACTTGTGGCCAACTTCGGCATCAGTGCACCTCCAGCGAGGCGTTCGCCGACGAGCGGCCTGCGCCATCGCTCTCGAAGTCGGCGAGAATCGCTTCAAGTGACGCGTGGGTGAAAGCCAGTGCGCCGAGCGCGCCGAGGCGCGCCGGCGAGAAGGTCGCGGCGGCGGCTGACAGCATGTTCTTGAGCAGCGCGGGGCTCGCCTCGGCATTTTCGACATCAATGCCATGGTCGTAAGCAATTGATCCTTCAGGGCTGGCTTCGAGATGCCCGATGCCGAGCGTACCGTTCAGATGATTCACGAGTACGGCGGCCTCGGTGCGCCGGTGTGCCGGGATGGTCATCGGGGCGCGCAGCACGAGCCTCAGCCATTGGCGGCGTTCATCGCTGATCACCAACAGCTGATAGGCTTGGCCGGCGATACGGTAGCCGGTCGACAGGTAGTCCGTGCCGTCTTCTGGATCGTGGTGGATGGGGTCTTCCCAGCCGAGTTCGTCGAGCAAGGCTTGGAGCGTGTCCTTCAATGCCATCGCTTCCTCCTGGTGATGAATGATTCGGGCGCACCCACGCGGCGCGGGGGCTCGCATTGCAATGTCTCGACATTAGCAACGAGGGGGCTCGCTGGATGAGCCCGTTCCTTCGCGCGCGGACTCGGCGCCGCGCAAGCCGCGCAGGCTGCCGGTGACCGTGAACAGGCGCGTGGCGACTACGAGCGCGTGAACGCCTTGGGTGCACTATGTCTCAAGCGTGCGCGATCGTGAAATCGTGGTGGTGAGCGTCAATGGCGCGCCGCTCGCGGGCAAGGCGACGGTAAGCCAGCGCATCGCCGTCAAGGGCAATCCGACCAGGATGATCCTGAATCGCGCGCAGTCGCGTCTGCTGGTGGTGTCCGACAACAGCGATACGGTCGACATCGTCGACACCGCGCAGAATGTCCTGCTCGCCAGCGTCGACACCACGGCGCCTGACGGTGATGTGAAGGTGCGCCGTGGCAGCAGCCCCAACAGCCTGGTGCTGTCGCCTGACGAGGAAACACTGTACGTCACCAATGCCGGGACCAATTCGGTGGCGGTGATCGAGCTTGAGGACGGCATGACCGGCGGCAAGGTCGAGGGACTGATCCCGACCGGCTGGTATCCGAATTCGGTCAGTGTCAGCGCGGATGGCAAGATGCTGTATGTCGTCAACGGCAAGAGCAACGCCGGCCCGAATCCGGAGCAATGCTCCAACGTCACCAGCGGGCCCAAGGGCGATCTCGCGACCAATGACGTGGTCAATGCGGCGGGATGCCCGTCTGCGCTCCAGAACGGCTCTTCCAACACCTATGTGCTGCAGCTGACCAAGGCCGGTCTGCTTACGCTGCCGGTTCCCAACGGCCGTGCCCTCGACAGCCTGACCGGTGTGGTCGAGGCCAACAACGGCTTCGGACTCAAGCTCAGCGAGGCCGAGAAGAAGATCGTCAAGGGCCTGCAGCAGCGCATCGAGCACGTCATCTACATCGTCAAGGAAAACCGCACCTACGATCAGGTGCTGGGTGACATCAGGACCGGCAACGGCGATGCCTCGATCACCCAGTTTCCGCAGGCGATCACGCCCAACCAGCATGCCATCGCCTCGAATTTCGTGCTGCTCGACAATTTCCGCACCAGCGGCGAAGTCAGCATGGACGGCTGGCAGTGGAGCACGGCGGCGCGCTCGATCGACACCAACGACAAGTCGACCCCGGTGAACTATGCCGGCCGCGGTCTGACCTACGACAGCGAAGGCACTTCGCGTGGCGTCAACACGGCGCTGCCGGACATCAGCAGCCGCGCGTTCGGACTGTCGGTCGGAGCATCCAATCCCTTCACGGGACAGACCGATCCGGTGACGCATCAATACGCCTTGCCCTTCGTGCTGCAGCATCTCAACGTGTTCGTGCCCGGCCTGCCGAGTTCGCCGCTGTCCTCGCTGACCGACCCGGACCTGCTGCCCGGCACGGCAAATGAAGTGGAAATGGATGGACCCGATGGCGAAAAAGCTGCCGGCTACCTGTGGAACGCTGCGCTGCGCGCGGGCAAGAGTCTGCGCAACTACGGCTTCTTTCTCGACCTCACCCTCGAGAACGTTCCTGCCACCCTGGGCGGCGTGTCCGCGCAGTTGCGTGACCCGCATGCGGCGGGCGTGGTCGTGGCCAGCCCGACCAGCACAGACATGCCGCTCGGGTCCGTCACCGATCCGTATTTCCGCGGCTTCGACAACAACTTCCCGGATTTCTGGCGGGTCCACGAGTGGGCGCGCGAATTCGACCAGTTCGACAGCAGCAAGACCCTGCCGCAGCTCGAGCTGGTGCGCGTGATGCACGATCACATGGGCAATTTCGGCACGGCCATCGATGGCATCAACACGCCGGAACTGCAGCAGGCCGACAACGACTACGCCGTGGGTCTGATCGTGCAGAAGGTTGCCAACAGCAAGAACTACGCGGGCAACACGCTGATCTTCGTGCTCGAGGATGACTCGCAGGATGGCCCCGACCACGTCGACTCGCACCGCAGCACGGCTTATATCGTCGGCCCCTACGTCAGGCAGGGCGCCACGGTGTCGACCGGCTACACCACGGTCAACATGATCCGCACCATCGAGGATGTGCTTGGGCTGCAGCATCTCAACCTGCACGACGACGGCGTGCGACCGATGACCGACGTGTTCGATCTGCAGCAGTCGGCCTGGCGCTTCAAGGCCGCGCCGTCGACCTACCTGTACGGGACCGCGCTGGCCCCGCTGTTGCCGCCGGCACCGGTGGCGGCGGCCGATATCCCGAAGCCGACCCATACCGCCGCCTGGTGGAGTGCGCAGACGCGCGGTATGGACTTCAGCGTCGAGGATCGTGTCGATGCGGACAAGTTCAACCGTATCCTCTGGAAGGGTCTCAAGGGGGATGCTCCCTATCCGGTCAGCTCGGGCGCGCGCGAATCGCCTGCGCCGTGATGTCGAGCGAACGCAGCCGCAGCTCGGCGTCGAAGATGTCGCAGGTGATCATCAGCTCGTCAGCCGCGGTGCGCGCGTGCATGCGCGCCAGGCCGTCACGCACGCGCGCCGGACCGCCGATGACGGCAGCGCCGAGGAAGCTTTCGATGCCGGCGCGCTGCTCCGGCTGAAGCGACGCCAGGAAGCCCGGTCGCGGCGGCTGCAAGGGGCCGCGACGTCCGGTCAGGATGCCCAGCACGCGCTCGCGCACGCTGCTGGCCAGCAGTTCGGCTTCCTCGTCGCTGGGTGCCGCGATCACCGGAACGCCCACCATCACATACGGTGTGTGGAGCTGCGCCGAGGGCTGGAATTCGGCGCGGTAGACCGTCAGCGCCGCATCCATCTGTGCCGGTGCGAAGTGGGCTGCAAATGCATAGGGCAGCCCCATGCGTGCGGCGAGGTGCGCAGAAAACAGGCTCGATCCCAGCAGCCAGATCGGCACCTCGGTGCCGGCGCCCGGCACGGCCACCAGCCGCTGGCCGGGTTCGGCAGGTGCCAGCAGGCCCTGCAGCATGGCAACATCGCGCGGAAATTGATCCTCGGTTTCGACTCGGTCCCGGCGCAGTGCGCGCATGGTCAGCGCATCGCTGCCGGGCGCGCGCCCCAGGCCGAGGTCGATCCGGCCGGGATACAGTTCCGCCAGCGTGCCGAAGGCTTCGGCGACCACCAGCGGCGTGTGGTTGGGCAGCATGATGCCGCCCGAACCGACGCGGATGCGCTGCGTGCCGCCGGCGAGGTAGCCGACCAGCACCGCAGTGGCCGAACTCGCGACACCGGCCAGATTGTGGTGTTCGGCCACCCAGTAGCGCGTGAATCCCAGCGCCTCGGCGTGGCGCGCGGTGCGCAGGGACTGCGCAAGCGCGCCGGCCACCGTGCCACCGGCGGTGATCGGGACGAGATCAAGCATCGAAAGAGCAGGGCGGGTAGGGGCGTTCATGGCCCGATTATCCAACAGCGATGTGCGCAGCAGGGCATGTGCTCACCATGAATCGAATACGTGTCGCGCTATTTCGCATTCAGCGCTGATCGCGTTTGCCAAAATTTGCCAAAGAGGCTTATTGTGAGCGCATGACCACGATGAACATTTCCCTGCCGGATTCGCTGCGCGCCTTTGTCGATGAGCAGGTGGAACGTCGCGGCTTTGGTACCAGCAGCGAGTATGTCCGGGAGCTCATCCGCACCGATCAGGAGCGGCAGCAACTGAAAGGATTGCTGCTCGCCGGCGGCAATGCGGCGCCAGGACCGGTGGCCGATGATCAGTACTTTGCGGGCCTGCGCGGGCGGATCAAGGGCTAGGTCGACCGCTCGACGCGCACGAACTGAACATGCCGGGTTTGCGATTCCTGCCGCTCAGGCGATATCCCTTCCTGGTCTTCATATTTCGAGCGGGATGATCACATCGATGTGTGGCGCATCTTGCACGCGGAACGCGACATTCCCGTCTGGTTGCGCGATGCCTGACGTTGCCCCGTCTGTTCTTGTATTCTGCCGTGGGCAGCAATGACCATATTGATGCGTGAGGCAAACGCGGCCTTGCCGCAACCCGACAACCCGCCAGGAGAGAGACTGTGGCAAAAGAACTTGAAGGCAAAATAGCCGCCGTCACCGGGGCGGCATCCGGCATCGGATTGGCCAGCACCGAAGCGATGGTGGCTGCCGGCGCGCGTGTGGTGATGGTCGACCGTGACCAGGCGGCGCTGCAGGGGCATCGCGAACGGCTTGGCGAGATGGTGATTCCGCTGCGCATCGACCTGCTCGATGCGCAGGACTGTGCCACGCTGCTGCCGCGTGTGCTGGAAAAGGCCGGCCAGCTCGACATCCTGCACGCCAATGCCGGCGCCTACATCGGCGGGGATCTGGTCGATGCGGATACCGCGGCCATCGACCGCATGCTGAACCTGAACATCAACGTGGTGATGAAGAACGTGCACGACGTGCTGCCGCACATGATCGGGCGGCGCACCGGCGACATCATCGTCACCAGTTCGCTGGCTGCGCATTTCCCGACGCCGTGGGAGCCGGTTTACGCGGCGTCGAAATGGGCCATCGACTGCTTTGTCCAGACCGTGCGGCGCCAGGTGTTCAAGCACGGCATCCGTGTCGGCTCGATTTCGCCGGGCCCGGTGGTCAGCGCGCTGCTGGCCGACTGGCCGGCGGAGAAGCTTGCGGAAGCGCGCGCGTCGGGCAGCCTGCTCGAAGCCAGCGAGGTCGCCAATGTGCTGACGTTCATGCTCACGCGGCCGCGCGGCATGACCATTCGCGACGTCATCATGCTGCCGACCAATTTCGATCTTTGACCCGCCACTGCCACCGCCGGCGACCTTCGCGGCGTGCTGTTCAGCCTTGATCCACATTCCAATAGTTATTAGAATATGAGGCTATGAACATCCGCACCAAGAAAGACCTGCTGTACGAACAACTGGCGCGCATCGGCAAGGCGCTGTCGAGTCCCAAACGGCTGGAACTGCTCGAACTGCTGGCCCAGGGCGAAAAGAGCGTTGAAGCGTTGGCGCACCTGACGGGCATGGATCTGCGCCTGGTCAGTGCCCATCTCAAGGCGCTGCGCCAGACGCGGCTGGTGGATACGCGCAGGGATGGCCGCTACATCCACTATCGGCTGAGCGGGCAGGACGTGCCGCGGCTGTGGATCGCTTTCCGCGAAGCGGCCGAGAATCACCTGATCGAACTGCGCATCGCGCTCGAGCAGCTGGCGGCGCACGCCGACACGCTGGTCGGCGAGGACCGCGAAAGCCTGATGCAAAGGGCGCGCAAGGGCGAGATCGTGGTGATCGATGTACGGCCGGTGAGCGAGTTCGAGGCCGGACACCTGCCGTTCGCGCGGTCGCTGCCGCTGGCCGAACTTGAGCTGCGACTGGCCGAACTGCCGGCGGATCGCGCTATCGTGGCCTACTGCCGCGGACCGTTCTGCCTGATGTCCGACGAGGCCGTCGAAATGCTGCGCGCCAAGGGTTTCGAGGCCAGCAAGCTGCGCGAAGGGGTGAACGAATGGGCCGCGGCGGGCCTGCCCATCGAGCAGTCCTAGGAGGAGCAACAGATGTCCGGCAACACCCCCACGCAGGAAACCGTAGGCTTCATCGGGCTTGGCTTCATGGGCCATGGCATCGCCAGGAACATCGTCGAAAAAGGCTACCCGCTGACCATCCTCGGGCGCAGCAACCGCACCCCGGTCGATGATCTGGTGGCGCGTGGCGCCAGCGAGGTGCGTTCGCTGGCAGAGGTCGCCAAGGCGTCGACGGTGGTGTTCCTGTGCGTCACCGGATCAAGCGAGGTCGAGACCATCGTCAATGGGCCCGATGGGCTCAAGCACAGCCTGCGCCCGGGTTCGGTGATCGTCGACTGTTCCACCGCAGATCCGGTGTCGACGCTGAAGCTGGCGGCCGAGCTGGCGCCGCTCGGGATCGATCTGGCGGACGCTCCGCTCGGACGCACACCCAAGGAGGCCTGGGAAGGCACGCTGGATACCATGGTCGGCGCGAGCGATGCGGTGTTTGCGCGGCTCAAGCCCATCCTGCAGACCTGGGCTGGGCGCGTGGTGCATATCGGCCCGACCGGGGACGGCCATCGCATGAAGCTGCTCAACAACTTCCTGTCACTGGGTTACGCAGCGCTCTATGCCGAGGCACTCACGCTGGCGCAGAAAGTGGGCATCACGCCGCAGCGTTTCGACAGCGTCATCCGCGGCGGGCGCATGGACTGCGGCTTCTACCAGACCTTCATGCGCTGGACCCTGGATGGCGATCGAGACGCCCACCGTTTCACCATCGCCAACGGCTTCAAGGATCTGCGCTACCTGGAGTCGATGGCCGATGCCGCCGGCGTGGCCAATCCCATGGGCAACGCGGCCAAGAATGCCTTTGCACTGGCCAATGTCGGCGATGGCGCGGCGGATTTCGTGCCGATGCTGGCCACGCATATCGGCCGCGTCAACGGCGTCGACCTCACGCCACGCCAGGATTGAGACGATCGCCGGCGAATCTGCTCAGAAGCGCGTGGTGACGTCGGTCAGCCAGTCGGGCGTCTGATCGCTCAACCAGCCCTCGAGCGGCTTGTCGAAGCCGGACAGGATGCTGGTCGCGACCAGGATCATCGCGATCCCCATGGCGCCCTTGGCGATCTGTCCGGCACGCAGCATGTGGCCGCGCCAGCGTCGCATGACGTCCTGCGACAGCTGACCGAGCAGCAGCAGCGGCAGGCTGGCACCCATTCCAAACACGGCCATCAGGGCCGCGATCTGGCCCAGGTCGCGGCCCTGGCTGGCCAGCGCGACGGCGCCACCCAGGGTCGGACCCACGCAGGGGCTCCACACCAGACCCAGCAGCAGGCCCATCATGAACTGGCCGCCCAGCCCGTTCGGCTGGAAGCGCTGCAGGGCCTCCTGACCGACCCCGCCGAGCGGCCCCAGCAGGGCGGACGACCTGGCTTGCAGCGCCGGCGACAGCAGCACCACGCCGAACAGCGCGAGCAGCGCGGCGCCCACCGCGCGGATGGCCGTGGGCGGAACGCCCAGCACGGCACCGCTGGCCGCTACCGTAGTGCCGATCACGGCGAACGACAGCGCCAGACCGGCGCTGAGCGCCCAGGGTCCGCGCCGATGACTGCCCAGTGCGCCGGCCAGCACCAGCGGGATGATGGGCAGCACGCAGGGAGACAGGGTCGACACGATGCCGGCCAGCAGGCTGAGGCCGTAGGAGGATGTGCTCAGTTCCATGCGTTCAGTTCCGCGAGCTCAGCGCGTGCAGCCCTTCGTGCAGTGTGCGTGCGGCAGAGCGATGCCGGCTCAACTGGCCGCACGCTGGAACAGCGCGGCCATGCCGGCACGCGTGGTGTCGCCCACCGAGCGGCCGACCTCGGTGCTGCCTTTGAAGACGATCAACGTGCTCTGGGCGCGCACCTTGAATCGCTGCAGGACGGCCTGGTCGCCGTCGAAATCGACCAGCAACAAGGTGATGGCCTTGAAGGCGGGCTCGGCCATCAGTGCTTGCTGGATCGGCTTCTGCGCCTTGCAGGTGCTGCACCAGCTGGCGTGGACGGCGATCGCCACCGGTTTGCCTGCCTGGGTCAGCGCCGCGAAGGTTGACGCACTGTAGGGCAGGATGTCACCCGCGTGCGCCAGCGTGGTGATGGCAAGGGCAAGGCAGGCAAGGAACAGTCGGATCAGACGGGGCATGGCGGAATTCCTTTGGGCGGAGGATCGGGATGCGGCATTGCAGCTTGGTCGGCGCAAGTGCCGGCGTCCTTACAGGCCAGGGCGCCTGGCAGGCGCTATCTGCGCCAGATCAAGCCCGCTATGACCGGATTCGTGTCCAATAAGATCCTCGCTGCCGCGAACCTGACACCATGACTGCGCCGTTCCTGATCGAGAGCCTGCTCGACCCGCGCCGCTACCCGCATCCGGTGGACCGCGTCGAACTGCTGGAGACGCACATCTCCTGGGTGCTGCTGGCGGGCGAATTCGCCTACAAGATCAAGAAGCCGGTGCGCCTGCCCTTCCTCGACTACAGTACGCGCGACAAGCGGCGTGCCTGCTGCGATGCCGAACTGCGGCTCAATCGCCGCTATGCGCGCGACCTCTACCTGGACCTGGTGGATTTCGACGGCGAACCGGCGGTCAGGATGCGCCGCTTCGACGAGGCGGCGCGCCTGGACCACGTCTGCCGTCGTGGCGAATTGACCCCTGGCCAGCTGTCCGGCCTGGCGCGCACGCTGAGCGCCTTCCACCAGGCAGCGGCCGTCGCGCCGCCGGCTTCACGCTTCGGCACCGCGCGCACCGTCGAGGCCTATGTGCAGGCGAATTTCGATGAGACCGCGGCCCTGCTCGAGCACGAACGGCCGCGGCTGGCGCGCCTGCGCGCGTGGTCGCAGCAGGAGTTCGAGCGGCGGCGCGGACTGATCGAGCGGCGGCGCATGGAGGGCAGGGTGCGCGAATGCCACGGTGACCTGCATCTCGGCAATCTGGTCCTGCTCGACGGCCAGGTCACGCCCTTCGACTGCATCGAGTTCAACGAGGATTTTCGCTGGATCGATGTGGCGAGCGAACTGGCCTTCACCTGGCTCGACCTCATCGAGCACGGCAAGCCCGGCTATGCCTGCTGGCTGCTCAACGAGTGGCTGGTGTGGAGCGGCGACTTCTCCGCCCTTGGTGTGCTGCGTTACTACGCGGTCTACCGGGCCATGGTGCGCGCCAAGGTGGCGGCACTGCGCGGTGCTGCCGCCGAAGCCGGCGACTACCTGGCGCTGGGGGAGACGCTGGCTGCGCCACCTGCGCCGCGCCTGTGCATCACCTTCGGCGTTTCGGGTTCCGGCAAGACCACGGTCTCGCGCGCGCAACTGCTGGCTGACGTGCACGCGTCCACCATCCGCATCCGCTCCGACGTCGAGCGCAAACGGCTGTTCGAACTCGAGGCCGACGCGCGCAGCGGTGGCACGATCTATACGGCGGAGGCGAGCGCGCGCACCTATGGCCGGCTCGCCACGCTGGCGCAGGGCGCTCTGGCGGATGGCTGGTCGGTGATCGTCGATGCGACTTTCCTGCGGCGCAGCGAGCGCGCGGCGTTCCGCGCCCTCGCGCAGGCGACGGGCGTGCCGTTCGCGATCCTGGCGTGCGATGCGCCGCCAGCGGAATTGCGGCGGCGCATCCTGGCGCGTGCCGGCGATGCTTCAGAAGCCGATGCGGCGGTGCTCGAGCATCAACTGGCGGAGCGCGAAGCCTTGGGCGCCGACGAGCTCACAGCATCGCTCTGAGCGGATGGCGTGTTCCGGAGAGTTCCAGGATCTCGGCCGTGATCTCCTCCTGGCGCAGGCTGCGGTACTCGGCATGCGCCGATTCCAGCTTGTGATCCAGGTTGCCGTGCATGGCGCTGACCGCCTCGCGCCGCGCCGTGTTCTCTGCCAGCAGGCCCAGCAGCAGGGCTGCGTGAATCCTGGTATGGAGGAACTGCGCCACCAGGGCGGCCAGCAGTTGTTCCAGCGGAATCTGCAGCCGTGGCAAGGTGGCAGCGGAGGCCCGTCCGAAGCGCGAGAAGTCGAAGGGCAGGAGCAGGCGGGTGGCCACGTCCAGCTGGCCTCCGGCACGGGATTCGGCGTGGATCACGACCAGGCGCGACGGCGGCGAGCGGGCGGCCTCGCCGAGCACCTGTCGCGCCACCTCGCGCGCGAGCGCCGGCACCAGCGCGGCATTGGCGGCCATGCTGTAGACCCAATCGCACGCAAGGCCGCGTTCGGCAGCGATGCGCACGCCGTGTCCGCCAAGCAGCAGGATGCGCGCACTGCGCGTGAGTTCGGCGTCTGCCGTGGCCAGCACGCGCTCGTTGAGCGTGCCGACGAAGCCGCCCTGGCTCAACACGACGATGGCCATGGGGGGCCCTGCCGCGTCCGCAGCGAGGAATTCCGGCGGTCCGCCGCTGTCGACGGCCAGGGCATCGGCGATCGAGGCTGCAACGATGGCCGCATGGCGGTCGACGCCTGTGAGCCGCGCCTCGGCCTCGCGGGCGCGTGCCGCTGCGATGCCACGCATGGCGGCAGTCACTGCGCGCAGGTCAGCCAGGGTATGGATGCGCGATTCGGCGCGTCCCAGGCGGTTGCTCACGGTGCCTCGGTCATGGCAGATCGGGTCAGGGCATCCAGGGCCGCGAGGCGCTCGGCATCCAGCAGCCCCTGCTGCGCAAGCACGGCAGCCAGGGCTGCGCCGTCACGTTGCATGCGCGCGGCGATGCGCGCACGCAAGGCCGGCACATCCGCAAGCGCCACGGTGTCGAACTGGCCGGCGGCCAGAGCACGCAGCAGGGCGAGTTGCGCCAGCGTCGACAGGCCTTCGAAACGGTTCTGCCGCAGCAGGATCCGGATGCGCTCGCCGCGCACCAGCTGGTCGCGGATGCGCGCCTCGGCACCACCACCGAAGCGGGTGAAGGCCTCCAGTTCCTGGAATTGCGCATAATCCAGACGCAATCGGCCGGACGCCTCGTGCATGGCGGCCAGCTGCGCCTTGCCACCGACGCGGCTGACGCTGAGTCCTGCGTGGATGGCCGGACGCTGGTTGGCGGCAAACAGCTGGCTGTCCATCACGATCTGGCCGTCGGTGATCGAGATCAGGTTGGTGGGAATGAACCCGGCAAGATTACCCGCCTCGGTCTCGGCGATGGGCAGCGCGGTGATCGAGCCGCCGCCGTGTTCCGCCGCGAGCTGGCCGGCACGCTCGAGCAGTCGCGCGTGCAGGTGGAAGATGTCGCCCGGATAGGCTTCGCGCCCGGGCGGCTCGCCGGTCAGCAGGGAGAGTTCGCGGTGGCTCGCCGCATGTTTGCTGAGATCGTCCAGCACCACCAGCACGTGCCCTCCCTGGTCGCGGAAATGCTCCGCCATCGAAAATGCAGCAAACGGCGCCAGCCATTGCAGGCCGGGCGCCGTGGCGCCGGAAGCGACGACAAAAATGCAGCGTTGCGCGTCGCCGTGTGCGTGCACCGCGGCAATCGCGCGCTGTACGGCGGCGCTGCGCTGGCCGATGGCGACGTAGATGCACAGCACGTCGGAGTGTCTCTGCTGGGCAATTGCGTCGAGCGCGACGGCTGTCTTTCCGGTTGCGCGGTCGCCGATGATGAGTTCGCGCTGGCCGCGGCCGATCGCGAGCAAGGCGTCGACCAGCAGGATGCCGGTGCCGAGCGGGTGTTCGACCAGTGCGCGTTCGATGATTGCCGGGGCGGCTTGTTCCATCGCCCGGAAAGCGGTGGCGCGCGGCATCGATCCTCCGTCCAGCGGACGTCCCAGCGGGTCGACCACGCGCCCGAGCAGGGCCGGGCCGACCGGGACTTCGATCAGGCTGCCGGAAGTCTCGACGGCCATGCCGGCCTCGATCGACGCGATATCATCCAGCAGGACGGCCGCCAGGGAGTCCTCGTCCAGCGTCAGCACGAAGGCACTGCGGCCACCCGGCAGACGCAGGTGTTCGTGCTGGCGCGCGTCGGGCAATCCGGACACGCGCGCGATGCCATCGGCAACCTGCTCCACCCGTCCTGTCAGGCGCGCTGCGGGGCCCAGGGTGGCGCTGTCGAGGCGGGCCCGGCGCCCGGCCCATAGTGCGTCGCGCTCAGTCATCATCATCCGCCAGCAGGTGCTCGCGCAGCCGCTCCCAGTCCTGGCGCAGATGGTTGGCCACCTGCAGATGCGCGCTGGCCAGTTCGAGGCCGGCAAGCAAGCCGGGGTCGACGACCATGCGCAGCGCCGGCAGCGTGCCTGCAGTGGCGATGGCATCCTGCAGGGTGTCGCGGCAGACAGCCAATCCGGCCTCGTCCAAGGGATGCGCGACGCGCAGCTCGGCGATCGCGGTGTCGCTGCACCAGCTGCTCAGGACCTCGGGCGGAATGCGGCCAAGCGCCTGCGCCAGGCCTGGCAGGAAGGGCAGCACCCGCAGCTCATCGGGCAGGCCTTGCAGCAGGCGGCGCGCCAGGTCGAGGGAAAAATCCAGCGCCTGCGCCTCGCCTTCCCGGCGTGCCGCCGCGCGCAAGGCCTGGAATTCAAGCTCGGCCGACTGCTGGCGGGCGTGCAGATTCTGATCGAGTGCGGCCTGCGCGGCCTGCTCGGCTGCGCTGCGCGCTTCGCGGGCTGCCAGCAGTTGCCTTTCGAGGACGCTGGCCTGCGTTGCGCGCAACTGGATCGTCTGTTCCTGCACGGCGGCGAGCTCGGAGCGCGCCTTGGCGGCCGCATCCAGGGATTGTGAGATGCCGTCCTGGCGCGCCGCGATCAGTTGCGCGACGGGATTGAACAACAGGCGTGACAGCAGCCACACCAGCACCAGTGCATTGATGGCCTGCAGCCCGAGTGTCCAGGCGTCCAGATGCATGGCGGCGCTCTCAGTGCACGAAGGGATTGGCGAACAGGACCAGCAGGGCGATCACCAGGCAGTAGATGGCCATGGTTTCGATCATCGCCAGGCCCACAAACAAGGTGCGCGAGATGGTGTTGGCGGCATCCGGCTGGCGTGCCAGGGCATCCATCGCGGCCGCGACGGCACGGCCCTCACCCAGCGCAGGGCCAAGCGCGCCGAAGGACACCGCGACGGCGGCGGCGGCGATGCTGACGATCTGCAGAAGTTCAGTCATGGTGGTCATTCCTCGGGAGGCTTGCGTTGCAGGGCCCGGTTGGCGCCCTGCTGGGGTTTGGCGGGATCTGCGTCGGTGGCGGCGACTTCGGGCAAGGCCGAGCCGATGCAGACCATGCTCAGGACTGCGAAAATATAGGCCTGCACCGTGCCGGTCAGCAGGTCGAGTGCCATCAGCGGCACCGGCACCAGCAGGCCTGCCAGCGACAGCACGATGCCGATGACGAAGGCGCCACTCATCACGTTGCCGAACAGGCGTACCGTCATCGAGAAGGTGCGTGTCACCTGTTCGACCAGATTGAGCGGCACCATCAGCCAACTGGGGCGTGCAAAGCTTGCCAGGTAGCCGATCAGGCCCTGTTGTCGCACACCCTGCAACACCGTGACGGCCGCCACCAGCAAAGCCAGTGCCGCGTCGGTTTCCAGCCGTGCGGTCGGCGGTTCCACGCCGGGCACCAGTCCGCTCCAGTTGCAGCACAGCACCAGCAGGAACAGGCTGCCGATCAGGCTGCGGTAGGGAGCGGGTTCGACCTGCATGATGTCGCGGATCTGCTGGTCGACGGCAGACACCAGCAGTTCGAGCAGCGCCTGGCGCCGCGAAGGCCTGCCGTGCCTGTCCAGACGGGTGCTCGCGGTCAGCAACGCCAGTACGGCCATCACGCCCCAGGTCGTCACAACGGCGCCACTGAGCGGCACCGGCCCCACCTGCAAGAGCACGCTGCCGGCCAGCGGCGAGGCATGGTTCATGTGCGTGCGCTCCGCGCAATGGCCAGCGAGCGCGCCACGATGATGCCAGCCAGGCATGCGAGCAGCGCGCCGGGACCGGTTCGTGCCAGCGCCACCAGCAGGGCGGCAAGCGTGAGCAGACGCAGCAGTTGCAGCAGCAGGGCCGCAGCGGCCTGTCCCGACAGCAACGTGCGCACCACCCGGTGCAAGCTGCTGAAGTGCAGGAATCCGACCGCCATTCCCGCCAGGCCGCCCAGCAGCAGTGTCAGCATTCCCTGCCTCCATTGCGGTGGATCCAGCGCCAGCCCAGCCACATGCCAAAGCCGCAGCCCAGCATCAGCAGCGGAGCGGAGAAGAACACGCCGCTGCCGAAGCGGCGGTCCAGCCAGCGGCCGGCGAGCGCGCCAAGCAAGGCGGGCAGCACCACGAGCCATCCCAGTACGCCGATCTGGCCCAGGCGACGTGCCAGGCTGGGTAGGGCGTGGGGATGCCCGCGCGCCGCTGCGCGTGCCGCATCCATCAGCGGATCCGGCGGTGTGTTCAACGGTCGCTCCGCGCATGTGCCGACGCCATCATCCAGGCGGCAAGACGGCGCACGGCCTGGGCCTGCAGGCGCGTGTCATCGCTGCGCGCTGCACGGCGCGCTTCGTGTTCCTGCTGGCGCACCGTGCGCACCTGCGCTTCGAGGGTCCCGCGATCGGCGGCCGTGACGGCTTCCTGGGCGGCGATCTCGACGCAGCGCCCGCCGTGAACGCGGATCACTGCATCCGCTACCGCGCACCAGCAGGTGCTGCCATCGTGCTCCTGCCACGCGACCACGCCCGCCGGCAGGAAGGTCAGCAGGTTTTCGTGTCCGGCGTGGATGCCGAAGCTGCCACTGGCGTCGCTCGCGCGCAGGGCGAGGATCGGCTGCCGGTCGCGAAGCAGCGCCTGTGGTGTGCCAAGGGTCAGGTAAAGGGCCCGCTCCATGCTGGCCTCAGTTGCCGTTGCGGCCGGCCGCAGCCGCCGCGCCCAGCCGGGCGCGGACCTGTTGCAGGCTGCCGGTCATGTAAAAGGCCGATTCCGGCCAGTCGTCGCAGGCGCCGGACAGCAGTGCTGCGCAGCCATCCAGGGTTTCGGCGATCGGCACCGCGCAACCGGGAATGCCGGTGAAGGCTTCGGTGGCGACGAAGGGCTGGGTCAGGAAGCGCTGCAGACGGCGAGCGCGCGCGACTTTGGTGCGGTCGGCGGCGGCGAGTTCCTCGATGCCCAGCAGGGCGATGACATCCTGCAGCTCCCGATAGTGTTCCAGCAGCGTGCGGACCTCGATGGCGATGTCCACGTGGCGCGATCCCAGCAACAGGGGGTCCAGCAGCACGGAGGAGGAGGCGATGGGGTCGACGGCCGGGTACATGCCTTCAGCGGCCATGGTGCGCGACAGCACGATCAGGCTGTCCATGTGCGCTGCGAGTGCGCTGACAGCCGGGTCGGTGAAATCGTCGGCTGGCACGTACACCGCCTCGATGGCGGTGATGGCGGCGTGATCGACGGAGGCGATGCGTTCCTGCAGGGCGGCCACCTCGCTGGCCAGTGTCGGCTGGTACCCGACCCGCGAAGGCTGGCGTCCCAGCAATCCGGATACCTCGGCACCGGCCTGCACGAAGCGGAACACATTGTCCATCAGCAGCAGCACGTTCTGGCGCTCCTGGTCGCGGAAATGCTCGGCGATGGCAAGTGCCGTCAACGGTGTGCGCCAGCGCGCGCCAGGGGGCTCATTCATCTGGCCGTACACCAGAACCGTGCGCGACAGCACCCCGGAAGCGCGCATGTCGAGCAGCAGTTCGTGGCCTTCGCGCGAGCGTTCACCGATGCCGGCGAACACCGAAATGCCCTGGTAGGCGGTCGCCATGGCGTGGATCAGCTCCATCACCAGCACGGTCTTGCCAACGCCGGCGCCACCGAACATCGCGGCCTTTCCACCCTGGACCAGTGGGGTCAGCAGGTCGACCACCTTGATGCCCGTGGCAAAGCGCTCGCTTTCCGTGCGGCGTCGGACCAGTTCCGGCGGCGCGCGGTGGATCGAGGCACGCGGGACGCCTTGCGGCAGCGGTGCCAACAGGTCCCCCGGCGTGCCGGTCACATCGACCAGCCGCCCCAGCAAGGCCGGGCCGACCGGTATCTCCAGCGGGCAGCCGCTGGCCACGACCGGGTCGCCGCGGCGCAGCCCTTCGCTGGTCGCGAGCGCGATGGCGCGGACCCGGTTGACGTCGAGGTGTGCCTGCACTTCGGCCTGCACTGCCGGACCATCGCGTGCCTGGATGTGCAGCATGCTCTCAAGGGGCGGCAGCGGCGGCCCCGCGAAGCGGATGTCGAGCACGGCTCCGCGGATGGCCACCAGGATGGCGCGCTGAAATTCCATCGCGCCGCCTTGAGCGCAAGCCGGCGGCGCCGGCTCAGCCGAACGGGTTTGAGACAGGATGTCGATGGCGGGACCCTCCCTGGCAGAACCACGGAGAAGAGCTTAGGACGGGACGTCCCTTGTGCCCATGATCCAGGTCAAACAGGCCGCTGCCCGGCCGGATCCCGCAGGAACAAACCTGCAATTCTCAGGTCACAGAAAATATGGCAAGGTGCGGGAAGATCGGGAGGAGTCATGGACAACAGAGATGGACATTCTGGCCGTCGCGGCGCCTGGAGTGCGTGTCTGGCCGTGCTGCTGGCAGCGTGTGCGTCCGCGCCGCCGCGCGATGCCGCGACGCGTGCTGCCGATGAACGCATAGCCGCTGCGGTTGTGCGCGCCCTGGATCAGGACCCGCGCATCTTTGCCCGGCACATCGACGTCGACGTTCAGCGTCAGGTCGTGACCTTGTCGGGCTTCGTGTTCGAAAGTGCTGACCTGTTCGAGGCCACGCGCGTGGCAAGCCAGGTGCCGGGTGTGACCGCCGTGAACGACGACATCGAGTTGAACGTGGGTGGCAGAGGTGCGGTCAGGTGAGCCTGGGCGGTAGGCCGTAGCGGGTGGGAGGAACGCTTGCCGATCGGTGATCAGGTCTTCGTGGTCAGCGGGGGGGCATCCGGCCTCGGTGCCGGCTGCGCGCGCATGCTGGTGGCGCGAGGCTGCAAGGTGGTGCTGGCCGACCTTGATGTCGCTGCCGGTACCGCGCTTGCGCTGGAACTCGGCGCGCAGGCGCGCTTCGTGGCGACCGATGTTTCCAGCGCGTCGAGCGCGACCGCGGCGTTCGACACGGCTGTGGCCCTGGGGACTCTGCGAGGACTGGTCAACTGCGCCGGCGTGGCGCCAGCCGAGAAAGTCGTGGGCAAGGCCGGCGTCCACGACCTCGACTCCTTCGTGCGCACCGTGGGCATCAATCTGGTGGGCACCTTCAACATGATCCGGCTGGCCGCGGACATCATGAGCACGACTGCGCCCGATGCTGCCGGCGAGCGTGGCGTGATCGTCAATACGGCCTCCGTCGCCGCCTTCGACGGACAGATCGGCCAGGCCGCCTACGCGGCGTCCAAGGGCGGCGTGGTGGCCATGACGCTGCCGATTGCACGCGAACTCGCGCGCTTCGGCATTCGCGTCATGACCATCGCCCCAGGCATTTTCGAGACGCCGATGCTGATGGGCATGCCGGCCGAGGTGCGCGAATCGCTCGACGGGCGGGTGCCTTTTCCACAGCGCATGGGACAGCCGGCGGAATTTGCCGCGCTGGTGGCGCACATCGTGGACAATGCCTACCTCAACGGCGAGGTGATCCGCCTCGATGGCGCCATCCGCATGGCAGCCCGCTAGCGCCGTTGACCCATCAATCCGGAGCAGGTGGTGCAGCCATGGATTCCATCGTCATCGCCGCCGCCGTGCGCACGCCCATCGGCGCATTCCAGGGCGCGCTGTCCGGTGCCAGCGCGGCCGAACTCGGGGCGGCAGCCATCCGGGCTGTTGTCGCGCGCGCGCGCGTCGCGCCGCAGCAGGTCGACGAAGTGCTGATGGGCTGCGTGCTGCAGGCAGGCCAGGGTCAGGCGCCCGCACGGCAGGCCGCGCTGCTGGCCGGACTGCCGGCCAGCGCCTGCTGCACCACGGTCCACAAGGTGTGCGGTTCGGCCATGCAGGCCGTCATGCTGGCCCACGACGGCATTCTCGCCGGTTCGTACGCACTGGCCGTGGCAGGGGGCATGGAGTCGATGAGCAAGGCGCCCTATCTGCTGCCGAAGGCACGCAGCGGCATGCGCCTCGGGCATGGCCAGGTGCTCGACCACATGTTCCTGGACGGCCTTGAGGACGCCTATGCGCCCGACACGCGTGGCCGTCTGATGGGAACTTTCGCCGAGGACTGTGCCAGCGAATACGGCTTCACGCGCGCCGCGCAGGACGCCTATGCGATCCGCTCCACGCAGCGCGCCCAGCAGGCCGGCAGCGACGGCAGCTTCGACTGGGAGCTCGCTCCGGTCGAGGTGGCTTCACGCAAGGGCGTGACGCGCGTGGAGCGTGACGAAGGTCCGCTTGCCGTCGACATTGCGCGCATTCCCGGTCTGAAGCCGGCGTTCCGCGAAGGCGGCACGGTGACGGCGGCCAACGCGTCCTCGATCGCCGACGGCGCCGCCGCGCTGCTGCTGATGCGCGCCTCGCACGCGGCCAGCCTGGGCTTGCGCCCGCTCGCGCGCATCGTCGGGCACGCCACCCATGCCGGCACGCCGGCGCGCTTCCCGGTGGCCCCCGTT
>JAGWIJ010000171.1 GCA_028873535.1 Pseudomonadota bacterium
GCGGCGGATGGCGAGATAGCCCGCGTGTGCCGCGTTGACGGCATCGCCATGCTGCGCCAGCGTGGCGCGCACCGCGGCAAGCGCACGCGAGGAGTCGTCGAGCTCACGGCAGGCCAGTGCGATCTCGGCCTCGGCCAGCCGGCAGCGCGCCCGCGACAGCGCCTCGCGCGGACCATAGGCGCGTGCCGCCTGGCGCAGCAGCGCGCGTGCACGTGCGAGGTCGCCGAGCTGGGCCATGGCGGTGCCGCGCAGCGCCAGCGCCGGCGGGTCGTCGCGCAGCGCGATGCGCTTGAGCGCGCCCAGCGGATCACCCACCGCCAGCGCACGCGCGGCGGCGGTGATCAGCGAATCCACCGGAATCCCGTCACAGTTGTCACTCCCACCCGCAGCCCATGGCTTCCTATTCTAGCCGCTCCCCAACCCACACCTGGAGACAGGCCATGAACACGCACCGTACCGCAACCCGCAAGCAGTGGCTGGATGAACGGATGACCCTGCTCGCCGCCGAGAAGGCGCTGACCCGGCAGAGCGACGAACTGGCGCAGCTGCGCCAGGCGCTGCCCTGGGTCAAGGTCGAAAAAACGTATCGCTTCGATACCGAACAGGGCAGCGCCACGCTGGACCAGCTGTTCCAGGGCCGCTCGCAGCTGCTGGTCTATCACTTCATGTTCGGCCCCGACTACACGGCCGGCTGCCCGTCGTGCTCGATGATCGCCGACGGCTTCGATGGCTTTGCCGCCCACCTCGCCAGCCACGACGTGATGCTGTGGGCCGTGTCGCGCGCGCCATTGGCCCGGCTGCAGGCCTACCGGCAGCGCATGGGCTGGCGCTTCCCCTGGGCCTCTGCAGCCGGCAACGATTTCAATCACGACTTCAATGTCGCGATCACCGAGGCCGAGCAGCAGGCGGGCGGCGTGGAATACAACTATGCGCGTGGCAGCCATGTGATGGATGCCGCGAACGCGCCCGAACCGGTGCGCCAGTTCGCCGCCATGTGCGGCACCGATGCGCCGACCTACACGCGCGACCGGCCCGGCATGAGTGCTTTCGTGCGCGACGGCAACACCGTCTACCACAGCTACTCGACCTATGCGCGCGGCCTGGACGGACTGTGGGGCGCCTACCAGTGGCTGGATCGTGCACCGCTGGGGCGCAATGAAGCGGGCGGCGTGTGGTGGCGCCGCCACGACGAATACTGAGGCCGGCGGCGATGTGCCCCGCCTGTCTCACGGCGGCCGTGGTGACGGCCGCCGGTACCGCCTCGGGCGCCAGTGTCCTGGCGCTGATCGTCGCGCGCTGGCGCCGGCTGCGGCAGTGGCTGCACAATGCGCTGTCCGGCTCCTGATGCGGGCACGCGTGTCCGACCTCGGAGTCCCCTGCCTTGAACGATTCACGACCCGGCGCCGCGCCGGCCTATTCCCTGATCCAGCTGATCGCCTACGCCCTGCGCCTGGGCAGCATCGGCTTTGGCGGACCGGTCGCGCTGGCCGGCTACATGTACCGTGACCTGGTCGAGCGCCGCGCCTGGATCCGCGACGAGGACTACCGCGAGGGCCTGGCGCTCGCGCAGCTGATGCCGGGCCCGATGGCCGCGCAACTCGCGATGTACCTGGGATACGTGCACTACCGCGTTCCGGGCGCTACGCTGGTCGGCTTGGCCTTTGTGCTGCCCTCCTTCCTGATGGTCGTCGCACTGGGCTGGGCCTACACGCGCTTCGGCGGACTGTCGTGGATGCAGGCCACTTTCTACGGCGTGGGCGCTGCAGTGATCGGCATCATCGCCATCAGCGCCCACAAGCTCACCGTCAAGAGCCTGGGACGCGATCGCCTGTTATGGGCGATCTGGACGCTTTCCGCGGCCACCACCGTGATCACCGAAACCGAAGTGGCCTGGCAGTTCCTGACGGCCGGCGTGGTGGTGTGGGCCTGGCGCACGCGCCTGCGGCCCGGCACGCAGCTGTCCGGCTTTGCATGGCTGCCGCTGCCGCTGCTGGCGGCAGGCACAGGCAATGCGCAGCTGCTGGTGCAGATCGGGCTGTTCTTCGCCAAGGCCGGCGCCTTCGTGTTCGGTTCCGGCCTGGCGATCGTGCCCTTCCTGTATGGCGGCGTGGTCCACGAGCACCACTGGCTGAGCGAAAAGCAGTTCGTCGATGCGGTGGCCGTGGCGATGATCACGCCCGGGCCGGTGGTGATCACGGTGGGCTTCATCGGCTATCTGATTGCCGGGCTTCCGGGCGCCAGCGTGGCCGCGCTGGGCACTTTCCTGCCCTGCTATCTGTTCACCGTGATCCCGGCGCCCTGGTTCAAGAAATACGGCAAGCGGCCGGGGCTGCTGGCCTTCATCGACGGGGTCACCGCGGCTGCGGTGGGCGCCATCACCGGTGCCGTCGTGGTGCTGGGCCGCCGCTCCATCGTCGACCTGCCCACGGCATTGATCGGCGTGGCGGTGATCGTAGCCCTGTGGCGCTGGAAAAAGCTGCAGGAGCCCTGGATCGTGGCGGCAGCGGCGCTGGCCGGCCTGCTGCTGTATCCGCTGCGGGTTTAGCGGCGCGCATCACCAGCGCGATGTAACAAGTTGGTGCCGTGCTGCGACCAAGCGGAAATGACCTCGTCACGACAAGATCACGTCCCCATGGCCCTGCCTGTCCTTCCTTCCCTGCGCTGCACCGTGTCGACAAGGCGTTCGCGTGTCTAGCGCCCTGCGGCCGAAGCGCCTGCTGCTGGTGGGCGGCGGTCACGCGCAGCTGTTCGTGCTCGAGGCGCTGGCCCGGGTCCGCGTGCCGGGCATCATGGTCAGCCTGGTCACGCCGGATGTCTTCCAGACCTACTCCGGCATGGTGCCCGGGTGGATGGCGGGCCACTACGCGCTGCGCGACTGCCAGATCGACCTGCGGCCGCTCGCGCGTGCGGCCGGCGTGGATCTGGTGATCGATACGCTCGCGCGCCTGGATGGTGACGCGCGCTGTGTCCAGCTGGCCAGTGGTCGTCGGCTGGGCTACGACCTGCTGTCGCTGGCGGTGGGGAGCGAGACCGATACCTCGTGGCTCGAGTTGCTCGGCGACCGCCTGCTCGCAGTCAAGCCGCTGCCGGATTTCTGCGCGGCGTGGCCGCGCGTGCTCGCCGCCGCGCTGCAGCGGCCCGGATTGCGCCTGGCGGTGGTCGGCGGCGGCGCCGCAGGTGTGGAACTCGCGCTGGCGGCGCGCGCCGCTTTCGCTGCGCGGCAGCTGAGCGCCGAAGTGTCGCTGGTGAGCTCGCAACAGGGCTTGTTGCCGGGGCGGCCAACATCGGCACGCCGGTACGCCATGCGCGCGCTGTCGCGCGCGGGCGCGCATCTGCACGTCGGTCCGGCCACCAGCGTCGACGATGGCCTGCTGCTGGCCGACCACACGCGGCTCAAGGTCGACTGTGTGATCGCCGCCACCGGCGCGCGGCCACCTGCGTGGTTTGCCGCGAGCGGGCTGGCGCGCGATGCCAGCGGTCACATTCTGGTCGATGCCTGCCAGCGCAGCGTCTCGCACCCCGAGGTGCTGGTGGCCGGTGACGCCAGCGCGCGTGCCGAGCCGGGCCTGGAGCGTTCCGGTGTCCACGCCGTCAGGGCCGGGCCGATCCTGGCGGAGAATCTGCTGGCCATCCTTGCAGGGCGCCCCCTCACCAGCGCGCGGCCGCAGCGTCGCACCCTGTACCTGCTGAGCTGCGGATCCCGGCGCGCCATCGCGATGTGGGGCAACTGGTCCCTGGAAGGGCGCTGGGTGTGGTACTGGAAGCGCTGGATCGACCGGCGCTTCGTGCGCCGGTTCACGCGCAGCGATCCCAGGCCGCAGGTGGCGCCGCCGCGGCAGGAGCAAGCGCGGTGATCAGCAAGGACAAGCCCGCTGCGGCGCATGCTGCCACCCAGGACGCTTCGCCGCTGCACGACACGCGCTTCGTGACCGAGCTGCGCCGGCAGATGCTGCGCTTCGCGTCGCTGCAGCTGCCGGACCCGGGGCTGGCCGAAGACGCCGTCCAGGAGGCCCTGTCGGGTGCGCTCAGGAATACCCGCGATTTCAAGGGGCACAGCGAGTTGACGACCTGGGTGTTCGCCATCCTGCGCAACAAGATTGCCGACACCTGGCGCCAGCGCCGGCGGCTGGTCTACGCCAGCAGCCTGGCATCCGAGCTCGACGCGGAAGGCGCCGCACCAGCGCTTGCCGAGGACGGGGCCGGACCCGAGGCGTTCTTCGGCAGCAGCGGGTCGTGGTATGCGGACGAGCGCCCGGCCACCTGGGGCAATCCGCAGGACGCGCTGCGCGAGTCGCAGTTCTGGAACGTGCTGGAAGGCTGCCTCGAGGGCCTGCCCGAGAACCAGGCGCGCGCCTTCATGATGCGCGAGTTCCTCGAGCTCGATACCGCCGAGATCTGCAGCAACCTGGGCATCACGCCGGGCAACCTGAACGTCATCCTGCACCGCGCGCGCCTGCGCCTGCGCAAATGTCTTGAACACCGCTGGTTTGCCAAAGGGGAACTATCTTGCTGACTTGCCGGGATGTCACGGGCCTGCTGTCGGACGGCCTCGAACGGCCGTTGACGTGGCGCGAAAAGCTTTCGCTGCGCATGCACACCCTCATGTGTCGTAGCTGTCGCAACTACGCACGCCAGCTGCCGTTC
>JAGWIJ010000172.1 GCA_028873535.1 Pseudomonadota bacterium
GCCCTGGCGTCGGCGCGCTGCTGCCGGTTCAGAGCGCGGCGAGCAGAGGGTAGTCGGTGTAGCCCTTGGCGTCGCCGCCATAGAACGTGGCCTGGTCGGCCTGATTGAGCGCAGCACCGAGTTGCAGGCGGGTCACCAGATCAGGGTTGGCGATGAAGGCCTTGCCGAACGCCACCGCGTCCACGCGGCCGCTGGCGATGGCCTGTGCCGCGCGCTCGCCGGTATAGGCATGGTTGGCCAGATAGGCGCCGTGGAAGCGCTGGCGGATGGCGCCGTAGTCGACACCGGCACCAGGGCCACCGGCGATGTCGCCTTCCAGTACATGCAGGTAGGCCAGGCCGGCTTCGCTGGCGATTTCGGCCACCCGGTTGAACAGGGCCTGGGGCGCGCTGTCGTGCATGTCATTGAAGGTCTGCTCGGGCGAAATGCGCATGCCGGTGCGTCCGGCACCGATGCGCGCGGTCACGGCGGCGATCACTTCGCGCAGCAGGCGGGTGCGGTTCTCGATGCTGCCGCCGTAGGCGTCGTCGCGCCGGTTGCTGCCATCGCGCAGGAACTGGTCGAGCAGATAGCCATTGGCGGCATGGATCTCGACGCCGTCGAAGCCCGCCGCAATGGCGTTGGCGGCGCCGTCGACATAGGCCTGCACGATGGCCGGCAATTCTGCCGTCTCGAGCGCGCGTGGGGTCTCGAAATCGGCCATCCCGCTGCCGATGAAGACCTGGCCGGCAGGCCGGATCGCCGAGGGCGCTACCGGGAGTGCGCCGCCGGGCTGGAAGCTGCGGTGCGAGATACGTCCCACATGCCACAACTGCAGCACGATGCGCCCGCCGGCGGCATGGACGGCAGCGGTGACGCGCTGCCATCCGGCGATCTGCTCCGCACTGTGGATGCCCGGCGTGGACGGATAGCCCTGGCCGCTGGCGATCACCTGCGTCGCCTCGCTGATCAGCAGGCCGGCACTGGCGCGCTGGGCATAATAGAGCGCTGCCAGCGGGCCCGGCACATTGCCGGCGCCGGCGCGGCTGCGCGTCAAGGGGGCCATCACGATGCGGTTGGGCAGGTGCAGATCGCCCGCGACAAGCGGGCTGAACAAGGTCTGGGTCATGCTGAGGCTCCTGAAGAGGGATGTCGTCTGACTGGAACGGCGACGATGATGCCCGAATTCAGGACCTATCGGTACAAAAATTTGATCCAAGTGCTTTCAGCCAGTCCCGGGGGCGATCCGGGACCGGCTGGGATCGCTGGCGCCCGCGCTCAGCGCGCGCGGAAGCCGGCAACCGCGCCGCCCAGCGAAGCCGAGAGCTCGCCCAGGCGGCGCACCGCCTGCTGACTGGCCAGCACGGCGTTACGATTGTCCTCGGACATGCGCGAGATCAGTTCGACGTGCTCGTTGATGGCGTCGGCGGCCTGCGCCTGTTCGCGCATTGCGGCGGCGATGTCGTCAACCTGGCCACGCGTGCGATGGGCGCTGTCATCCAGGGCCTGCACCGACTGGCCCGCCTGACGGGCGATCTGCACGCCGGCATCGACGCGGCGCACGCACTGTTCCATGCCGCTGACGGCCTGCTGGGTGCCGCTCACCATCGACGCGATCATCTGCGTGATGTCGTTGGCGGCCGAGGACGATCGTTCCGCCAGCTTGCGCACTTCGTCGGCCACCACCGCAAAGCCGCGGCCCTGTTCGCCGGCGCGCGCCGCCTCGATGGCGGCATTGAGCGCCAGCAGATTGGTCTGGTCGGCGATGCCCTTGATGGTCTGCACGATCGAGCTGACGGTCTCGGACTTGCGGCCGAGTTCCGCGATGACGCCCGAGGATTGCTGCACCGTGCCGGACGTGCCTTCGATTTCGCGGATCAGGCTTTCAATGCCCAGTTTGCCTTGTGTCGCCAGCTCGCTGGCATGTTCGGCGATGCGGCCGGCCTCCTCGGCGGCTTCGGCGACCCGCCGGATGCTCACGGTGGCCTGTTCCATGGCACTGGCAATGCCCAGTGACGCCGAACTCTGTTCGCCGCTGGAATGCGCGATCTGTTCGGTCGAGCGGTCCAGTTCGTCGACCGACCCGACCACGTCATGCGATGCGCCGCTGATGGCTTCGACCAGTTTGACGATGCCGCGCCGGGCGTTGTCATATTCATGTGCCAGCCAGGCGAAATCGTCCTTGCCGTCCAGCTTGAGCTTGCAGCTCAGGTCGCCCTTGGCGAAGACGTTGAGGGCGCCGACGATGGTTTCCGCCCGCTGCGCATAGCGGGCGCCGATCGCCGCACCGGCGGCGATCATGATGGCGTTCGCCAGCAGCAGGGCAATGCCGCAGGCGAGGGCGCTGCCAGCTGCAAACGCGTTCACGCTGCCGACAGCGGCGAGGTTGAGGATAAGGCCCATCAGCCCGAAGGCCGCGAAGGCGTGGCGGAGTCCCAGTCGGTGAATCATGCGTCGTTCCTTGTCTTTGGCCTGCAGGCGTGTTGTTGTCTGCGCGCTCATGTCGGAAATGCTGTGTCGCAACATGCACTTGCGCGCGAGGGAGTGCGGTGGTCTCCTCCCTGACAATAACGCGCTGAATAGCTCAACCTTTAGGCTTGCGATTGCGATTGATCTATCCGCAATCGACGTTCCTGCCGTCCGCGCAGGCCTCAGGCCAGCAAGGCCTGCATCTGGCGCGCGATCATGGCTTCCTCGTTGGTCGCCATCACCAGCACGCGCACGGCACTGGCCGGCGAGGAAATGCAGTCCGCATGCGCGGCATTGGCGTGCGCATCGAGTTCGATGCCCAGGAATTCCAGGCCGCGCAGGATTTCGGCGCGCACCGGCGCTGCATGCTCGCCGATGCCCGCCGTGAACACGATGCTGTCCAGCCCGCCCAGCTCGGCGGCCATGGCGCCCAGTTCGCGCCGCGCCCGCCAGCAGAAATGCCGGACCGCGTCGGCGGCTTCGGGGCGCGGACTGTCGAGCAGCCTGCGCATGTCGCCGCTGATGCCGCCCGACAGCGCGAGCAGGCCGCTGTCGTGGTAGAGCCGTTCGCGCAGGGCCTGCGGAGCGAGCGCACCGTTGTCGAGCAGATGCAGCAGCAGGCCCGGATCCAGACTGCCGCAGCGGGTTGCCATCGGCAGCCCGTCGAGCGCCGTGAAGCCCATGCTGGTCGACACGCTGATGCCGTGGTCGAGTGCGCACATGCTGGCGCCGGCGCCGAGATGCAATGCCACGCAGCGTCCGCCGGCGGCGGGGTCCTGCGCGCGCAGGCGCATACTCAGGTACTGGTAGGACAGGCCATGGAAGCCGTAACGGCGGATGTCGGGACCCGTCAGGTCTGCCGGCAGCGGATAGCGCTGCCGCCACGGCGCGATGGTCTGGTGAAAGGCGGTGTCGAAGGCGGCCACCTGCGGCATCAGCGGTGCGCGGCGCAGCCACGCGTCGATTGGCGCCAGATTGTGTCCCTGATGCAGCGGAGCCAGGGGAATCAGTTGCGCCAGTGCGTCCAGGATGGGGCGGTCGACGCGACAGGCTTCGCTGCGGCCGGCGCCGCCGTGCACCACCCGGTGCCCAACGGCGACCAGGGGATGCGCCTGGAACAGGCGCGCGAACAGCTCATCGAGCAGATCCAGCACGTGCTCATGACCCCCGTGGTCGAACAGCACCGGAGGGTCCGGCACGATGGTCACGCCATCGGCGTCGCGCAGCAGCAGCTCAGGACGTTCATCGATGCCGGCCACCTCGCCGTGGGCCAGCAAGGGCGGCCACTCGTCGGCCGCGTATTCGAACAGGGAGAACTTGAGCGAGGACGAACCGGAGTTGAGGACCAGCAGTGAACCACTCATGGGGAGCCGTCGGTGAAAGGCATCGGCTCCGAATCTAGCAGAGTTTGCCGGCTGTCTATGCAGCCAGGCGCGGAGAAACGGCGCGTGCGGCGGCCTCTTTGGCGCGCACCAGGAAGGCCAGGCGCACCAGAAAGCCGAGGCCGGCGACCAGGCACATGCGCTCGGTCAGCAGGTCGGCAGCCGACAGCGGCGACCTGGCAGCCGCCCCCACCAGTGCCGCCAGCCCCAGCAGCAGCGCCGCGCTCAGGGCGTTGCGCCAGACGGCGGCACTGCCGAGCCAGCCCGGTCGGACGGCAGGACGCGACGAGGTGTGGCGGCGGCTGACGGCAAGCGCGAGCGGGGCACCGGCGGTGAACGAGGTGGCGAGCGGCAGGTGGTGGCGGATCATGATGGCGGTTCTCCGGTCGGTGCGTCGGGTCGATGCCATCAGCCTAGACGGCCACTGGCGATCCGGCGCGTCGCGATTGTCAGGATGTATGGCATCCGTGCCACGAAGTGTTAAAGAACGCTGTGCGCGCGCCTGGTGCCGCTTTTGCGCAGCGCCCAGCAATATTTCTTCGGATCCGGAAACTGTCATCATGTCATTGATTCAACACACTCTCCCTCGCCAGAACGGCCGATCCGAAGGGAACGGAGCTGCCGCCGCCGCGAGAAAATGCCGGCAGGGTGTTGACAGTCCCTGGGTCGCTCAGCATAATTGCGGTCTTTCGTCGCTGCACTAAAGCAAAACACCGCTGCAGCGACTGCTCTTTAACAAGACAATCAACCGATAGGTGTGGGTGCTGCGGGCGGTTCCGAAAGGGGC
>JAGWIJ010000053.1 GCA_028873535.1 Pseudomonadota bacterium
TCGACTTCATCGGCCACGCCACCTGTCCGATCGTGCACGCGGCCGACGACCGCTCGGTCATGGAGTCGCTGGAGTCCTTGCCGCATATCGCGCACTCGGTGCACCGGCTATGGCCGGGCTTGGCCTATCACCTGGGTCCTTCGACCCTGGCAGCACTGCGCAATCCCTACGGCCGCGCTCCGCGTCCCAACCCGGAACGTCTGCGCATGCCGCTGGCAGACACGGACCCTCGCCATCAGGCCGCTTTCGGGGCGGCCTGGACCCTGGGTTACGCAGCCGCTGTGGCCGCCCAGGAAGTGCAGGTGCTCAGCCTGCATCACAGCCACGGACCTTCCGGACCCTTGCTCGACCCCGCCCATCCCGATGCTGCCACCAGCGGCCCCGGAGCCTGCGTACCCGGCTGGAATGTGCTGGCCGCACTGGCGCAGGCGCAGGGTCGCCCCTTGCTGGCCTGTGACGGCCTGCCATCTGCCTTGAGCGCTCTCGCCTGGCAGACGGGTGGCGGCCACCCTGCGGTGCTGATTGCGAATCTGGGCCAGGCGGACATCCGTCTGGCCTGCCCGGCCGGCAGCCTGGCACGCGCGCTCCACCATCCCTTCCAGCGGACGGCGCCGCAGCTGCTGCAAGCGGTGCCGCACGCAGGGCTCTGGCTGCAACCGTACGACACGCTGCTGCTGCATGTGCCGGCTGCCGCGTGATGGAACGTCCTCTGATGTCGGCCTTCCGCCTCCGCCCCTCCATTGACCGTTGCGCCTGACCACCACCATGCCCTTTGCAAACCTGCCACCCCTGCCGCGTGACCGCCTGCGCGCCTGCTACTGGATCGAGACCCCGTTCCCGCTCGCCGAGGCCGCCGCGGTCCTGGCAGGCGAACAGTCGTGTGGCACCTTCACCCGCCTGCCGGGCGAAACCGACGCACTCCGCGCCGCCGCCGGTGCCATCGTCGAGCGCATCACGGCGCTGGATGCCGTGAGCCAACCGTCCTTGCCCACGCGCAGCCTCCCAGCAAGGCTTGGCCACACGCCGCGCTACCAGCGCGCAGAGATCGTGGTCTCGTGGCCGTTGGCCAATCTGGGCGCCTCCTTGTCGGCCCTGATGGCCACGGTTGCCGGAAACCTGTTCGAGTTGCGCGAATTCTCCGGGCTGCGACTGCTCGACCTGCAGCTCCCGGCCGCCTTCGCGCACGCCTACCGCGGTCCACAATTCGGCATCCGCGGCACCCGCAGCCTGCTCGATGTGACGGGACGGCCCCTGATCGGCACCATCATCAAACCCAGCGTCGGCCTGGATGCGGCGGCGACTGCCGACCTGGTGCGGCAATTGCTCGCCGCCGGCATCGACTTCATCAAGGACGACGAATTGCAGGCCAACGGTCCGCACAATCCCCTGCGGGCGCGCGTCGACGCGGTGATGCCGGTCATCCGCTCGCACGAGCAGCACACCGGCCGACGCGTGATGTATGCCTTCAACATCAGCGACGAGATCGAAGCCATGCGTGCGCACCACGACCACGTCGTGGCCGCCGGCGGCAACTGCGTCATGGTGACCGTGGCGACGGTGGGCCTGGCGGGCGTGGCGTGGCTGCGTTCATTCAGCCAGGTCGCGATCCATGGCCATCGCGCCGGCTGGGGCCTGCTCAGCCGCTCGCCGGCCATCGGCATGGATTCGCGCGCCTGGCAGCAGTTCTGGCGGCTCGCCGGCGTCGACCATCTGCATGTGAACGGTCTGCGCAACAAGTTCAGCGAATCCGATGAAACCGTGATCGCAGCGGCACGGGCTTGCGTGCGACCGATGTTCGCCGAACCGGACCCGGGCTGCGAAGTCATGCCGGTGTTCTCGTCCGCGCAGTCTGCTGAGCAGGTGGCGGACACCTATCGCGGCATCGGCAGCACCGACCTGATCTATTGCTGCGGCGGCGGCATCATGGGCCATCCCGGCGGCATTGCCAGCGGCGTGCAGAGCGTCCGTGAGGCATGGGAGGCCGCCACGCAGGGACAAAGCCTCGAGGCTTACGCGGCCACCCACCCTGCGCTGGCGCAGGCCATCCAGCATTTCCGGCCGGCGGTTTCCGCTTGAACACGCCACCGGTGCGCAGGCTGCTGAGTTGGTACGGCGACGACCTCACCGGCTCGACCGACGCCATGGAAGCGCTGACATTGGCAGGCCTGTCGAGCGTGCTGTTCCTGGACCCTGCCACGCCGGCACAACTGCGACGCTTCGCCCATTGCCAGGCCATCGGACTGGCCGGCACCAGCCGCAGCCAAACGCCGGAATGGATGGACGCCCACCTGCCGGACGCATTCGCCTGGCTGCGCGGCCTTGGGGCCGATGTCTGCCACTACAAGGTTTGCTCGACGTTCGACAGCTCGCCGGCCATCGGCAGCATCGGTCGCGCGCTCGAGATCGGCCAGCGCAGCTTCGGCCAGATGCGGATACCGATCATCGTCGGCGTGCCGCAACTGCGCCGCTATACCTTCTTCGGTCACCTGCACGCCGGCTTCCGCGACGAGGTCCATCGGATCGACCGTCACCCGGTGATGGCCTGTCATCCCGTGACCCCCATGGCGGAATCCGATCTGCGCCGCCATCTGGCGCGGCAGACCCGAATGCCGGTCGATCTGCTCGACTGGCAGCACCTGTCTGGTCTGGATGCCGCGGGATTCCAGGCGCTGCCGACCGGTGCCGATGGCGAAGCGCGCGGTCTGCTGATCGACGTGATCGACCAGGCAACGCAGTCAGCCGCCGGACGCGCCGTCTGGTGGCTGAGCCAGGAACGCGGCAGCCCGCTGGTGATCGGATCGTCAGGGGTCGAGTACGGGCTGGTGCCGGTGTGGCGTCAGGCCGGCCTGCTGGCACCGGCGGCCGCCGCGCCCCCGGTCGGAGCCGTCGAACGCATTGCGGTGGTCTCTGGCAGCTGCTCGGCGACCACCGCGCGCCAGATCCGCTGGGCGGGCGAGCACGGCTATGCGCTGGTGCCGATCGACGCACGCAGCCTGGCCAGCGCGACCGATGCCGCCGGCGAGGAAGACCGGGTGTATCGGGAGGCCCTGCAAGCCCTCAATACCGGCAACAGCGTGATCGCATACAGCGCGCTCGGTCCCGATCATCTGGCGCCGATCGGTGCACCGACGGGCCCCGACAGCGGCCCGCACGTGCTCGGCAGTCGGATTGGACGCTTGCTGCGACGCCTGGTTGCAGCCGCCGGCCTGCGACGTGTGGTGATCGCGGGCGGCGACACCTCCAGCCATGCCCTGCGGGAACTCGACGTGACGGCGCTGACCGTCGCCTTGCCCTTGCCCCAGAGCCCTGGATCCCCTTTGTGTCGGGCACACAGCGCGTCCCCAGTCACCGACGGACTGGAAGTCGCACTCAAGGGTGGCCAGATCGGCGCCGACGACTACTTCGAACGCATCCGGCTGGGATCAGCTTCCCATTGAAAAGGCCGGCAGCCCGCCGAGGCGGGCTGCCGGCCCATGGACAGCCCGGTGCCTGCGGCTCAGATGCCGAAGGTCACGCTGACCGCGTAGCTGCGTTCCGGCAACACGTAGTAGAGCGGATTGCCAGCGCCATCGGACGAGATGGAGGTGAACACGCCACCGCGGTTGAAGAGATTGTTGACCTGGAAGCCAAGGCGCGCATCCTTGCCGAGCAGTTCCTGGGGCGGACGATAGTTCAGGTTCAAGTTTGCCACCGTGTACCCGCCGAAATAAAGGGGCGAGCCGTTGACGTCGGAGTTCGAGTAGTTTGCACCCACGTACTTGGCAATCAGCGAGGCGTAGACACTGCGTTGCTCGTAGACCACCCCCGCCGAAGTCGAGGTATGCGGCGCATTGTTGAGCACGCTGAAGCCTGCGTCGGCACTGATGGAATAGTTCATCACCGAGTGGTTGCCATACAGGCTGAGCCCGTCGGCAACGTGCAAGGTGCCTTCGAACTCGACGCCCGTGTAGGTGACGCCCCCGACAGGGGCGTAGCACACCACGGCACCGCACGTCCTGGCCACTTCAGCATCACGGGTCATCACGCGGTAGACGTCCGCCGCCACCGACAGGGCGTTCGAAGCCCAGACGGTGCCCAGCTGGTAGTTCTGCGAGCTTTCCGGCTTGATCGTCGACGGATTCGCGAAGTGCCGCAGCAACTGCAGGCGCGGGGCCAGGAAGCCCTCGGCATACTGCGCATAGGCTGACCACTCTTCCTGCAGGCGGTACTTGGCGGAAATGGCCGGCAAGGCCCTGGAGTAGGTTTCGCTCGAAGGCGAGACCGGGTTGAACCCGTCCATGATGGTGAAATTGGACTCGCGCCGGAACGAGGCGAACTTCAGGCCCGGGGTCACCGACAGCGCGTCGCTGGCATGCCAGACGTACTGGGCATAGGGTTCCAGCGTGGTGATGGTCTCGCTTCCGGTGGTGTCGATATACGATTGCGCGGCCGCATAGCCCTTGGCCGGGCTGTTGGGATTCGAGAAGGCCGGATTGTAGTAGTTGAACGCGCCATTCTGCGACCAGTCGACTTCATTCAGGGACTTGTCGTTGGTCTGGCGGTCGAACCACAGGCCGACCTCGAGCTTGTCCTGGTCGAACATCGTACTGGCGCGAAGGATATCGCCGATCGAACGATACTGGTTCACCAGGTGATTGCCAGGCACGTCGTTCGGGAACAGCGCTGTCCCGGCGGGATTCAGCGAGGTGCCGTTGGCCGAAGGCGCGGTGCCGAAGTTCGCCAGATTGGCGCCGATGACGTAGGCATTGCCGGAACCGGCCCCGCCGCTCAGGCCTTCGTGGTTGTAGGCGTAGGTGTAGAGCTTGTTGTCGACACTCCAGCCGCCCAGCCGCGTCTGCACGCCCAGGTATTCGATATCGGTGCTGATGATGTCGCGGTTGTAACCCTGGTAGTTCTGCTGGGTCGGGTCATTGCTCAGTCCCGCGCGCAGCCCGTTGGCGGCGATCAGGTCCAGGCTCGTGCCGTAGGACACGTTCTGGTTGAGCTGATTGTGCGTCGCGACGAAGGTCACCAGCGTGTCCTTGCCGTAGGGCTTTTCGAACTTCAGGAAGATGTTCTGCCGCGACTGGCTGCTGTCGTTGATGTAGCCGTCGGTGCCGAAATTCTTGTAGCTGAGGTAGGCGCGCGCATCACCGTAGTTCTGCAGGGTTCCGGTATCGAAGCGCACCCCTTCCAGGTTGCTGTTCCAGGATCCCAGGGTGGCAAAGGGCGTGACCGCCGTCAGGGCCCGGGGGTCACTGGACTGGATGGCGACATTGCCACCGAAGGTCGCATAGCCAACCGTGCTGGCACTGCCCGGGCCGCGATCGACGGTCAGGCTGCCGATGTCCTGGTTCATGAAGAAGGCGGTCGAATGGTGCGTGAAATCGTTGGTGTCGCCGAGGGGGATGCCGTCGAACGTGACATTGAACTGACCGTCGGAGAATCCGCGGATCGAGACGTTCTGGGTCTCCATCCCGCCCGGGCCATTGGGGTCGATGCTCTGGACACTCGGGGCGATGGCCATGATATCGGTGTAGTTGGCACCGGCCGCTGCGTTTTCCTTGATGAAGTGCTCGCTGATCACCGACTGAGGTTCGCTCACATCCAGCAGGGGACGGCTGGGCGCTTCGTACAGGGCCGAATTCGGATCGCTCACCTTGGCGCCCTTGATGCTGAGCGGCTCCAGGGTGTTGGCGGCTTCCGGGTCAGCAGCCAGGGCGACGTGACTGATCGCCAAGGCGACCGACAGGGCCAGGGCGGTCTGGCGCAGGGCGGGATGAGGGTACGAAGACATTGCAACTCCGGAGAAATTTGGCAGGCAATCGTCTCATTGCTGTGCAGCAAATCGGTGTCCGCAAGATGAATGTTTTGTGACAGACCGGAGCTCACCACGGCGCGCGGGGGCAACCTTGCGATCGCATCACGCCTGGGCAGTTCGGCCGTCTCGATTGCCAGGCGGAAGCCGCCTATACTTGCGGTCGTCCCGAGTGCTGATTGCAGGCGCGGCGCTCGCCGGCTTCGGCGCTGCCCTCCTCTACGGCGTGCCCTCCCATCCCGCGCCTGGCGTCCATCCTTCTTGGCGATCCCGTGAACAGTCCCTTGCTTCAAGGCGGCAGCGTGCCCCCTTTGCCCGACACCGTCGTACGCGACCGATCCAGACCATCGCCACCACACGGCGCAGGCCTGGCTGAACTCGCGCTGGCGCTGGGAGGCTTTGCCATCGGCACCGCCGAATTCGCCGCCATGGGCGTGCTGCCGGATGTCGCGCGCGACCTTTCCGTGACCATCCCGGAAGCCGGACACATGATCAGTGCCTACGCGCTGGGCGTGGTCGTCGGTGCGCCGCTGATCACTGTGCTGCTGGCCCGGGTGCCACGGCGTGCGCTGCTGATCTCGCTGATGGTGCTGTACGCGCTGGGCAATGGCGCGACAGCGCTGTTTCACCATTATGGACTGGTCGTCATCAGCCGCTTCGTGGCCGGCCTGCCGCATGGCGCGTATTTCGGACTGGCCGCTCTGGCCGCAGCCTCACTGGTGGCGCCCGCGCAGCGCGCGGCGGCGATCGGCAAGGTGATGCTGGGGCTCAGTGTCGCCAACGTGATCGGCGTGCCGGCGGCCACCTGGCTGGGACAGTTGCTGGGCTGGCAGGCGTGTTTTGCCGCCGTGGCGGTGATCGCACTGCTCACGGCAGCCATGATCGCGTGGACGGTGCCGCCACTTCCTTTGCCCGGTGGCGCCAGTCCGCTGACCGAACTCGGTGCGCTCAAGCGCCCCCAGGTGCTGCTCACGCTGCTCGCCGGTGCGGTCGGCTTTGGCGGCATCTTCTCGGTCTACAGCTATGTGGCCGGCACGCTGACCGAAGTGACCGGACTCGCGCCCGCCCATATTCCCTGGATGCTCTCGCTGATCGGCCTCGGCATGATCGCCGGCAACATCGCCTGCGGCTGGCTGGCGGACCGCTGGCTGAAGGGCACCATGCTGGGCATGTACGCGTTCACGGTCCTGGTGCTGCTGGCTTTCGTGCCGGCGGCACCGCATGTCATCCCGATGGCCGTGGTGCTGTTCTGCGTCGGCCTCGGATCGTCCTGCACGCCGGCCTTCCAGTCGCGGCTCATGGATGTCGCCGGCGATGCGCAGGCGCTGGCCGCCGCGCTCAACCACAGCGCCTTCAACATTGCCAATGCCTCTGGCGCCTGGCTGGGCGGACTCGCCATCGCGGCGGGTTACGGCTGGGTCTCGACGGGATGGGTGGGTGCCATCCTGGCCGTCCTCGGCATCATCGTGCTGCTGATCACCTTCCGGCTGGATCGCGCGGCGGCGTGAGCCGGACGGCCGTCAGGCCTTTTTCACGAACACCGATTTCAAGCCCATGGCGCCGATGCCTTCGATGCGGCAGTCGATGTCGTGATCACCGTCCACCAGGCGGATGTTCCTGACCTTGGTGCCGACCTTCACCACCGACGAAGAGCCTTTGACCTTGAGGTCCTTGATCACGGTCACGGTGTCGCCGTCCTGCAGGACGTTGCCGACCGCATCGCGGACCACGCGCGCAGCGGCCACATCGACCGCGGCGGGCGCCCCCTTGGGCCATTCGTGCGCACATTCGGGACACACCAGGTTGTCGCCGTCCTCGTAGGCATAAGCGCAGTTGCAGGCGGGACACGGAGGCAAGGTGCTCATGGGAATTCCAGCGCGGTGGGGTTCAAGGCCGCTATGGTAACCGCCCTGACCGCGCGCGCGCTCAGTCCGGATTGCCGGACGCGTCGGCCAGGCGCGCGGCGTACTCGCCACGCAAGGCGGCGTCGAGCGGCGCGTCCGGACGCACGTCGTCCACGTCCACGTCCACGCCCAGGCATTGGCCGACGATGCGCGCCAGGTGGCGATCCTTGCGGCACGGCATGTAGTCCGGCCAGACACTGTCGGGTTCATGGCGATCGCTGTACAGGGCCACGTCCACATAGGGCAGCGCGCGCAGCAGCTCAGGAAAGCGGCTGTACACGATCAGTTGCAGCCCGGGCTGCTGCCGACGCAGGGCGCGCAGCGCCGGTGTCGTCAGCAACAGGTCGCCCAGTCCGCCGGGCTGCGAAATCCTCAGCGTGGGGCGCGGGTCGGTGCGGTCGGCGGCAACGCAAGGCGTGAAACGGGGCACTAGGCCCCCGCTTCCATGAACAGCAGCCGCCGCCAGTCGACCAGCAGCGTGCCGTCGAAATGCGCACGCAGGTCCGCCCAGTCGTCGCCAGCCGCCACCAGCGCATCGTAGGCATCGCGCGCCACTTCCAGTCCCTCGAACACGCGCTCGCTGGCGACTTCCATCCAGTCGAAGCGCAGCAGCGCGGCATCGCCCGCCACCAGCCGCAGCTCGCTCTGATCGGCCAGCGGCGGGGCCTGCATGTCGCGCAGCAGGTCGATCTTGAGCAGCTCAAGCGTGACATCGTCCATGCCAAGATCGGCGCACACCAGCTTTTCGCGCAAGGCCGGCCAGCCCAGCACCAGCCGGGCCTGGAGCGCTTCGCCAAGCGCCCTGCCTTGTGGCGTTGCCTGACTGCCGAAGGCGCGGTCCCAGGTGGCGAACGCCGCCTGTTCGGCGTTCTGCCAGCACTCGATGGTGCTGGCCGGTTCCACCATGAACCACTGGCCGCGCCGCACATCGAGGTAGGTCAGGTGCGGCGCCAGGCGCATCGCCATGCCGCAGCTGTCGCACGGCACTTGCTGGAAACTGCGGTCAAGAATGGCGGCGCGCAGTTCCGGCCGCCGGTCGGCGTTGACGCTGGCGGTGCGTTGCACCGTGTTTTGCGCGCCGCAGCTGGCGCACACCAGTGCGGCGGGATGGAAGATCGACATGTCCGTGCTCCGGCGGCGTGGCGTTCAGGACTGCCACAGATAGGCGGCGATGGCCGCGTCCACGCCCGAAGGCGGCTTTCTCTTGGCGAGCCAGGTGATGGCATAGACCTCGGCAAACCATTCGGCGGGCGAGCGCCACTGGTAGTTGTTGACCCGGGTCGGCGCGCGCGCGGCGTATTCGTAGCTCCACCACTCCGCGTCGTAGGACTCGACATAGCTGCGGCCATCGACATCCACGGCACTGCTCTTGAACCAGGGATTGGTGCTGGCGAGCGACTTGTTCACCACATCGGCGAGGTAGTCCTGCACTGCCCTCCACTGCGGCTGCGCGACGCCATCGGGCGCATCCGGCTGGCCACCGGCCAGCCGCGTTGCGATCGCGGCGTGGACCATGCCCGCGGTCAGCGGCGCTTGAACACCGACGCTGCGCAGGAAGTGCGCCAGCATGGCATCGGCGATGCTGGCCGGGGTTTCGCGTCGCCAGCCACCGCAGCCGGTCTTGCCGCCGTGCTTGCGCATGATGCGCTTGGCGTCGTCGAGCGCGTGTCCCATTTCGTGCAGCGTGGTGACGTCGAAGGAATTGGCGGGCACCGTGGTGCCTTCGATCTGGTAGTCCTCGGAACCCGTGGCGTCGCCGAAATCGCCCATGATGATGTGGCCGCCGCCGTAGGCGCCGCCGTAGTCGGGGTCGTCCTCGTAGCTCAGCTTCCGGATGGTGCGAACCTTGCTGTGGTTGCGCGGTACCGTGCCCATCATGTCGAACAGGCGGTCGAAGTGGGTGTTGCTCATGCCCTCGGGCACGGCAATCCTGAGCCCGTAGCTGTCCTCGAGGGCGCGCCGGTAGATGGCATTCTGTTGAGTGCTGTCGGACGTGCCCGTGGCCTTGCCCATGACCTTGGCGGCGGCCTTGGCCAGCGCCACGCCATGGTCACGCAGCTGCGCCAGGCGCTCCCGCGCACGCTTGATGGCACGTTCGCGCGCCGCCTGGTCGGGCAGATTCGCGGCAGCGGCGATGGCGCGTTCCTGGTCGTCGCGGTCGAGCTTCAGACGATCGGTATTGAAGCCCAACTGTTCCAGACGCTCCACCTCCTGGTTGAGCGCCTTCTGGACCTCGGCCACGTCCGGCGCTGAAAACAGGCGCGACACCAGGGCAGCGGGATCACGCAGCGCCTTGCCGATGGCGGCCAGGCTGGGCGGCTTGTTGCGCATGGCGCCACCACCGGGCACTGGCTGGGACACGACCACGCCCAGCACCTCGGTGAGCCACGCAAGCTTCGCGTCTGCATCAGCACTCATGAGCACGCCTCGTCATGTCGGGTGTCATCGTTCAGCCCGCGTGGCGGTCCTGCCAGCGCTTGAGCGCGGCATCGTCGGCCGGGGCAGCATCGACGATGCGCTGCGCCGCGGCACGCAGTTCCGGATCCGTGCCATGCGCGAGTTCGATGTTTGCCAGCGCCACCAGGGCGTGGCGCTGCACCGCCAGCAAGGATGCGAAGTCCTGGTCGGCGGCGCCGCTGTAGGCGATGCCGAGATACAGCCGCAGGGCTTCGACGTGTTCGCGGAAGTCGAGCGTGGATTGCGGCGGGCGGGGAGATTTGCCGTTTGCTGCCTTATCGGTGGTCATGGTTCGGGTGCCCTCGGATGGCGACGGATCGCGCGCGCTGCGGGATCCGCCGGTGGACAGCACATCTGCCGCATCGGCCGCCGGCAGCAAGGCCGCCAGGGCAACAGTGAGCAGACTGCGACGTTGGCGAAACTTCATGGCAGTCGTGGCGCTCAGGCAAGCTGGCGTGCCAGTGCCTGCAAGGTGGCCGCCAGCATGGCACGCGGATCGATGGGCGCGAAAGGGTTGTCCTTCAGGCGCCGCAGAACAGGATCCTGGTCGAGCCTCAGCAGCAGGCGCCGGATGCTGTCCGCCGCCACCCCATGCAGGCGAGCGCGTTCGCTGTCGTCGGCGGCAATGCCGGCCTGCTGCAGCGTGGCCGCAAGATCGTCATCGAACTGCTCGAGCAGTTCATCCAGCAGCCCCACCCGGGTCGCCACTTGCGCCTGCAGCGGTGTGTTCTGGTATTCGGCCAGAATGGTGTCGCGCAGGCGCTTGATCTCATCGGCAGCCTTGCCGCGTGCGGCCGACCATGCCTGATGGCAGCGCGCGTAGTCGGCAGGTGCCGCCGCCGCACGCGCAGCGCTGGCGGCCGCTGCGGCCGCGTCCGCGGGGCCGGCCAGCAGCTTCTGCAGCACGTCGAGTGCCTGCAGTGCCGGACCGAACTGGCCTGTCTGCGCCTTGTCGCGCGCAAAGGCCAGCACTTCGCGCAGCTTCGCAGCCGCCGGATGCCCGTCGCCCAGGGCCGCTTGCAGGGGCGCAGTCAGCGCGCGCAGGCGCTGCTCGAACCCGGCGCGCGGCTGCTCGGGCGCCCGTCCGTCAGGCGCGGCGGCAGCCACGGCCTCGGCCGCCGCTGCCGTCTGGCCCTCCTGCGCCTCGCCGGACTCCTCCAGCACGTTACCCTCCGGACCCCACAGCACGATCCTGGGCACCCGGAAGCCACACGCGCGCATGGGTCCACGCATCTTCTTCAACAGTCCCGACAGGGGCTTGTCCACCTGCAGCACCAGCGTGTCCTCTTGCAGCCAGGTCGCGCCGAAGGCGCCGGCACGCGTGCCGGTGGCGTCCTGCAGCCTGGAAAAGAGCTTCCTGGCGGCCATCTTGCTGCTGAGGGTCAAGGTCGCAGCGCGCGTGTCGCTGGCATCGACAAAGGCGAAATTGGCGCGGCGCTCGGGGTCACGCCGGAGCAGGTTGAGCTGGCCCAGCAGACGCTTGGGATCGAACAGCGCCGCCGCGGCAGCATCGTCCGCGTCCGCGTCCGCGTCGGCGTCGGCGTCACCAGCCGCGGCCTGCTCGGCTGCCCTGGTCAACTCGCGGCGCCGCTGCGCGATGGACTTGTCGAGATCGGCCAGCCAGCCGCTCAGGCGCTTGTCGTCCTTCGCCGCCTTGGCGACCAGATCCGCCTGCTTGCGGACCTCGTCGAGTGCTGCGCATGCCGCCTGGGGTGCGCCATCCTCGGCCTTTGCAAATGCCGCCAGCGCCTTGGACAAGGCGTCGCCCTTGACCGCGCTGTCCTTGCTGACAGCCTTCCATTCCCTGAGATTCAGATACTTGTCTGCCATGCGTCGCTCCTGACAGGGTGCAGCTGACGGTCAGCACCCGGCCGCTGTTGTGTGGTGCCAGCGTTGGACAGGCGCAGTCTAGCGCACACCGTTGCCTGCGCCGATGGCCCACGAGCTCGGGACGGTCTTCCAGCTGGAAAGTGACGCCGCCTCCGCGTTGGCCGTGGCAGCATTCCCTGAATCCGGAATTGTGAACGCCCCTGAATCTCTAAAGACCCCGTCGAAATGTGCCGTAGGGCCCAGATGGACAGGTCCTCGCACTCCTGGTTTCGCCCGTTGCTCAGCCGGGCATATGCCCTGGCAGCAGGCAGCTTCGCCATTGCCATGGGCCTGCGGCCCGGCGTGCTCGCGATCGGCGCGTGCGTGCGCGATCGCCTCAAGCGGGGACGGATCGCGGACTGCGATCATGCACCTGCCAAGGCCGCCGAACGCGCCCTCAAGCTGCTGAACCAGGAACAACGGGCCATCCTCGACAGCGAGATGTTCGGCATTGCGCTGATTCGCGAACGCCACTTCGTCTGGACCAATCCCGGACTCGATCGCATCCTCGGCCACGACACCGGCGTGCTGGCCGGACAATCGACGCGCCTGATGTATCCGGATGAGGAGGCCTATCTGGCGCTCGGCGCGCAGGCCTATCCGATCATCCGCTGTGACGGCACCTATCGCGGCGAACAGGCCCTGGTGCGCCGCGGAGGCGCGGTGATCTGGGTCGAGATGACCGGGACCTGTTTCAACCACGATCCGGACGCCGCGCTGTGGATGTTCGTCGACGTCACGGCGCGCCGTACCGCGGAGGCTGCGCTGCGCAAGAGCCAGGCGATGCTGGCGCGCACCGGCGCCGTCGCAGGGGTTGGTGGCTGGGAACTCGATATCGCCAGCGGCGTCCTGGACTGGTCCGAGGAAACCTGCCGGATCAGCGGCGCGGCCCCGGACTACCAGCCCACCCTTGACGAGGCCGTCGCCTTCTACGCGCCGGAGGACCGCCCGACGATCGTGCGTGCCGTCGAGACCGCTCTGGCCGGGGGCCCTGGGTTCGACCTCGAGCTGCGCTACGTGCGCGTGGATGGCAAGCCGATCTGGGTACGCGCGGTGGGAACGGTCGAATACGCCGACGGACGTCCGCAGCGCCTGGTGGGCGCCTTCCAGGACATCAGTCTCAAGGTCGAGCAGTTGCGCCGGATCGAGCACCTGTACGAAGTATCCGAACGTCAGCGGGTCGAACTGACCGCCTTCCGTGACCATGCCGAGTCGGAGGCCGACCTTGCGAGCTTCCTGCTGTCACGGCTGTGCCATGTCGAGCAGCTCAACAGCATTGGCGTGAGCTACCACTGGGTACCGGCAGAAACCTTCAGTGGCGATGTCATCGCCGTGGCGGCCTCCAGCAGTGGCGACAGGTACGCGATGCTGGCCGACGCCACAGGGCACGGCCTGGCTGCGGCGATCCACCTGATCCCGCTGACCTCGGGTTTCAACGCCATGGCGGCCAAAGGCTTCAATCTGGTGACGATCGCCGACCACCTGAATCGCATCGTGAAGGATTACTCGCTGCCGGACCGTTTCGTGGCCGTCACCCTGGCACGCTGGGTGAGCCGGGAAAATCGCCTCGAAGTGGTCAACGCCGGCAACCCGGGTGCCCTGTTGCTGGATGGCAATCGACAGATCCTGCGCGAATTCAAATCCGGCAGCATCCCGCTGGGCATCCTCGATCTGCCGAAGTTCAAGCCGGTGATGGAGGTCGTCGAACTGCTGGGCAACGAGGAACTGCTGTTGTTCTCGGACGGGCTGGTCGAGGCATCGGATGCCTGCGGAGAGCCCTTCGGCAGCGCCGGCGTGCAGGCGGCGCTGGCTTCGCCGGCTGCCGGAATGAGCACCATCGAGGCAGTACGCGCGGGCCTGGCACTGCATGCCGCCGCCGGCACCCCCGTCGATGACATCTCGGTGCTGGTCCTGCGTCCCTCCGAGTTCGCCGGTCGGCGCGCGCTCGCAGCTGCAGCCGACCTCTCGCACCTGGACCCGCATTCAGCGCGGCGCGCAGCCGCCGCCGATGCGATGACGCCGCAGTGGCGCATCGCAACCACGTTCTCTTGGATGGAACTGCGCAAGATCGAGGTGGTGCCGGTGCTCGTCGAGCTCACGGGTACTTTCGGCCTCAACGCTGCCGTCGAAGCACCGGTATTCACGGTGCTGAGCGAACTGTTCGTGAACGCGCTCGAACACGGACTGCTCAGGCTCGACTCCGCGATCAAGAGTGCCCACGACGGCTTCGAGCGTTACCTCAGCCTGCGCGAGAAGCGCCTGCGCAATCTGCGCGAAGGCGAGATCACGGTGGTCATCCAGCACACGCGACATGGCGCAGACAGCGGTGTCCTGCGCATCGAGGTCCACGACAGCGGCGACGGATTCGACCATCGCGCGGCAGCGTCACGCGCCGGCCCGGGTGCCGTTGCAGCCGCGCAAGCGAGCCCGTCCGGGCGCGGACTGATGCTGCTGAATGCCCTGTGCGACTCGCTCAGTTTCAATGAACAGGGAAATTCCGTCGCGGTCGAGCTGAGCTATTCCTGAGCACACGGAGTATTGAACCAGCCCACCGCTTGCGCGTGGCCAATTCGACGTCGCTGGCGGTCGCCGGTGGCGCGAGGGCCGGACCGGCGCACCAGCCATGCCGGGACCGACCCTCCGCGACTGTCGGCCAGGTCCTTCCCCCTACTGCGCGATCCTGGCCTCGCCCGGCACACCCGTCGGGTGCGTCGCGTCGATGGTATTGGTCAGGGTGGCGCTTGCCACACCCATGACGCGCACCAGCGAGGGCAAGGCAGGCGGAACCTGGACGGTGGTGTAGAACGTCGCATCCGTGGTCGAGCTGCCATCGGCCAGCGTGTAGATCGTCTGCGCGCCGGTGACCGCCGCAATCCCGACGATGTTCAGGCCGGTGTTCGGCACCTTGGCAACGACCGGCCCCTTGACAGTCAGCCGCGTGTCGGGATCGGTACGTTCCACCCGCGCGGCCACCAGATTGCCGGACGCATCCTTGTAGGCCCGGACGTCGATCCGGTCGCCGGGCACGAGACTGGACAATCCCAGCGTGCGCACCGGACGCCCGGTGCCGCTCGAGGTATCGACATACTGGGTGGCCGTGGTGGTGCCAATCGATTGGCCGAGCAGTTGCAAGGTACCGGCAACGGGGTCCACAAGCTGCAGGGGCGCAGCCACCTCGACGTTCGCCTCAAGCCGGAACGTGACCTTGCTGGCCACCAGCGTCGAACCCGACATCGTTCCAATCACGTCGACCAGGACGCCATTCGCGAGGTCGCTCGCCGTACCATTGCGGAACACTGCGCTGGAGGCATCGACCGCTTGTCCGTCCACCAGGAAGTTGGACTGCGTCACGAACTGGGTGATCGCGCCCTCGACCTCGATCCGGGTTGCGGACGGGAAACTGATGCGATCACGAAGCTGGATGCGATCGGCGGTCAGCAGCCCCCCGGCGAATGTCGATCCGGTCACCTGCACATACTGTCCATTGGCGACTCCCCCGCTCGGCAGGCTGCCCGAGGCGAGCCCGCTGAACTGCACGTTGACGCCGTCCACCGTACACGTCGCGGCGGACAGGTTCGCGTTGCTCACCGTCCCCATCACGGAAAGCGCGCTCGTGCCGTTGAGCAAGGTACCCGTCTTGTCCAGCAGGCGCGCGCGGATGCGATCATGGACCTGATCGCGGTCGAGCAGGCCGCTGACCTGCACCACGTCATTGACCTGCAGCCCGGACAGATCGCGCGGCGACATGCCGGTCAGCATCGACGAGTCGCCAATCACCACATCGCGCCCCATGACCTGGATGGTGTTGGTGAGCATGTTCACACTGGTGATCGGCCCCACCAGGTTGTTGCGGAAGCGGATGCGCGAGGCCACGCCGGAACACAGGGCGGTGTCTGAGCTCGGGCAGTTGACGCCACTGCCCTCCACCGCCACGACCATTCCGACCTTGAGCTGGGCGGAGGTGCCCGGAAGTTCGTCGATCAGCACGGTAGCCTGGCTGTCGTCGAAATGGGTCCCGTTGACGATCACACTGCCGAAGCCCGTCACTGTACCGAGCGATACTGCTGGCGTAGCTGCCGGGGTGCCGCCGCCACCGCCGCCGCCGCAGGAAACGATAAGCAGCGCCGCGCACAGCGCGGCACCCACGTACTTGTGGAATGAATGCAGTTGCATGGCCCGAACCTCCTGACAAACGTGTCAACGATCCGGATACCATAGGCTTGAACCACACACCTCGGTTTGACAAAGATCAACGGACAGCCCCGTTGCTGGTCTGTCCCAGATGCGGGCCGCCTGTCGAAATGCACCGCAGTCTCTTGAGACAGGCGCCCGCCTTCGGTTCGTCTTCGACCAGAAGGATCTCCATGCCGGCACTCGCGGCAAGGAGTCCGATGTCAACGGGCTTTGTGGACGATGCACAGATCGTGCGGAATGTTGGCGTTGACGATGTGCCGTACGTCCTGACGCGACCAGAGATCATCGTCGTGCGCGGAGACGAACTCCGAGATGGTCAGATAGTGCACCACGTCGCACAGCGTGAGTTCGCGCCGGACCGGCCATTCGGCGAAGCTCTCCGAAGCGTTCTCAAGCATGGTCTCCGCAGTGACAGCATCGCAGCCGGCGCGCCGGCGTACCATTTCGCGGTACACCTCGTGGTCGGACCTGCCGGCCAATTCCGCGGCGACCGCCCGGTACAGCGCGAGCAGTTCCCGGGTGGTGCGTCCGGCGCGATGCGCGGCCCGCCACGACAGCAGCCAGGTGTAGATCAGGCCACGCAAACCCGAGGGCACCCTCTGTGCCAGCTTGGCGGCGCGGATCGCTGCATTTGCCGCGCAGCTTGACACGGCGGAACGCGCATTCGGAATGCCATGGGCCTCGATCGAAGCCAACTGTGCGGACTCGCCCGCGTGCGCCGAGGCGCCGGCAGGCGTCTCGATAAAGCGTGCCGGTTCCACCGAAAAGCGCGCGCAGCACGCCTCGCTGCAAAAGAAAAAGAGGCCGGCGCCGTGCACGGCGCGGTGTGTGGACGCGCTCGTCACCGCTCGTCCGCATACGGGATCATGCAGCGTCAGCGTGGATGTCATCGTCGCTTTCATGGTGCACACCTTGAAATTCGATCAGTCTCTGTCGCCGGCAAGTCGCCACGATGGGTCGTGAATTGGCTCGCCGCACCACCCAGCCTGCGGCCGTGAACCGGCCCATGATGGAGTATCGTCATCAGTCCGCAACAGCGCCTTAACCCGCGTCAATCCATGCAAAATCGCGCGGGCGTTGCCGGCCGGGACACCGCCGTGCATGGCTGTCCGATTTTACCCTGCAACTGCCGAGAGGACCCTGATGATCGTGGGACTACGCGGCGGCCGCAGCCGCTAACAGGCGCTGATTGACCCGGGCAAGCTCTGGCGGAACGGCGCCGACGAGAGCTTCAATGGCACGTTCAGGGACGAATGGCTGAGCTTGGATTCGAGGCCATCCATCCCTTCACCGATGGCAACGGGCGCACCGGTCGCGTCATCAACATCCTCTGCCTGATTCAGGAAGATCCGCAAGCTGGCCGAGCCCCCCGAGCACGTGCGCGCCTGCCCAAGATCTGCACGCGCGAACGGGTGGACGTGATCTTCGAGCAGCCCCACTGCCGCATTGGCAAGCGGGTGGACAAGGGCATCGCCCAACGCCAGGCGGCATCACGCTATCTGCACGACTTGGCTGACCTTGGCGTGCTGCGCGAAATGCCGTTCGGCAGAGAGAAGCGCTTCATTCACCCCAAGCTGATGCAACTGCTCAGCCGGAACAACAACCAGTTCCAGCCTTACGCTTGAAAGCGCCGCCGACGAGCACGCCACCGCTTCCGGCACATCCGTCCTTGTATTGCGTACTTGGCCAGACTAGACTAATCCTTTACCGAGAAACGCTCCATGCCATCCGTCAACATGCTGCAGGCCAAGTCCTCCCTCTCCCGCCTGGTCGAAGACATCGAACAGGGGCGCGAAAAGGAAATCATCATCGCCCGCAACGGCCGGCCGGCCGCGCGTCTGGTGCCGATCGAGAGCGCGCCGAGCGGCACCCGGATCGGCGTGGCCAAGGGTCTCTTCGAGGTGCCGGACGACATCGACGCCCACAATGACGACGTCGCGCGCCTGTTGCAGGGATCCATCCAGCCATGAACCTGCTGCTCGACACCCACGTCGCCCTCTGGGCGATCACCGACAGTCCGCGACTGTCCGCGCAGGCGCGCGAGCTCATCCTGGCCCCCCGCGCCGCGGTGTGGGTGAGCACCGCGAGCCTCTGGGAAATCGCCATCAAACATGCCCTGGCACGCGGCGACATGCCCGTGTCCAGCCAACAGGCCAGGCAATATTTCACGGACGCCGGCTACCGCTTCCTCGCCATCGAGCCCGAGCACGCCATTGCCGTGGAACAATTGCCCCACCACCACCAGGACCCCTTCGACCGCCTGCTGGTCGCCCAGGCGCAGGTCGAGCCCATGCGCCTGCTGACCCACGATGCCACGCTGGCCCGCTACGGCGACACCATCGTGCGCGTCTGATGCCTGGACCTCAAACCAACCGGCCTCCACGAAAGCCGGAGCGATTCAGTCGGCGGTCACGTGTTGCTCTGGCGAACATGTTGCCCGCATCATGTCGACGATCTAAAAAAACAGCGACACGTCAGATTGACGTGTTGTCCGCAACGACATCAGCCGCCAACATGTCGCCGAAATAGCATTTTCACATCATGACGGACCCCGATTCCCCGTGACGCCCTGAGGCGCCGCACCACCAGCTGCCAGCGCTGCCCCCCGCGCGCGAGCTGGAAAGCCGTGCCGTGCTCAAGGCCTGCATCGAGGCCCGTGCCGCCCTGGCCGAGCTGAAGCAGGCCGCCGCGCTGATTCCCAACCAGGCAATGCTCATCAACACCATCCCGCTGCTGGAAGCCAAGGACAGCTCGGAGATCGAGAACATCGTCACCACCACTGACCAGCTCTTCCAATACGCCCAGAGTCCCGCGCAGGGCCAAGACAACGCCGACCCTGCCACCAAGGAAGCGCTGCGCTACCGCACCGCCTTGCACCGCGGCTACCTGAGCCGCCACGTCATTGCGCACAAAGCCGACTACTACGGCCTGCTGCTGGGCGTGACGCGAGATCAGGCGTGGGAGCCCTGGTTGCAGTTCATGCTGCAGGCCGTGGCCGAAACTTCGAAGTGGACCACCGGCAAGATCGCCGCCATCCGCAAGCTGGCCGAACACACCACCGAGCACGTGCGCGCACGCCTGCCCAAGATCTACACGCGCGAACTGGTGGACGTGATCTTCGAGCAGCCCTACTGCCGCATCGGCAACCTGGTGGACAAGGGCATCGCCCAACGCCAGGCGGCATCACGCTATCTGCATGACCTGGCTGACCTTGGCGTGCTGCGCGAAATGCCGTTCGGCAGAGAGAAGCTCTTCATTCATCCCAAGCTGATGCAACTGCTCAGCCGGGACAACAACCAGTTCCAGCCTTACACCTGAAAGCGCCGCCGATGAGCACTGCAAACGACAACAAGCGCCAGCAGCTGATCAGCAAGCTCAATGAAAGGACTGGTAGGGAAGGTAGCTCGTGGCCATGCCGATAGTGTCGCCCAACCCGCCCGGGATTTGGCACAGTGACCGGGACTTCGATCCTTTTGTGCAACACCTCGGGCTCCGCAGCGTTCTGTAGACTTCGCCAACCTCCTCATGGCTTGCTCCGTGCTGGCTCGCCAGACTCAGGCGTCCAGCGCGGGCGCGGGAGGGAAGTCCACCGGAATCTGCGTGGCGCCGTGGAGGAAGTTGCTGACCATCTTGTCGCCAACGACGACGATGGCATCGACCAGATTGCCTTCGGTCCAGCCGGCAGCGAAGAAGGCCTGCACCAGCGCCGGGTCGGCATGGCCGCGCTCCAGCGCAAGGCTGCGCACGAGCCTGGCCAGCGCATCCAGCCGTGCATCGAAGCTGGCGCCGCCGCGGCGGATCTCCAGAATCTGCTCGGACGTGAAGCCCACCATCTTGCCCAGCGCCGTGTGTGCGGCCAGGCAATAGGCGCAGCTGTTGACCTGGCTGACCACAAGGTTGATGACCTCGCGCGCTTTTGGACTGAGCGAGCTCTTGGCATTCTGCAGGGCCAGGTAGGTGGCCAGCGCGGTGTCGGAGTGCGCAAAGGTGGCGTACAGCTTGGGCACGAAACCCAGGCCCTTCGTCAGCTGGTCGAAGATGGCCCGGTTGGCCGGCGAGACTTGTTCGTAGGTGGGGACGGTGATGGTCTTCATTGGATGCTCCTTGTTGATCCTGAATGCAGGTCTGGGATTTACTGGGCCGTGTAGCCGCCATCGACGGCGATGCTCTGGCCCGTGAGGAACCGCGCCTTGTCGGAGGCCAGGAAAACGATGGTCTGAGCGATCTCGTCGGGCGTGGCGCCGCGTTTGGCTGGCATCATGCCGAAGAGAGCATCCTTGGCCTGGTCGCTGCCGCCGGTGAAGCGGGTGAGCATCGCGGTCTCGACCGGGCCCGGCGCGACGGCATTGACGCGCACGCCGGCAGCTGCGACTTCAAGGGCGGCGGACTTGGTCAGGCCTTCGACGGCATGCTTGCTGGCGACATAGACCGAAGCGCCGGCCATGCCGACCTGGCCCACGATCGACGACAGGTTGATGATCGAGCCGCTGCCTTGCGTAAGCATCACCGGGATCTCGTGCTTCAGGCTCAGCAGCGTGCCCAACACGTTGGTGTCGAAGGTGGCGTGGTAGTTGGCGGCGGTCTGCCCGGCGACGGGACCGAGTTCGCCTTCGACGCCCGCGTTGTTGACCGCGACGTCGAGGCGGCCGAAGCGTTCGACAGTCTGGGCGACCAGCGACTGCACTTGCACCTCGTCGGTCACGTCGGCAAGCAGAAATTCGGCCTTGACGCCGAGGGCGCGCAGTTCGTGGGCCAGCTGCTGGCCAGCTTCCTCGCGGCGGCCGGACACGACGACGTTGGCGCCCTCGCGGGCAAAGGCCAGCGCGGTGGCGCGGCCGATGCCGGTCAAAGCGCCGGTAATCAGGACGGTAGGGGTGTTCATGGAGGGCTCCTTCAAAACAGGGTGGTGGGTCGGTGAGATGAACTGTGATGGCTTGACGGGCATGGCGGTAGCCCCAATCCTGGCCTAACATTCATGCCAGCCGGGAATGAATTGGGGGCGAAATGGATCGACTGCTGGCCATGCAGACCTTCGTTCGCGTCGTTGAGACGGGCAGCTTCTCGTCCGTAGCACGCGAGCAGAACAGCACGCAGAGCGCCGTCAGCAAGCAGGTGGCGGCCCTGGAGCGCCACCTTGGCGCCAAACTGCTGACGCGGACCACGCGCATGCTGGCGCTGACCGATGACGGCGAGCGCTACTTTGAGGACGCCCGGCGGCTGGTGGCGGAAGTGTCGGAGGCAGAGGGCCAACTGCGGCGCGGCGAACAGCAGCTTGGCGGATGGCTGCGCGTGGCGGCCTCGGTCGGCTTTGGCATCCGGGTGCTGCGTCCGCACGTGCACAGCTTTCTGGCAGCGCACCCGGGCGTGAAGATCGACTTGAAGCTCCATGACGGCTTCATCGACCTCGTCGAGCACGGCGTCGACGTTGCCGTGCGCATCGGCAACCTCGCCGACAGCACGCTGGTGGCTCGCCGCATCGGCAACATCCGGCGCGCCGTGGTGGCCAGCAGAGCCTATGTGGGGTCCGCCAGCCTCGGACAAGCGCTGCCACAGATCCCCGAAGACCTGAAGCAGCATCCCTGCATCGTCTACACCGAATTGCGCAGCCGGAACCTGTGGGACTTCAGCACACCCGACGGATCGACCGTCTCGGTGCGGGTGGAAGGTCCGTTGCAGACCAACACGTCAGAAGTCGTCAGGGCGGCCGTGCTGGACGGCATCGGAATCGCGTACTCGCCCACCTGGCTGTTCCAGGACCTGATCGAAACCGGCGAGGTGAAGGTACTACTGCCTGACTGGCAGACCAAACCCTTGCCCCTGCATCTGGTGAGTCCGCCGGAACGGCGCCATGCCGCCAAGGTACGCGCCTTTGGCGAGCACCTCGCGACAGCGTTGGCTGGTTGCGCTGCCTGCTGTTGAGGGGCAGTCGGCCATGCGACGCCAACCTCACGGCACAGCTCAGGGACCGCCTCGCCGCCTTCGGCACGCTTCAACACAGCCATGATCTGGCTGTCGGTAAATCTGGACTTCCTCATGCAGAACTTCCTCCGTAGCGAGAAAGTTCTACCTCTGGCTCCTACGGATCGCCTGGTTGCTCAGAATAAAGTTGCTAAGAGCGCTCGTAGCGGCAGTATGGCTTTGGAGAGACGGAGCTTCTGATGGCCGATGGCAAAAGTTGCTAACTCGCCTCCCTACCT
>JAGWIJ010000054.1 GCA_028873535.1 Pseudomonadota bacterium
TGGCACGCCTGCTCGCGGAAGCGTGGCCGGCCGACGTGCCACGCACGCTCCTGATGGCGCGTGCCTTCCGCGCCCGCCATGCCGACGACAGCCACCGCGCACGGCTGCGTGTCGAGATCGGGCGCTTGCGCCAGCTGCTGCTGCCGGTCGCCGAGCTGGTCGCCACGCACCAGGGCTTCCTGCTGCGCGCGCGCGACGGGGCGCGCGTGGCAGTGCTCGCGCCGCCCGCCGAGGGTGACCATGCCGCCTTGCTGGCCGTGCTCGCCGACGGCGAATCGTGGTCGAGTTCCGCGCTGGCCCTGGCGCTTGCCGCCAGCCCGCGCACCGTGCAACGCGCACTCCAGGCGCTGGCGGCCGATGGCCGCGTGCACGCGGTGGGACGCGGACGCGCCTGCCGCTGGATGGTGCCGTCCCTGCCCGGAATCGCGACAGCTTTGTTGCTCCCCGCGCCGCTCGCCGGCGCGTAGGATGGCGGCATGAAACGCTCAAACGCCGAAATCGTGCAGGAATACGGTCCCTTCGCGGACATCGCCCATGTTGCCGGCGTGAGCCACGACGGCCAGCACATCTGGTTCGCGGCCGGCGAAACGCTGAAGGCCGTCGACCCCGACAGCGGCGCCGTGGTGCGCTCGCTCGATGTCGCTGCCCACGCCGGCACCGCCTTCGACGGCCAGCACCTGTTCCAGATTGCCGAGGACCGCATCCAGAAGATCGACCCCGCCACCGGCGTGGTGCTCGCCACCATTCCGGCGCCCTCCGGCGGCGCCGACTCGGGACTCGCCTGGCACGAGGGCACGCTGTGGGTCGGCGAATACCGTGCGCGCCGCATCCATCAGATCGACGCGCAGACCGGCGCCATCCTGCGCAGCCTGGAATCGAACCGCTTTGTCACCGGCGTGACCTGGGTCGACGGCGAGCTGTGGCATGGCACCTGGGAGGGCGACAGCAGCGACCTGCGCCAGCTTGATCCCGCCACCGGCGCGGTGCTGGAGGTGGTCGACCTGCCCGCAGGGGTGTTCGTGTCGGGACTGGAATCCGATGGCGCCGAGCGCTTCTATTGCGGCGGCGCCACCACCTGCAAGATCCGTGCGGTGCGACGGCCGCGCCGTGCGATGCGGCATGAGGAGGCATCATGAAGCCACGCATCACCATGATCACCATCGGCGTCGATGACCTCGAGCGAGCGCTGCGCTTCTATCGCGACGGCCTGGGCTTCAAGACCGAAGGCATCTTCGGCCAGGAGTTCGAGCACGGCGCCGTCGCGTTCTTTGACCTGCAGGCGGGACTGAAGCTGGCCATCTGGCCGCGCAAGAGCCTTGCGCACGATTCGGGCATTGCGCCGGGCAAGGCAAATCCGACCGAGTTCACGCTGGGACATAACGTCGCTTCCAGAGCCGAAGTCGACACGGTCATGGAGCAGGCACGAATGGCCGGCGCGACCATCGTGAAGGCGGCGCAGGACACCTTCTGGGGAGGCTATGGGGGCTACTTCCAGGATCCGGACCAGCACCTGTGGGAAGTGGTGTGGAATCCGCAGCTGCTGCCCCGCGATTGAGCACCCCGTCCGCGCTTGCCGGTCTGATCGCGCTGATCGCGCTGATCGCACTGCCTGCATGCCTGGGCAACGACAGATCGGCGGCCAGGCTGCCACTGCAGGTGGTGGCAGACCTGCCATTGCCGGGCGACACCTCGCGGCTCGACTACGCGAGTCTGGACGCCTCGCGTCACCTGCTGTTCATCGCGCACCTCGGTGCCAGTGAGGTGCTTGCGGTGGACACCGGGTCGCGCAAGGTCGTGGCGCGGATCGCCGGGATCCGGCACGTGCACGGGGTATTGAGCATCCCGGAACTGGGGCGTGTCTACGCGTCGGCCACCGGCACCGACGAAATCGTCGCCATCGACGTGGCGAGCATGAGCGTCACCGCACGCATGCCCGGCGGCTTCTATCCCGATGGCATGGCGTATGTGCCGGCGCTGCACAAGCTGTATGTCTCGGACGAGCACGGCGCCAGCGAGACGGTCATCGATGTCCAGAGCAATCGAGCAGTCGCGACCATCCCGCTGGGCGGCGATGTCGGCAACACCCAGTACGATCCGGTCTCAGGTCACATCTTCGTGAATGTGCAATCGCGCCGTCAGCTGATCGAGATCGATCCCGCAAGCGACCGCATCACCCAACGCATCGACCTGCCCGGCGCCGAGGGCAATCATGGGCTGCAGATTCTTGGTTCCAGGCGGCTTGCCGCGATTGCATGCGAGGACAACCACGCACTGCTGATCGTCGATCTTGAGACACGCCGGATCACGCAAACCTTTCAGGTGGGCTCGGAGCCCGATGTCCTCGCCTACGACGAAGCACGCGAACTGCTCTACGTGGCGAGCGAATCGGGCATCGCATCGGTGTTCAGGGTCGGGGCCGGCGCCATCGACAGGATCGCGGAGGGCTACGCAGGACGGAATGCCCACGTCGTGGCCGTCGATCCGGCCAGCCATCTGGTCTATTTTCCGATTGCCGACCTGGACGGCCATCCGGTGCTCCGCATTTTCAGGCCGCCCAACTGAGTGGGCTCCTGCATCGACAAATAGCCGAGGCCATCAGGCTGACCCGCACCGCATGATCCATGCGTCACATGCGGCATCTTGATGCCGCGAGCACGGCGCTTGTCTGCCCAGGACGGTGGGACTAGACTACTCGTTAACACAATCATTAACGAGAACATTAACATGGCTATCCGTGCTGCTGACATCGTTCCGATCAGCGAGGCGCGCGCCCGCCTGACGGAATTGGCTGAGGACGTCGTTGGCAATGGCGCCGAGAAAATACTGACCAAGAACGGCACGAGCTATGTGGCCTTGGTCGATGCTCGCCAACTCGACTACTACCACGCCCTCGAAGCGGAGTACGCCAACCTGGTGCTCGCCGACGACGCCGTCACCAGCTTGCAACAGGCGCTCGAGGGCGACTTCGTTTCGGTCGAAGATCTGGATCGTGCGCTCGGGGTGACGCCAACTCCGTGAGCATTCCCGTCAACGCGAGGGTTCGGGCGACCCCGAACTTCCTGGCGTGCCTGAATGCTGCGCGAGCTTTCATGGCAGACCAGGACGCCACGTCGGCACCCTCCCGGTTCCGCAAGTTGCAGGGCGAACTGACGAAGGCGCGGCGCATGCTGGCGTTCCTGCCGACCAGCGGCAGACCCGCACGCTTCCTTGACGCACGCGCACCACGCGGCCGGTTCCAGGCGGAAAGGGCAAAGGTGCTTGCAACCGCGCTCGGCATGCCGGAACTCAGGGAATTCGTGATCGGAACGTATGTGCTCCTCTACGCCCACTCGCAAAGCGAGGTGGTCCTTTTGTCGCTCCGGCATGAGCGTCAGTTGCAGTATGGCCTGCAGGACTTCGGCGACTGACATGACGGTGCCGGTGCCGGTGCAGCCATGCGGACACCCACTGCGCCGGGGACTCTAGATTTCCAGACAGATCTTGCCGAAGTGACGGTTCGATTCCTGGTGCCGGAACGCCTGGACAATGTCCTCGACCGCGAATGTCCGGTCGATGACCGGGTGCATGCCGTTGGCCTCGATCGCCTTGATCATCTCGAGTTGCTGGGTGCGGTTGCCCACCAGGACGCCCTGCAGGCGCAGCTGCTTGATCAGGGCGGTGACCAGCGAGAAGTTGCCACCCAGTCCGGTCAGGATGCCGATCAGGGAGATGTGGCCGGCCACTCTTGCCGCAACCATGGACTGCTCCAGCGTCGCCGGGCCACCCACTTCGACAATATGGTCGACGCCACGGCCGCCCGTCAGGTCGCGCGCGGTCTGACCCCAGGCGGGATCCTGCTTGTAGTTGAGCACGTGATCGGCGCCGAGGCCGCGCAGTCGTTCCAGCTTTTCCTCGCTCGAAGAGGTCGCGATCACGGTCGCCCCCGCCATCTTGGCAAACTGCAGCGCGAAGATCGAAACGCCCCCGGTGCCCTGCACCAGCACGGTATCGCCCGGCTTGAGCGCGTCGTCGCACATCAGCGCGCGCCACGCGGTCAGCCCGGCGGTCGTCAGCGTGGAAGCTTCGGCGTGCGTCCAGCCCTTCGGCGCATGCGTGAATGCATGGGTGGTGGCGGTGACCAGTTCGCGCGCGTAGCCGTCGACACCGTCACCGGGTACGGTGGCAAATCCTTCGACCAGCGGTTCGCCGTCCAGCCAGGTCGGAAAGAACGTGCTCACCACGTGGTCGCCGAGCGCAAACCCGGTGACGCCGTCACCGAGCGCCACCACGACACCCGCGCCATCGGCCATCGGGACGCGTGGTTCGACAGGCCCCCACATTCCGCTCACCACGGCAAAGTCGTGGTAGTTGAGCGAGTTCGCGTGCAGGCGAACGGTGATCTCGCCTGACTTCGGCGCCTGGGCTTCGAGATTGCCAACGACGACCTTGTCGTAGCCGCCGCCCGGTTGAACGATGATTGCCTTGCTTGCCATGGGTGAATCCCCGCTTTGTGATTTTGAAATGACGACGGAACGATACCACCGTCGCGAGTCCATCACGCCGGGATGCTGCCGGTTTCAGGGAACCCGAGGCAGGCGGTTGACTTAGCCCAGCCCCAGGATTCGGATGAGCGCCATCGAGAATGCGCCGAGGAACAGCAGCGACAGCGTGACGGCCAGTGATACGCGAGCGCCCGCAGCCGTCACATGCCTCAGGTCCACCTCAAGGCCCAGGCCCGCCATGGAAAGGATGGTCAGCATGTTGCTGATCTCGCGCGCCGGCTGCACCGCCGATTCGGAGATGAAACCCAGCGACCGGGCCGCGGCGAGGGCCAGGAACAGCACGATGAATCCTGGCAGCAGCGCAGCTTTCGCCCTGGCACGCCAGGGGGTCGGCTGCGTCCGGTCCCAGCCGGCTTTCAGCACCGACAGCAGGGTGACCACGGGACCGAGCATCAGGACGCGCACGAGTTTGACCACCGTCCCCATCTGAACGGCTGCGAGGCCCATGGGCGAAGCCGCGGCGAAGACCTGCGGCACGGCATAGACCGTCAGCCCCGCCAGGACGCCGCTTGCAGTCGCATCGAGCTGCAGAAGGTGGGCGAGCGGAGGCAGCACGAGTACAACGGCAATGCCGAGCACAGCAGTGAACGCGATCGCCGTGGCAACAACGTCGCTGTCAGCGTCGATCACCGGCGCCACCGCGGCGATCGCCGAGTTGCCGCAGATGGAATTGCCGCAAGCAACGAGCAGCGCAGTCTTCATCGGCAGACGCAGCGCACGGGCGAGCGCGAAGCTCACCCCTAGGGTTGCGAAGACCGTCGCCGCGATGCCGAGCAGCAATCGTGTGCCCGCAGCGGCGACCGTGTCGAAGCTCACAGTGGCGCCCATCATCACCACTGCTGCCTCGAGCAGCGTCTTGGCCGCGAAATGGATGCCAGGCGCGAACGTGCACGAGGGCCTCCAAGCCGTCCGCAGCAGCGTCCCGATGATGATGGCGAGCACCAGGCTTTCCAGCCACCCGCTGGCAGGCCGGCCGGTAAGCGCCAGGCAGCTGCGGGACGCGGCTTGGGTGCTCCGCGAGGCCGGATCGGGTAATCGGGACCATCTGCAAGCAGGGCTTGCCAGCCTTGGTGTGCACCTCGTCGAACTGCAGGCCAAGCTGGTGCTGCCGTCCAACGGCGCGGTACTGGAAGCGGTTGCCGTTGGAGGCCTGGTGGCGGCCGTGTCGGATCTGGCGGCCGCTTCACGGGTGGCAGCTGGGCGGATCGTGAGACTTGATTGCGACATGCCGACGCGCAACTTCTGGCTGGTCCGGCATCGCGACCGCCGCCCGAGCCATGCGGTGGCTGCGTTCATGTCCTTGGCCGAGCAAGCCACGTCAGAGTAGCGCTGACCCGCCTGCGCCGGACATGATGTGCCGTGTGCCAGGTGACCACCGTGATCGCAGATGCCTGTAACCGCCCGGTTGCCGCACGCCAAGGATTCACAATGTCGAGGCCGCATCTGTCGAAATCCGCCACATTGCGGGTGGCCAGTCCCGCCCCTCGCGAGCGGGCGATGGCAGCCGCGCTATCGACGGGAAGGATTCGGTCAGCAAAGTCCACCGCGATCATGCCGGCAATTTCGGCGGCCAGCGCATCGCGTCGATTGCCCGACGGCAGCACCTCGACGCCAAAGCGAAGCTCGGGCTCGGTGACAGCCATGATGCCGATGCGGTCGGCGTGCATCGCGACCAGCGTGAGCGGGCTGCCCTGCCCCAGTAGTGACGCCACCCTTTGCCCAAATCGAAGAATCCGGCAGGAGCGGATTCCTCGGGGTTCGGCGTCGGTGCCGCTGTGAACCCAGGAACTCTCGCGGGTGGGCTGACGCGGTCAAGGCAGTCTGTCCGCGGTTCAGCGCACGTTGACCTGACCGTGAGGGTGTACCATCCGCCCCGCAATCTGCGGAAGCAGGTGTCCCTTCCTCCAGGGCAATCATTCACAGCGATACTTCGATGCTCAAGACACAGGGCAAGGCCCTCCAGGTCACCCAAGACCCCTCATCCGCCGGGCAGTCCAAGCAGCAGAAGGCCTTCAACCAGAGTGTCCGGCGCATCGAGAAGCTGCGCGAGGCACTGGCGGCCTGGGAAGCGGTCATGCCGGGATTCCGGCAGGCCTATGCGCGCGAGGTGATGCCCCTCCAAGAACGCGCCGGCGAACTGCGCCGCGAATTGCTGTCGAGCCTGACGAAGGCACACGAGCGCCCGGGTCTGGATGGCACACAACGCAGGACCCTGCGCGCCTTGATTGTTGAACTTGCCGCGGGCTTGCTGGCCGAAACTGATGACCCGGGACTCAAGGAGATCTACAACCATTACTCCCAGGGGGATTTTGACCAGGAACTGGCCGCCGAGCGCGAGGAGACCCGGCAGTTGCTGGAACAGTCATTGGGCATCGAGATCGGGGACGACGTCGATGTCTTTTCACCGGAGGCCATTCTGCAACATCTTGGCGCGCGGGCGGAGGCACGCGGTGCCGCCCGGACAGGTCCGACGGCCCCGCCGAAAAGGTCCGCCAGGCAGCGCCAGCGGGAGGCGCAGCGCGAGGCCGACGAAGCCCGGGTGCGCCAGTCACTGCGGCAGGTCTACCAGAAGCTCGTGCTTGCGCTGCATCCGGACCGTGAGCCGGACCCGCAGGAACGGAACCGCAAGACCGAGCTGATGCAGCGTGTCAACCGGGCTTACGCAGCCAACAATCTGCTGCAGCTCCTGGAACTGCAAATCGAGCTCGAACACATCGACCAGCACCACCTGGACCGGCTCAGCGACGAGCAACTGGTGCGCTACAACACGCTGCTCAAATCGCAGGCCCTCGAACTCGAGACGGAACTGCAGGCGCTCGAAGCTTCGTTCCGGCTCAAGTTCGAGTTGTCCTCGATGGCCAGGATCGGCCCGCACGACGTGATGCGCGCCCTTGCCGTTGAGGTGGTGCAGTTCCAGGGCATGATCCGTGATCTGGAGCGGGATCTGCAGACGATCGGCTCCATTGCCACGTTGCGGCCTTGGCTCAGGGCGATGCGCCGCGAGTTACGTCAATCCATCGGCGCTGCGCGCAATGCTGACTGAGGCATGCGCAGGCTGGTTGCGGACAGCACCGCAGACACGAAGGCGGCTGCGGACAAATACATGGACTACCTGGAGGTAGCCCGTGTACCCGTACGAAGACAGAGTCCGCGCGGTGGAGCTTTTCAACACGCTGGGGAAGCCGGTCCGCGCCACCCCTCGTCTGACTGGGGACCAAGCTCAATTGGAATCAACGCATTCCCCGGTATCCGCTGGGGAGTGCCACCCTCTTGGGTCGCCTCGCAGTATCGCTGACGCGGCAGGGCGACGGCTGGGATCGCTGCTGCTCGCGGACGCCATTCAGCGCCCGTACGCCAGCGCGGAAACCATCGGCTCATCCATGGTGGTCGTCGATGCCTTGCATGAGCGCGCCGCCGCGTTCTACCAATCCTTCGGTTTCCAACCGCTGCCGGAGTCACCGCGCCTGGTGCTGCCGATGCTGTCCATCGAGGAATTGCTCGCTCGATGAGGCCCTGCCGGACGTTTGCGCGGGTCGTCGACCCAACGACGCGTCGTTGGCGGAACACCAAGAGGTCATGGAAAAGGGCCTGGATTTCTCCAAGCCCTTTTGAATTGATGGCGCGCCCGGCAGGATTCGAACCCATGCCCACCTTGGTTCGCAGGCACCATTCCGGGCCTTTAAATCAGTAAAAAATCAGTTGCTTGTAACGCTTTCCAAGGCCGGAATCAGGCTGTACCGGGCATAAGACCGGCACGGTCAGTTTGTCGGGAACACGCCGCTAAGCTGCCTTTTCCAGACGCAGTTCAATTTTCATACCGGCTGCAGCGGCCATGTTCACCAGCGCATCCGGACCGAACAGGCCGATCTTTCCGCGCACAATGTCAGAAACCCGTGGCTGGGTGACCCCGAAAGTCCTTGCCGCGTCCGCTTGGCTCAGTCCGGCGGCAGCGATGTGCTCTTTCAGCGCGATCATCAGCGAGGAGCGCAGCTTCATGTTCTCTGCGTCTGCCGGGGTGTCCTCGATGGCATCCCATACGCTTTCGAAACCTTGCTCTGTCATGTTCCAAGTTCCTGGATCAGATTCTTGTAGCGCTGGAAAGCCAGGTCAAGATCCGCCCTGCTGGTCTTCTGGGAGTTCTTTCTGGAAGCAGTGAAGGACTAAACGGCGTCGCCAAATTTCGCCACGTAGACGATTCTGAACGCATCCGGTCACATCACGAGCATAGACGCGGCAGCGTCACTCAAACGCCCCAACCCGCTCCCGGCAGATCTGGAGCGTTCGCGCCACCACCTCTTTCGTTCTGCCCTCAAGCGCGAGTGCGTCTGGAACAGCAATGGTGCCCAGTGCGGCGCGGAGCTTGGGCAGAAGGTCGTCAATCGTCGCGCTGGCATCGCCCGCGCGCATTCCTGCGATGGCCGCGAGGCACATGAAGTCGGCGCGACGCAGGCGCTCGTCCTTGCCGCCGAGTTTCAGGGCCATGCGGTCGTGCTCAAGTCCCGGGAAGACGCGCGTCGTGAGCGCGTCATAGACCGGCGCCAGGCGCACGGAGGTGAACACGGCATCGCCCGTCCTGGCAGTTTTCAGCAGCGCCACGTTCTTCAGGTGCATGTCGCCATCGGCGATCAGCCATGTAAAGAGAACGCGGCGCAGCAGGATGAGCAGGTCCTCGTCCGGCGCGGAGGACAGCGCGCGCGTGGCGCGCGCTACCCGCTCGATGGTCCCTGTGTATTTGTCATGCGGCTCAAGATCGAGCACCGAGCACATATCTTCCATGGCGAGCCAGCGTGGATCATTGGTGCCCTCGCGAATGTCAAAGCGCTCGACCAGCAGGGATGGCGGCATACCGTCTGGCATCGGGACGAGGGCTACGTCCGGAACCGGAAAGCCGGCGGCGCGCGCGAGTGAGAGCCCGATCCACTCCACGAGCGGCAGAGCGTCAAAGCCGCCGGTCCCGGCGGGCTTCAGGATGTGGGTGAACGATGTTCCGACACTTGGCGAAAGCCTGCCGTCCGTGTCCAGATGCATCGGGGCCTTCATCTGGACGCCGGAGAGGCGCGGCGTGTCGGCGTTGGCGTAGAGCGCCGCCAGCCGGTGCTCGAAGTCGCGCTCGAGCGTTGTTCGGCCGGGTCCTTCGTAGCGCCCGGTGAAGAGGCCCTCCTTGGTGAAGGATGCAAGCCTGCTTCCCAGCAAGTCGGCAGGAAGCGACTCCAGCTCATCGGCTGTTTTGGCTATGGTGATGTTGGACATATACCGCTTACCGGAGCGCAGCAGCGCGCGCTCGTCGCGGTGATTCTTCAGGACAGATTCAAGCCAGCCTTCAGGGAGAAGCGAGACGATGAATGGCGGAAGCCGCCCGGGCACGGTCTGCCGCACGACAGGCGGCAGGGCCGGACCGCCGCTGGTCGCGATCCAGCGCCACTCGAACCCGTCATGGGAGAGTGAGCCGACGGGACGGCCATGCCAGGCCACCAAGAGCGCGAAGGCGGCCTCGTTGCGCGTGGCGACGACAGTGGGGCGGTGCAGGAGGAATTTCTCGGCCCCCTCGCCCTCGCGGTACCATTCGTTTTCTCTGGCGAGCGCCCAGACCGCGTCGCTGGCACCCTTTGCGTCTCCGTACTCCTCGATGAGGCGGCTGGAGAGCGCATCGCGCATCGCCGAGTCGATCGAGGCTGCGTGTTCGCTGCGTATCCGGAAGGCTTCGAGAAAACGCTGCCTGACGGCGGAAACCGAAACGCCGAACTCGCCGAGACTGTCGGCAACGATGGCGCTGGCGACGGAGGGTCGCGCCGGAGCCTTGTTCTGGACGATCTCAAGGGCGCGAAGACGTGTGCGCTGGACGCGCTGTCCGCTTAGGTAGAGCCGCCCGTCCGGTGTCGGCCCGAGCAGCACGGCGCTGGCTGCCGACAGGTAGGCGCGCGGGTACAGATACCGAGCAATGCGCACCGCGTGAGAGAGGACCGTCTGGTCGATGTCGTCGTGAGCATCGACATAGATGCCCCGCATGAGCTGGACGATCTTTCCCGTCTCCGCCAGGTAGTGGCTGCGGGTCTTGTTGATGGTCTCGCCGACGAGGTGAAGGGGCATGCCCTCTAACTTTCCCGCTTTTCAGATACGAGAAAGTTAGCATCCTTCCAGCCCTGTGGGCAAGCGAAGAGTCTAACCTTCGCGTACTTCAGATACGGAAAAGCTAGACATCCACCCGAAGCGCTTGCGCCCCTCCAAGCCTTGAAATCCGCAGAAATCTGGCGGTTCTACTTACGCTCCAGGAACCCCAGTGTTGACTAAGAAGCGCTGTTGCCCTGGAATCTCCATGCGCTGGATTCGTGGGTATTCCGGTCGATCGTGACCGGCCGGGTCAGTTTTGGGTCGGCATCAAGCCTGTAGGTGGGGTCAATTTTCGGTCGGCGCCAACATCGTGGGCACCACCCGCCGGCGGATCGTGAACTTGCGAAGGAACTGGGCGAAATCCAGGGCGTCGATGTCGCCGACACTGCCGGAATGCTTGCAGTGTGTAACTCGGCGGGCGAGTCGGCGGCCATCCATGTATCACTCGAATGAGCCGAAATGGCCCCAATGATAAAATGGAAAGGGGCTAGCCGCAGCTAACCCCTTGAATTGATGGCGCGCCCGGCAGGATTCGAACCCACGACCCCTTGGTTCGTAGCCAAGTACTCTATCCAACTGAGCTACGGGCGCGCTGAACCGTGGACAATAGCACGGTCCTGCGGGAATGCAAAGAAAATATTTTCCGACCGCTGCCAGCCAGCCGGCGTCGACGTCCCCTGCCCTTCCGGGCGCGCTTGAGGCAACATGCCTCGTTGGCGTCCGCTCGCTGGGCGGACCGCCTGGTGTACCCGGCAACATCCCTTCCTGGAGTCACTGCACTTGATCAACGATCGTTCGCTGCGCCCGGTATTCGTGGGCGACCGCTGGGTCCACACGCGTGGCCTGCCCTGGCAGCCGTGGCAGGACTTCTACCACCAGTCGATGACCGTATCGTGGCCGCGCTTCATCACCGGCATCGCCCTGCTGTTCCTGGGCATCAATTTCATCTTCGCGTGCATTTACGGTCTGGGCGAGGCCTCGATCGCCAACCTGTCGCCACCGGGATTCGCGGGGCGTTTCTTCTTCAGTGTCGAGACGCTGGCGACGGTGGGCTATGGCGACATGCATCCACAAAGCCTGTTCGGCCATTTCGTGGCCACCGCGGAGATTTTCAGCGGCCTGGTCAGCACCGCGCTCACCACCGGCCTGGTGTTCGCGCGCTTTTCGCTGCCGCGCTCGCGCATCCTGTTTGCGCGCCATCCGGTGGTCACGCGCATGAACGGTCGGCCGAGCTTGATGATCCGCGCCGCCAATGCGCGCCAGAACGTGATCGTGGATGCGGCGGCCAAGCTCAGCCTGATCCTGCGCGAAACCACCGCCGAAGGCGAGACCTTGCGGCGCATCTACGACCTGCCGCTGGTGCGCAACCAGCATCCGATCTTCCTGCTGGGCTGGAGCCTGATCCATCACATCGACGATCAAAGCCCGCTGCACAGGATGGACGCGGACGCGCTGGCCGAGCGGCACGCTTCGCTGATCCTGACCATCAATGGTGTCGACGAAACCACCAGCCAGAACATGCAGGGCCGCGAGACCTATCCGCATTCGGCGATCCGCTGGAACCACAGCTATGTGGACCTGTTCATGCCCGGTGCCGGCGACATCGAAGTCATGGACTACGGACACTTCCACGAGGTTCGACCGAATACCCAGGAAGACGTTTCAACACTTTAATTATTTGTGAAATTGCTTGAGCGCGCCAGTGCTCTGCCGGTATCGTGACGGGCATCCTTACCGCCCTCCCGAGAGCCCTTCCGTGCATGCAAGAATGACCCTGCTGGCGCTGCTGCCGGCCCTGCTCGCGGCACCCGCCGCGCACGCCATCGACGCCTACGCCGGTATCGGCACCACCGGATTCCTGCTGGGGGTGGAACACCACTACACCGATGCCGTGGGTGTGCGCGCCGACATCAGCGGCGCCTCGATCAGCCGCGACGTCAATGACAACAGCGGCACCTATCACGGCACCGCGCATCTGGCAGCGCTCGGACTGTTCGCCGATTACCACCCGTGGGGCAGCGGCTTTCGTCTGAGCGCCGGCGCCCTGGTCGGCGATACTCACATCGACGCCAGCGGCGTGGCCTCCGCCACCGGCACTTACAACATCAACGGTGTCGCCGTGAGCGCGCCGGGCGAATCGCTGGCCGCCAGGATCAAGCTGCCCAGCGTGCGTCCCTTCATCGGCCTGGGCTGGGGCCACACGCCCAAGAGCACCGGCCTGTTCGGGCAGTTCGATCTGGGTGTGGCATATGGCCGTCCCGATGTGACGCTTACCGCCACTCCGAACCTGGCCGCCGCCGCATTGAATGCCGGCACCAGCGTCGACGCCGAGCGCGCGCTCCTGCAAGCCAAGGCGGACGACTACCGGCTGTTTCCGGTGATCCGCGTCGGCCTGGGCTGGGCCTGGTAGGGCCGCAAACGCCGACTGCGGAGCGCTTCAATCGGCTGACATCAGATGTCAGATCTGGCATGATGCGACGCAACAGGAGGTCCGCATGCTGCACCCCGAATTCCACCCATTGTCCGTGGCTCAGGCCTGGGGGTTCGTCCGTTTTCCGGTGGTGATCCTGATGTACGCCAGCCGCCGCGACTGGGTGCTGCGCCTGTGCGGTGGGGTCGTGTGCGCCTGCGGTGCGGTCCACTTCTACCTGCTGGGGGTCCTCACCGCAGCCTTGACTGCCGTGCTCCAGGGCACGCGCATTGCGATGCCGCCGCTGCCCCACAATGAGCCAATGCGCCGCCGCCAATGGTGGGCAGTGGCTTATGCGGTGGGCTTCCTCACGCTGGCAATCGTGAGCTTCCAGGGCTGGCTCAGCGTACTGGCAGCCACCCTGAGCTGGGCTTCAACCTGCATGTTCCTGTTGCTGCGCGACCGGTCCCTGCGCCTGCGCCTGATGCAGCTGGAATTCGGCTGGCTCACCTTCGGCTTTCTCTCGCACAGCCATTCCCAGGTGCTGATCAGCCTGACCGTGATCCCCATCATGGCCTACCGCATCAGCACCATGCCGCGCACGGCCACGGCCTGAGCGGAGCGACCGGGGTCGCGCAGCCCCGTTTCATTGCGCGGGCTCAGTGACTCAGGACTTGAGCAGACCGCGCTGGACCGCCAGGTTGACCGCCTCGGTGCGGCTGATGGCGTTGAGCTTGGCCATGATCTCGCGCACATGCGATTTGATGGTGCCTTCGGTCAGGTGCAACTGGGTGCCGATTTCCTTGTTGGTGATGCCGATCTGCATGAGTTCAAGCACTTCGCGTTCGCGCGTGGTCAGTTGCGGCGTGGCCATGTGTGCCGCGAGCTTCAGCGCCACGTACTGCGGCATATAGCGCTCGCCGCGCGCCACCGCCTCGATCGCCTTGAGGATCTCCTCGCGTGGCGCCGATTTGAGGATGTAGCCACGCGCGCCGGCACGCACGCTGCGGAAGATGTCCTCTTCGTGGTCGTACATGGTCATCACCAGGATGCGTGCCTGCGGATCGAAGGACAGCACACGCTCGACCACCTCGATGCCATCGAGCTTGGGCATGCGCAGGTCGAGGATCATCACGTCGGGCTTGAGCTCCTGGTAGCGCGCGACGGCGTCGACGCCGTCGACGGCTTCGCCGATCACGCGGATGTGCGGGACCGATTCGGCGATGGTCACCAGACCCAGCCGCAGCGCCGTGTGGTCGTCGGCGATCAGCAGTCGCAACTGCTGGCTCACGCGTCTTCCTCGGACCGCAACGGCAGCACCACTTCGATCCGGGTGCCCTTGGGCTGGCCGCGCACCGCTTCGAAGCGCCCGCCCAGTTCCTGGGTGCGCTGGCGCATGCCGCGCATGCCCATGCCGCTGGCCTGCGCGAAATTGATGCACAGGCCGCTGCCATCGTCGCGGATGCTGAGTGCGATGCAGTCCTCGGCATAGCTCACGGTCACATCAACCCGGGTGCCGCCCGAGTGACGCAGCGCGTTGCTGATCGCCTCCTGGGCGATGCGCAACAGCGCCTCCTGCACTTCGAGTCCGAGCAGGCGTGGCTTGCCGTCGGTGCGGAAGTCGCACGCCATGCCGCCCTGCACCGTGCAGCGGCGCGCCAGGCCTTCAAGGGCTTCGTCCAGCGCCGCGATGCGATTCTCCAGCGGGCGCAGCGCCAGCGCCGTGGCGCGCGCTTCGCCGATGCCGAGCCGCGCGGTATCGGCGATGCGTTCCAGCGTGCGGCGCACGCGGTCGCCTTCGCCGACCCCGGCCAGCAGCGCTTCGGTCTGCATGGCGATCGAGCTGAAGCTCTGCGCCAGACTGTCGTGGATGTCGCGCGCCATGCGGCTGCGTTCGTTGGAGACCGCCTCGCGCACCTCACTGTCGCGCAGCCGCGCCGCGATGGCGGTCATCTCCAGGCCCACCGAAATCTGGTTGGCGAGCGCGCCCACTGTTTCAGTGACGATCGCCACCGGCGTGGCCATGCCGCGGAAGCACAGACACAGGAATCCGATCACCTTGCCGTCGGCCGCGAAGGGCACGTCCCACACAGCCTGGTGGCCCGCTTCCCGGTGGTACTGCAGCTCGCCCTCTTCCCAGTCGTCGTCGGGCGAAGCCATGAAGCGCCAGTCGGCCTGGCCGGCGCGCAGGCGCGCATAGCGGCGGTTGGCGGGATCGCGCGAGGCGGCGTAGATCTCGGCGGTGCAGGGATTGTTCTCCAGCGTCATGCCGTCCTGGAACACGCCGTCCTCGGCCACCATCACCATCTCGAAGCCACCGCTGCGTTCCAGGAACAGCGCTGCGGCGCTGGCATCCGAGGCGCGCAGCGCTTCGCGCATGAATATGGTGGCAATCGAGCGCAGGTCGGTGGCGGCGGCGACACTGGCCGCCGTATCGCGCAGGATGCGGTTGGCGCGTGCCAGCTCGGCAGCGCGCGACTGTTCGGAGCGTTCCTGTTCGCGGCTGACCGCGGCGTGCTGCGCCAGCTCGGCCTTGCGCGTGAGTTCGAGCGCCAGCGAGAACTGCTGCGCGAGCGCAGCGGCGACATCGCGCTGGACATCGCCGGGCATGCGCTCCTGGGCCTTTGCGAGGCAGGTGACGCCGAGCAGGCGCCCGCCGAAGCGCAACGGCAGGTGCAGCAGCTGCCGGTGCCCCTGGCTGCGGTGGTAGGCATAGGCCTCGGGGATGGCCACGCGCAGCGCCTCGACCGCGATGCTGGGCGCATCGCCCAGCGCCATGGCACTGCGCAGGCCGAGCGGATCGCGCGCAGTGCATTCGGCAAAGCGTCCGAAGAAGGGGTGCGCCGCGATCTCGGCGCCTTCGAGCAGCCGGCCGCCCTGGTAGACCGCGGCCGGACGGAACGCCGCGCCGGCGCCGGCATCGGCCAGCACCACCGAACCCCCACGCGCTTCGAGCAGCTGCACGACTTCGACCAGGAAAGCGGTGATCAGCGATTCGACGCGCACGTCCTCGGCCACGCGTTCCAGGCTGCGCTGCAGGGTCTGATTGGCACGCGCCAACTGGACGGCGCGTTCGCGCTCGGCCATCAGGCGCTCGTCGACGCCCTGGCGCAGGCGCAGCGCTCCCAGGTTGCGCGCGGCAATCGCCAGCGTGTCGAGCTCGGCGCGCGTCCACGCGCGCCCGGCACGCTCGTCCTCGACGCACAGCAGGCCGCTCATCGGTTCGCCAGCCGAAAACGGCGCGCACGCCAGGCTCGCGGTGCCGAGCAGCTGCAGCATCTCGCGCTGCGGTGAAGGCACGTCATCGAGCCCGCCCTGGAAGCCGATGCCCGTGCGGCACACCGACGCGAACAGCACGGCGCGATCGGCGGGCAGCGTGCCAAGACCACGCGCCAGCCAGGAGGCCCGCCCCGGGCGCACCCATTCGTGCAGAATCTGGTAGTGACTGGCGCGCGAACGCGCGTCGCGCAGCTCGACCACCAGCACCAGGCGCGTGGCGCCCAGCGCTTCGCCCAGGGTGCTGAGGCTGGCCGGCAGCAGCACGCCGCGGTCGGGCATGACGGCGTGCAGGTGCATCGCCTGCGCGAGCGCCGCCAGCAGGCCCTCGGGATCGGCGGCCGGGCTGGCGCGGCGGTCGCGGTCGTGGGCAGACGAGGTGGCGGACTGGAGATTCTCGGGCATGGCAGCACTCGGACAGAGGTTGCGGCGGCGCACGGTGCGCCAGCGGGCATTATCCCCCTGCGGCCGGGGCCGCCATCCCCCTCCTTAGAGGGAGCCGGCCCCCCTCCCATGTGGCGTTGCCACCGCATGACGCGACGCAATAGACTTGCCGCAAGCTCGTATCATTCTCGTCCGGGCCAGGGACCGCCTGCCTGTGGGTCCGCCGTTTGCCCGGACGTCCACTCCCGCAAGGAATTCCTCACATGACGCTGCGCGCCCAAGACGTGGTATTGCTGCTTTCCCTTTCCCTCACCGGCCTGCTGGCGGCATGCGGAGATCCCTCGCAGGCGCAACCGCCGCCGCCGGGACCGCCGCAGATCTCGGTGGCGCCGGCCGTGCTGCGCGCCGTGCACGACAGCGAGGAGTTCAGCGGCCGCCTGGAGGCCCCGGAAAGCGTGGATGTGCGCGGTCGCATCGGTGGCACCATCGACAAGGTGGCGTTCCGCGACGGCGCGCTGGTCAAGGCCGGCGAGCTGCTGTTCGCCATCGACCCGCGCCCCTACCAGTCGGAAGTCGCGCGCGACCAGGCCCAGCTCGAGGCCGCTCGCGCCCAGCTCGGCGTGGCGCAGGCGCAGGCCACCACCGCCCAGGCGCAGAGCGAACTGGCGCGTGCCGACCTGGCGCGTGCCGACAAGCTGCTCGCCGCGCATGCGGTGTCGCGCCAGGAATACGACCAGCTGTCGGCCGGCGCACGCACCAGCGATTCGGCCGTGCGCGCTGCGCAGGCCGGCGTCAGCAGCGCCGAAGCCGCCGTGCGTTCCGCCGAGGCCGCGCTGCGCACCGCCCAGCTCAACCTCGACTACACCTCGGTGCGCGCACCGATCAGCGGGCGCATTTCACGCGCCAACGTGACTGCCGGCAACCTGATCGACGACAAGACGGTACTGACCACCATCGTGGTGACCAACCGCGTCTTCGCCTATTTCGATGGCAGCGAAGCGACCTTCCTGCGCATCCGCGGCCTGTCGCCGCAGCAGCTCACCGTGCGCATGGGCCTGGCCGACGAGAACGGCCTGCCCCACACCGGCAAGCTCGACTTCATCGACAACCGCCTCAATGCCCAGACCGGTGCCATCCGCATGCGTGCGGTGTTCGACAATGCCAAGGGCGAGTTCGCGCCGGGCCTGTTCGCGCGCATCGAACTGACGGCCGCGACCGCGCGCAACCTGGTGATGACACCAGACCGCGCCATCGGCACCGACCAGAACAAGAAGTTCGTGTTCGTGATGGGCGCCAACAATGCCGCCGAGCAGCGTGAAGTGCAGCCCGGGCCGCTGGTCGGCGCAATGCGCGCCATCGAGTCCGGTCTCAAGGCCGGCGACCTGGTGGTCATCGACGGACTGCAACGGGTCCATCCGGGCCTGCCGCTCAGTCCTCAGAAGCTCGAGCTGGACGATCAGGGCATGCCGCTGCCGGCTGCGGCACCGGCCGCCCCTGCCGCCAGCAAGTCCTGAGGGCCCGCATGAACATTTCACGCTTTTTCATCGACCGGCCGATCTTTGCCGGTGTCATCTCCATCCTCATCACGCTGGTCGGCACCATCGCGCTGTTCCGCCTGCCGATCTCGGAGTATCCGGAGGTCTCGCCGCCACAGATCGTGGTGCGCGCCCAGTTTCCCGGTGCCAATCCGCGCGTGATCGCGCAGACGGTGGCAACGCCACTGGAGGAACAGATCAACGGCGTCGAGAACATGCTGTACATGTCCTCGCAGGCCACCGCCGACGGCGCCATGGCGCTGACGGTCACCTTCAAGATCGGCACCGATCCCGAAGTGGCCGAGACGGCCGTGCAGAACCGCGTGAGCCGCGCCACGCCGCGCCTGCCGGACGTGGTGCGTCAGATCGGCGTGACCACCGAGAAGAGTTCGCCCGACCTCACCATGGTGGTCCACATGGTCTCGACCGACGGCCGCCACGACGCGCTCTACCTGCGCAACTACGCCACCCTGAACGTGCGTGACGAGCTGCTGCGCATTCCGGGCATGGGCTCGGTGCTGACCTTCGGCTCGGGCGACTACGCCATGCGCGTGTGGCTCGATCCCAACAAGCTGGCCGCGCGCGGCCTGACGGCCGGCGACGTGACCGCCGCCATCCGCGAGCAGAACGCCCAGGTGGCCGCGGGCGTGGTGGGCGCACCGCCGGCCCCGCAAGGAGTGGACTTCCAGCTCTCGATCAACACCCAGGGACGTCTGACCACGCCGGAGGAATTCGGCGACGTGATCGTGCGTGCCGACTCTGCCGACGGCTCGCTGATCAAGGTGAGGGATCTGGGCCGTGTCGAGATGTCGAGCAACTCCTACTCGCTGCGCAGCCTGCTCAACAACAAGGAAGCCGCGGCAGTGGCGATCTTCCAGGCGCCGGGCTCCAACGCGCTGCAGCTGTCCAACGATGTGCGCGCCACCATGGAACGCCTGAAGGCGGACTTCCCGCCCGGCGTGAGCTACAGCATCGTCTACGACCCGACGCGTTTCGTGGCGAGCTCGATCGAGAAGGTGGTGCACACGCTGATCGAGGCCGTGCTGCTGGTGGTGCTGGTGGTGGTGGTGTTCCTGCAGACCTGGCGCGCTTCCATCATCCCGCTGCTGGCGGTGCCGGTGTCGATCATCGGCACCTTTGCGATCCTGCTGCTGCTGGGATTCTCGATCAACACGCTGACGCTTTTCGGCCTGGTGCTGGCGATCGGCATCGTCGTCGACGACGCCATCGTGGTGGTCGAGAACGTGGAGCGCAACATCGAGCGCGGCCTGTCGCCGCATGACGCGACCATCCTCGCGATGCGCGAGGTCAGCGGTCCGATCATCGCGATCGCCCTGGTGCTGGCCTCGGTGTTCGTGCCGCTGGCCTTCGTGACCGGCCTGTCGGGCCAGTTCTACCGCCAGTTCGCGGTGACCATCGCGATCTCGACGGTGGTGTCGGCCTTCAACTCGCTGACCCTGTCGCCCGCGCTGAGCGCGATCCTGCTGCGCGGCCACGATGCCCCCAAGGACTGGCTCACGCGCGGCATGGACCGCGTGTTCGGCTGGTTCTTCCGCGGCTTCAACCGCGGCTTTGGCGGCGCCTCGGAACGCTACAGCAAGGGCGTAGGCGGACTGTTGCGCCACAAGCTGATCGTGCTCGTGTTCTACGGCGTGGCGCTGGCCTCGACCGGACTGATGTTCACGCGCATCCCGCCGGGCTTCGTGCCGAGTCCCGACAAGCAGTACCTGATCGGCATCGCGCAACTGCCGGATGGCTCCAGTCTGGACCGCACCGAGGCGGTGATCCGGCGCATGAGCGACATCGCGCTGAGCGTGCCGGGTATCCGCGACTCGGTCGCCTTCCCCGGCCTGTCGATCAACGGCTTCGCGTCGCAGCCCAACGCCGGCATCGTTTTCTTCGGCCTCGATGATTTCGAGAAGCGCACCACGCCCGACAAAAGCCTCTACGCCATCCTGGGACGCGTGAACGGCGCGATCCAGCAGATCAAGGATGCGCAGATGTTCGTGGTGCCGCCACCGGCGGTGTCGGGCCTGGGCAATGCGGGCGGCTTCCGGTTGCAGGTGCAGGATCGGGGTTCGGTGGGCGAGCAGGCGCTGTTCGGTGCCACCTGGGGTGCGCTGGGCCAGATCTACGGCAATCCCAAGTCGAGCATCGGTCTTGCCTACTCCAACTACCAGATCAACGTGCCGCAACTGTTCGCGGACGTCGACCGCACGCGCGCCAAGCAATTGGGCGTGAGCCTGAACCAGATCTACGACACCATGCAGACCTATCTGGGTTCGCTCTACGTCAACGACTTCAACCGCTTCGGCAAGACCTACCAGGTGGTGGTGCAGGCCGATGCCGGCTTCCGTGCCACGCGCGAGGACGTGCTCAAGCTCAAGGTGCGCTCCGACAGCGGGCAGATGGTGCCGCTGGGCGCGCTCATGAAGGTCACGCCCACCTTCGGCCCGTCCAGCGTGACGCGCTACAACGGCTACTACGCGGCCGACATCAACGGTTCGCCCAAGCCCGGCTTCAGCTCGGGCCAGGCGCAGGCCGAGATCGAGGCGATCCTCAAGAAATCGCTGCCACGCGGCGTGAGCTACGCGTGGACCGAACTCGTGTACCAGGAGAAGATCAGCGGCAACACCATGGCCTACATCTTCCCGCTGTGCGTGCTGCTGGTGTTCCTGGTGCTGGCTGCCACCTACGAGAGCTGGACGCTGCCGCTGGCGATCATCCTGATCGTGCCGATGTGCATCCTGTCGGCGCTGATCGGGGTGTGGATCGCACGCGTGTTCTTCGGTCAGCCTGGCGATTTCAACCTGTTCACCCAGATCGCCTTCGTGGTGCTGATGGGGCTGGCGTGCAAGAACGCCATCCTGATCGTCGAGTTCGCCAAGGAGCTGGAGGAGTCGGGCATCAGCGCGGTGGAGGCGGTCAAACGCGCCTGCCGCATGCGCCTGCGCCCCATCCTGATGACGTCGATGGCCTTCATCGCGGGGGTGGTACCGCTGATCGTGGGCACCGGCGCCGGCGCCGAAATGCGCCGCGCCATGGGTATCGCCGTGTTCAGCGGCATGATCGGGGTGACCCTGTTCGGGATTTTCCTGACACCCGTGTTCTACGTGTTGATGCGCAAGCTGGGTGGACCGATGCCCCACAAGCACGCACCGCACGCGACGCTTGACCACAATGTGCTGCGGACCCCGGGTACGCACGAAGGAGAAGGACGTGTCTGAGCGCCCCTACACCCGCCAACCGGCAGCGCCTGCACGACGCCTGCTGCCCGCCCTGTTGCCGCTGCTGCTGGCGGCCTGCGCCGGCGCACCGGCCTACCACACGCCGGAGGCACAGCCGGCACTGCCGGCAGCGTTTGCCGGCGCCAGGACCGCGGATCCTGTGGCCGGCCTGGCGCATTTCTGGCACGGCTTCGGCGATGCCGCATTGGACGAACTGGTGCAGTCGGCGCTGGCAGCCAACGGCGACCTGGCCCTTGCCGAAGCACGGCTGCGCGAGGCGCGCAGCAACCTGGACGTGGCCGCGGTGGATCATTTGCCGAGCTTCGACGTCAGTGCCGACGCCACCCGTGCGATCGAGCAGAGCTACCTGCTGCCGGGCACCACGCGCAGCCAGCGCACCTACACCGGCATCGACGCAGGCTTCGTCGCCAACTGGGAACTCGACCTGTTCGGCCGCGCCAGCAGCGGTCGGGAAGCGGCCAGTGCCAGGGCCGCTGCCGGAGCAGCCGGGGTCGATGCCGCGCGCATCTCGGTGGTGGCCGAAGTGGCGCGCAACTATCTGGTGCTGCGCGGCACCCAGGAGCGCCAGGACGTCACGCGGCGCGCGCTGGACAACCAGCGCGCCTCGCTGGCTATCGTGCAGGCACGTTTCGATGCCGGACGTGCCACCGACCTCGACCAGCAGCGCGCGCTGGCGCTGACCGAGACCACCCAGGCGCAGCTGCCGGCACTGGCTGCGCTGGCGGACCAGACCATCCTGCGGCTGGCCACACTGACGGCCACCTCGCCGCCGCTGCTGCTGGAACGCCTGCGTGCGCCGGCGCCGCTGCCGGGCCTGCCGGTGGTCGACCTGGGCGCACTGCCGGCCG
>JAGWIJ010000173.1 GCA_028873535.1 Pseudomonadota bacterium
GGCCGAGCCGTCGCTATTGGTATCGACGCCATACAGGACCTGGAAGTTGCTGACCCCCGCCGCCAGCGGCACGGCGGTGCCATTGACGGTGCACACCAGGTTGCCGCTGGCATCCACATTGAACTGGTTGGTCATCATGAGGTTGCCGGCCGTGGTGTTGGTGCTGCCGCTGCAGTCCAGCGTCTGGTCGCCGTTGGCGGGCAGGCCGGCCTGATAGCGCACCACCAGCGTGTCACCCGGCGCACCGGTGCCGCTCACGCCGTACACCACCTGTCCGGTCGCCGTGAACGGCGCCTGCGTGGACGTGAACACCGTGCTGGCGCTGGAATTGAGGGCGCCCGGAAAGTAGCCTGCATTCTGCACGGTGTCGATCAGCCGGGCCAGCACCAGGCGCTGATCCTCCTGCACCTGCTCCAGCGCGTTCTGCGCCAGGCTGGTGCTGCGCGTGCTCATGAGCAGATTGAGCATGCCCACCGACAGCGCCATGGTGATCGCCATCGCCACCATCAGTTCGACCAGGCTGAAGCCGGCGTGGCCACGGCGGGTGGGGGTCATCTTCATGGCTGCACGATCAGCTTGTAGGAAAACCGGCTCAGGCTGTTGCCGGTGCCGCCTGAGGTCAGGGCGTTGGCCGACACCTGCTTTTCGATCCAGTCGACCTCGATGGTGCAGGTCTCCGGCACCGTGCTGCTGGGCACCGCGCAGGCCACGTTGGCGCCGCCCGCCGGCAGCGCGGCAGCCAGGCTGGTGATCCAGCGGCTGAGGTCGTAGGCCGCCATCTGCTGCGGCGAGCAGGCGCCGGCACCGCAGTCGGTGGCAGAGCTCAGCGTGCTGTCGGTGGTCTGCGTCACCGCATTGGTGCTGCTGCTGTAGCTGTAGCTCGCCACCGTGGTCGGCGGTGGCGAACTGCTGTTGCCCCAATACGCCGGGTTGGCGCGCATCGCGGCCGCCATCGACGCAGCCTGCAGCGCCGCGATCGAGCGCACCGCCGAGTTGTGGCTGGAATTGATGCCCAGCGCCTGCATCTTGGCGGTGCCGAACAGAGCGATGGCAATCACGATCAGGGCCACCATCACCTCGATCATGCTGAAGCCGCTCGGGCGGGACAGGCATTTGTTCATGAACAGTTTCCGTTGCCGGCGTTGACGATGCTCGAGCGGCCGGACGGGACCAGCGTGATGCAGCGCGTCAGTGCCGCGTTGCCGCTCGCTTCGTGCAGCTTGAAGGTGACCACGGCATTGGGCAGGGCCACCACCGAGCCCTGGCGGTTGAAGGTGACCCCGGTGGTGGTCCCGTTGTCAGGGGCCAAAGTGGTATTGCCGGTCGACTGCGTCTCGGCGCGCAGCACGCTGTCGCCGGCGTCGATGGCGCCGTTGCCGTTGGCATCGAAGAACACGATCCAGCCGCTGGCCCAGGCGGTGCTGCCGCTGCAGCTGGTACCGTTGGTACTGGCGCAGACCGAGACCGGCAGGCCGCGGCGCAGCGCTTCGGCGCGTGCGTATTGGAAGTCGCGCGCCAGGCTGTTGGCAGCGCCGGCGATACGGTAGCCCGAGACGGTGCCGCTGAAGGTGGCCCCGGCCACGACCGCCAGCGTCATCAGCACGGCCACCGTGACCAGCATTTCGATCAGCGTGAAACCGCCGGCGCGGGCGTACCCGTGTTGTGGCGGCAGGCGCTTGCGGGGGGGCTGATCGCGCATGGCTGGGTCGGGGTGCCTCATCTGGGTGCTTCCTTCGGATGCCAGCAGGGGCTTGGTTTGAACAATCCTTGGCCGGCAAACGCAAGTGCTCTGACGGGGGGATTCAGTGCGCTTGAATTTAAAAATGTTCTATTATATTCAGCCTTCTATGTGTTCATTGTCAAGTGATTTGGGGCGTTCGATCGCGTGGCAGTGGCGTGCCCGTTGCGGGATTGCGGCGTTCCCGCTAAGATATTGGGCTTGGTTGTCGTTCAGTAGGCGCGTAGCTCAGCTGGTTAGAGCACCACCTTGACATGGTGGGGGTCGTTGGTTCGAGTCCAATCGCGCCTACCAAGCACCCGGAACTTCCGGATCGCTTGGCAGCCTGTCGATGCGCCACCCTTGCGGGTGGCGTTTTCGCTTGTGGGATAGTTTCCCATGCGCGCGACGCGCCGCCCACCATTTACGGCGGGATTTTCAGCGGCTGGCGGCGCTACCCGGAAAGTACCCTCCTGGCCACCGTGAACCTCCGGAGTGTTGCCAAAGCCGCAGCCAGACGGCCTTTGGCAACTACTTGTGGCATTCTGGCGGTGCGGTTTGGTCCTCACTGCCCCAGGTGTTCAGCCAGATGCGAACCTCCTGGCCGGTCAGGTGCCTGCCAGTTTCTTGAAAGCTCTTCCAGGACGCCAAGGCTTCCTGCTTGAAGCTCTCGTGGTCATGTTCGCGCTTGGTCGATTGCTGTTCGGTCTTGAGCATGCTCGAGTCTGCAGAGGGGCTTAATCTTCACGGCTTGATCTTCAGCGCCCGATGGCGCTTCGCGTGGCGCCAGTGCCGCCAGCGCAGGCGACAGGTTCATGTCGACCAAGAGCTTCATGCCTTGGCCAGGACAACCTCGCGTTCTTCCGCGCGCCAGGCTGCATAGCGTAGCGCCTGCAGGATGTCCTCACGCTCGAGGTAAGGGTAGTCGGCGAGAATTTCGTCAATGGTGTGCCCAGCCCCGACCTGGCCGACGATCATACCTGCCGTAACGCGCATTCCTCGGATGCAGGCTTTGCCGCCCATCACATCCGGCTGCTGGGTGATGCGATCGAGTGACTCCATGAGGCACCTGTTCTGGAAACGTGTGGTGATGGTATTGCTTTGGTGTCCTTATTGCCAGCCGCCACCCAGCGTCAGGAACAGCCGCACTTGGTCGCTCGCGATCTGCTCGGCGGACACGGCCAGCGCCATGTCGGCATTGCTCAGCGCACGCTGGGCGTCGATGTCGTCCAGCACGGTCAGGCGCCCGCCCTGGTACAGCTTCTGGATTGCCTGCGCTGATTGGCCCTGTTCCTCGCGCGCCTTCCTGAGTGCGGCATCGCGGTCCAGGTCGCGGCCCAGATTGGCCATGGCGCTTTCCACTTCCTCCAGGGCATGCAGCACCACGCCGTCGTAATGTGCCAGGGCTGCCACCGAGGCGGCATCGGCGGCGCGCACGCGTGCACGTTCGGCGGTGCCCGGCAGGGTCCACGAGATCAGCGGTCCCAGGCTCCAGCGCTGGGTCTGCGGCTGTCCGAAATGTTCGAGCAGGCCGGTGGCGCCGACCCCCAGACCGAGTGTCACGGTGGGATAGAGCGCCGCCTGCGCAATGCCCAGCCGCGCCGTGGCGCCGGCCAGCATAAACTCCGCCTGGCGGATATCGGGCCGGCGCCGCAGCAGGCCGGCGCCGTCGCCCACCGGCAGCGCCTGTTCCAGGCTCGGCGGTGCCGTGCAGGCGCCTGCCGCCAGCGGGCTTTCGGCGGGCGGATGGCCGGTCAGCACGGCCAGACGGTAGCGCGCGATGCGCCGGCGCGCCGACAGTCCCGGCAAGGTCGCGCGGATCTCCTCGGCAGCCGCATGGCTGCGCGGAATGTCGGGTGCGGCACGGCGCCCGCCGGCAACCTGGCGTGCGATGGCCGTCGCCTGGCGCTGCTGCAGCGCCAGCTGCTGTTCGGCCACATTCAGTTCGGCGCTGGCGGCGCAGTTCTCGACGTATTGCCGGGCCACCTCGGCTGCGATGGTCATGCGTGCCGCACGCAGCAGCGAACGGCTGACCTCGGCATCGGCGGCAGCCGCCTCGGACGCGCGCTTGAGCGCGCCCGCCAGGTCGGCCTGCCAGGCGACACGGATGCCGGCATCGGCCAGGTTCTCGACCGGCAGCTTTTCGGGCAGCAGGTAGGCTTCGGCCGACTCCTGCGCGCGCACCGCCGTCGCGCTGGCGCCGATGCGCAATTCGCGTGCACCGTTGACCTCCGCCACCATGGCCTCGCTCTGTGCCAGGTTGGCGATGGCCACGCGCACCTCGGTGTTGGCGGCCAGGGCCTGTTCCACCAGGGCGTCGAGCTGCGTGTCACGGTACAGGCGCCACCATGGTCCGGGCGGATCGGCGGCATCGAATTCGGGACGCCCGCTTTCCACGAACGGCGCGCTCGCGGCCGCGCTGTTGGCCACGCTGTCGGCAGGCAGCCGGCCCGGTCCCGGCAGGGCACAGGCGCCCAGCAGCAAGGCCAGCGCCAGTACTGACCAGGGCGTCTTCATGGCTGCCCCTCGCTGGCGGCGGCCGGCAGGATGCGCACCGTGGCGCTGCGCCCGGCGATCAGCGCCGGGCCGGGCGGGCCGTCGAGCGCGATGCGCACCGGCACGCGCTGCGCCAGGCGCACCCAGCTGAAGGTGGGATTGATGTTGGGCAACAGGTTGCTGCCCAGTACGCGGTCGCGATCCTCGATGCCGGCCGCGATGCTCTGCACGTGTCCTTTCAGCACCTGCGGGTCGCCCATCAGGGTCACATGCGCCGCCTGACCGACGCGCACATGGCCCAGCCGGGTCTCCTCGAAATAGCCCTCGACGTGCAAGGAC
>JAGWIJ010000174.1 GCA_028873535.1 Pseudomonadota bacterium
CAACCGCTACACCCTGTTCGGCATGCTGGAGCGCCTGGGCGTGGAACTGCACGACCTGGGTGTGGTGGCGGACCGGCCGGAAGCGCTGGAAGCGGCGTTCGCGCAGGCGCTCGGCATGGCCGACGTGGTGCTCAGCAGCGGCGGCGTCTCGGTCGGCGACGCCGACCATGTGCGCACCATGCTGGCGCGCCTGGGACGCACGGTGTTCTGGAAGATCGCGATCAAGCCAGGACGGCCGTTCGCCTACGGGCGGCTCGGAGCAAACGGCCACTTCTTCGGCCTGCCGGGCAATCCGGTGGCGGTGATGGTCACCTTCCAGCAGTTGGTGCGTCCGGCGCTGATGCGCCTGATGGGCGTCACGCAGCTGCCGCCGGTGGTGCGCCTGCCGGCGCGCACGCTGACGCCGCTGCGCAAGGCCGCCGGGCGCTTCGAATTCCAGCGCGGCATCCTGTCGCAGGCGGCCGACGGCAGCTGGCAGGTGGCGGCCAGCGGTGAACAGGGCTCCGGCATGCTGTCGTCGATGAGCCTGGCCAACTGCTTCATCTGCCTGCCGGAAGCGGCCGGCAATGCCGCTGCCGGCGACTGGGTGACGGTGGAGCCCTTCGATCACGGGGTATGATGGCGTGGACGCCCCCCCGGCCAAACCTCGATAAGGAGTTTCTCCCATGTCCCAGCCGTCGTCCCAGCCTGACCTGAGACCTGCCAGCAGCGCCCCCGTGCGCGTCGCGGCGCGACTGTCCGTGCTGGCCGCCGCAAGCGCCCTGGCCGCCTGCGGCATGATGCCGGACGCGCCGACTTTCGGGCTCATGAACCACGGCCAGCCCACTTCGGCGATTGCGCGCCTGGCACCGACCAGCGGCAGCACGGTGGAAGGCGAGATCCGCTTCTCCGAACACGGCGGCGACACCCTGGTCGAGATCAATCTGCGCCACCTGAGCCCGGGTTCGCACGGTTTCCATGTCCACGAAAAGGGCGACTGCAGCGCCGCCGACGCCTTGTCGGCCGGCGGCCACTTCAACCCGGACGGACAGCCCCACGGCGCACCGGAGACAGCCCACCACCGCGGCGACCTTGGCAACGTGACGGCCGGCGCCGACGGCACCGTCAACGTCAACTTCCACGTCAAGAACCTCGCGCTGACCGGCGACGACGGCATCGTCGGCCGTGCCCTGATCGTGCACGCCGCACCCGACGACATGGCCACCCAGCCCTCGGGCAACTCGGGCAAGCGTCTGGCCTGTGGCGTGATCGTCCGCAACTGAGCGGACGCGACCGGCGGACGGGCATCCGGGATCCTGGCCTGTGATCACGCTGCTGGGACCCGAGACGCCCTTTCCGCCGGCCACCCAGGCGCTGCAGCAACCCAACGGCCTGCTGGCGGCGGGCGCCGACCTCAGCCCGGCGCGCCTGCTGAACGCCTATCGACAGGGCATCTTCCCCTGGTTCAGCGAAGGCGAGCCGGTGCTGTGGTGGTGTCCCGATCCGCGCATGGTGCTCTATCCGGCCGAATTCCAGCCGGGACGCTCGCTGCGCAAGGTGCTGCGCAACCGCGACTATCTGGTGCAGGTCGATCACGATTTCGCTGCCACCATCCGTGCCTGTGCGGCGCCACGCGCAGGTGCGCCGGGCACCTGGATCAGCCGGCACATGATCGCCGCCTATGAAGCGCTGCACGCGCTGGGGCACGCCCACAGCGTCGAGACCTGGATGGACGGACAGCTGGTGGGCGGGCTCTATGGGGTGGCGGTGGACGGGGTGTTCTTCGGCGAATCGATGTTTTCCCTGGTCACCGACGCCTCCAAGATCGCCTTTGCCCATCTGGTGGCACAACTGCGCCTGAGCGGATTCGGTCTGCTCGACTGCCAGATGCACACCGGCCATCTGGAACGCCTGGGGGCACGCCAGATCCCGCGCCAGCTCTTCCTGGCCGAACTGAAGCGGCTGTGCGCGCAGCCACGCGCGCCCGGCCGCTGGACGCTGGCTGCCGATGCCGCGCGCGACCTGCCCTGGCAGGACTGAGGTGCCGCCAGCCAGGGCTGCCGCTGCAGGCGGACTTGGGGTTAGAATCCGTCATGACCTCGATGAACGATCTGCCGATCAACCAGCTGCAGTTCTACGCGACGGCACCTTATCCCTGCAGCTATCTGCCGGAGCGGACCGCCCGTTCGCAGGTGGCCACGCCGGCCCACGTCATCGACACCCGGGTGTATTCGCGCCTCGTCGAGGCCGGCTTCCGGCGCTCCGGCGCCTTCACCTACCGTCCCCACTGCGACCATTGCCGCGCGTGCATCCCGGTGCGCATCCGGGTGCCCGATTTCCGGCCCAGCCGTTCGCAGCGGCGCGCCCTGCACAAGCACGAGCGCCTGGTGGCCAACATCCTGCCGCTGCGCTTTCATCCGGAGCACTACGAGCTCTACCGGCGCTATCAGTCGGCACGCCATACCAGCGGCGGCATGGACCAGGACAGCCAGGAGCAGTACAGCCACTTCCTGCTGCAGAGCCATGTGCGCACCTTCCTGGTCGAGTTCCGCGAGCACAGCGAATTGCGCATGGTGAGCATCGTCGACGAACTGCAGGATGGCCTGTCCTCGGTCTATACCTTCTTCGATCCCGACGTGCCGGGCGCAAGCTACGGTGTCTACAACATCCTGTGGCAGATCCGCGAATGCGAGCGCCGCGGGCGTCCGCACCTGTACCTGGGCTACCTGATCCAGGAATGCCGCAAGATGGCCTACAAGCAGAACTTTGCCGCGCTGGAGGGCCTGCACGAAGGCCGCTGGGCGCCGCAGACGCGCCTGTCAGCCGCAGCGGGCAGCGCCGGCAGTGTCGATGACCAGGCCTTTCCCATCGACGACGTACCGCGCAACGGCCTGTCCAGGGCCACCCTCGATCCCGACGCCACTCCCTGACCCCAAGGCCGCGAGGCTGCCGGGCTCCCTGCATGCTCTACGAATTCACCCGTCCCCTGCTGTTTGCGCTCGACCCCGAGCGTGCCCATGAAATGTCGCTGGCAGGGCTCGACATGGCGCAGCGCCTGGGCCTGGTCACGCCGCCGCCCTCCAGCCAGCTGGTGGCAGCGCGCACCGTGATGGGCCTGTCCTTCCCCAACCCGCTGGGACTGGCGGCCGGGCTCGACAAGAACGCCGCCCACATTCCGGCGCTGGCAGCACTGGGTTTCGGCTTCATCGAAGTGGGCACCGTCACGCCACGGCCGCAGCCCGGCAATCCGCGGCCACGCCTGTTCCGCCTGCCGCAGGCGCAGGCGCTGATCAACCGCATGGGCTTCAACAACGGCGGCGTCGATGCCCTGCTCTCCAATATCCGCGCCAGCGGCCATCGCGGCATCCTGGGCATCAATATCGGCAAGAACTTCGACACGCCGATCGAACGCGCGGTGGATGACTACCTGCTGGCCTTCCGTCGCGTGCATGGCCTGGCCTCGTACGTGACCATCAACATTTCCTCGCCCAACACCCGCGACCTGCGCCAGTTGCAAGGCGCCGGCGAACTGCGCGCGCTGCTGGGCAGTCTGGCGCGCCTGCGCGACGAGTGCGGTCAGGCACAGCAGCGCCATATCCCGATTGCCGTGAAGATCGCGCCCGACCTGTCCGATGCGGAACTCGACGAGATTGCCGAGACCCTGGTCGGCGAAGGCATGGATGCCGTCATCGCGACCAACACCACGCTCTCGCGTCAGGGCGTAGAGGGCCTGGCCCACGCCGGTGAAGCCGGCGGCCTGAGCGGCCTGCCCTTGCGCCAGCGCAGCCTGGAGGTGGTCGGCCACCTGGCCGAGCGTCTGCGCGGACGTCTGCCGGTCATCGGCGTCGGCGGCATTTCGGACGCTGCCTCGGCGCGCGCCATGCTCAATGCCGGCGCGAGCCTGATCCAGGTCTACAGCGGCCTGATCTACCGTGGCCCGGGTCTGGTCGACGAGATCTGTCGCGCGCTGGCATGAGCCTGGCCGACCGTATCGACGCGCTGCTGCCGCAGACCCAGTGCACGCGCTGCGGATTCGCGGCCTGCCGCCCCTACGCCGAGGCGCTTGCCGGCGGAACCACCAGTGCCAATCTGTGTGAACCCGGCGGCGCCGGCCTGGTGCCGCAACTGGCCGCGCTGGCAGCGCTGCCACTGCTGCCGCCGGCCCACGCGCCGCTGCCGCTGCAGATCGCCTGGATCCGCGAAGAGGACTGCATCGGCTGCGCGCGCTGCCTGCCGGCCTGCCCGGTCGATGCCATTGTGGGCGCGCGCCGCTTCAGCCACACGGTGATCGCGCAGGATTGCACCGGCTGCACGCTGTGCCTGGCGCCCTGCCCGGTCGACTGCATCGAGCTGCGCGATCCTGGCGCGGAATGGCAGGCGCCCGCCGCCGCCGACAACCGCCGGCGCTTCCTGGCGCACCAGCAGCGCGCCGCGCAGCGCAGCCTGGCGCGCGCCGGCAGTGCGTCTGGCGGCAGCCGCT